>JANQFA010000100.1 GCA_028278065.1 Myxococcota bacterium
CGCACCGACCTGCCGATCGGCCCCATCATGGACTTCCTGCTGGAGCTGGTGGATCGCACGGTGGCCGCCGAGGACGTGCTGGTGGTGGCGTCGAGCGCCCACCCGCAGACCCTGCGGCCCGCCTTCCTGGCCCCCGGGCGCTTCGAGCGCGTGGTGGAGGTCAATCCGGTCTTCCCGGACGACGTGGTGGCCGCGCTCTCCATCCACTCGGCCGCGGCGGAGAAGCGGGCCCAGCGCACCCTCTTCGAGGGCGTCGACTGGGAGCAGGTGGTGAGCCGCTATCGCCAGCCCTCCACCGGCGACTGGATCCGCATCATGCACGCCGCACTGCGCCGCAAGGCGCGCTGCGAGGCGGCGGGCGAGGACGTCGAGCTGGTCGGGACCGAGGATCTGATCCACGAGGTGGACCGCGTGCGCCGCACCGACACCCACCTGGTCCCCACCGGCGGCAACTACATCTAGGCCACCCGCCGATCCGGACGCCGGCCGCTCGGCCAGCGCACCCAATGGAAACGGCCCACGCCATCCTGGTGTGAGCCGCATCCATTGGGAAGGGGATCTGTGTTGTGCCCGGTGAGTGGCCCCGACCCGCACGGAGGTGACACCGGATCCGGGCGATTACCGACCCGCTGCCGGCCGCTCCGTTGGTCCCGGCTGGAAGGGGGCTTCCCCGAGGGGAGAGCCCGCTCACGCGGCCGAAAAAGAAGGCGGCCCACGGCGAGAACGCTGTGAGCCGCTTTCCCTTTGGGAAGGGGATCTCTCTGTTGCGTATGGGAAGTGGGCGCGAGCGAGACGCAAGTGACGCGGAATCTTCACGCGCCGGGTGCTTTTCTCGCAAACGGCTGGAACCAAAGGGAAAATTCACGATCGGGAGTCGAGCTCCCGCTCGCCGTCCCAGATCAGCCCGCGCCCGCCCTCTCCGCACAGGAGATCCTCGGGGCTGCGCTTGTCGATGTGTCCGACCAGCCCGTTGTAGACCCCCAGACCCACCAGACGGCGCAGGCGGGGCTCGAAGGCTCGCAGCCGTTCCAGCGGGATCCCCAGCTGCTGGTTCTCCTGCTGGCGAACCCAGCCCGCGCAGTAGTTCATGGCGATTCCGACGCGACGCTCGGAGGTGCGGTTGGCCCCGCCTCCGTGCCACAGGCTGCCGTTCCAGACCAGGACCGAGCCGGCCGCCATCTCGGCCGGAATCGAGTCGTAGTGGCCGCCGTACCTGGGCGCGCGGTCGGCCTTGTGGGAGCCGGGCACGATGCGCGTCGCGCCGTTGGCCTCCGTGAAGTCCGTCAGCGCCCACATGGTGTTGCAGACCAGCGGCACGTGGGGGCGCGGGACGGGCAGGAGCTGGTCGTCGGCGTGCAGGGGCTGGGCATCCTCTCCGGGCCGGATGCTGATGGAGGAGAGCGACGAGACCAGGCAGCCCGGATCGAGCACGGCCTCGACCAGGGGAAGCACCCGGGGATGGACCGGAACCCGCTCGTAGACCCGACTGCGGGCCAGCAGGTTGTAGATGCGGATCGTCTCGGCGCCCTCGAACTCGTTCGGCGAGGGCTCGATGCCGAGGTCGTGCTCGAGGCGCAGCAGGTCCTCGGTCAGCGCCTTCACCAACTCTGGCTCGATGACATCCTCGAGGAGCGTGTATCCCTGCTCCTCGATCCGCGCGGCGTGGGCGGCGACGTCGATCGTCATGGGCCCATCCTAGCAATCCATGAGTGTAAAACGCTCCACCGGCAGGCGCCGTTTCGCGGGCTAGAGTCGGACCGGGATGGCGGATGTCCAGCGTCTGTTTCGCGAGTACGTGCGTCTCGACCGCAAGCGACGGCGCGATGCGCTGTCGCCCCGCGAGCTGACGCGCTGGAGCGAGCTGAAGCAGCAGCTCAACGCCACCTTCTCGCCCCCCACCCGGCCGGAGCACGAGGAGCGGCGCGAGTCCGTGCGCGTCCCGGTGAACCTGCGCGTCCAGTTCCCCTCCGAAGGCGAGCTGAAGCGCTGCCTCCTGACGAATCTCTCGCGCGGCGGGGTGTTCATCAACGTGGCGTCCCCGGAGCCGATCGGCACGCATGTGCATCTCAAGATCGTGGTGCAGGATCCGGCCAGCGAGATCGACGTGAACGGCGAGGTGGTCAGCCACAACGTCGGGCCCGGCTTCGCGACCCGCCAGACCGGCATGGGGGTGCGCTTCCTCGAGCCCGACGAACGGGCGCAGGCGGCCCTCGACCGGATCTACGAGCGCGCGCTCGATTCCAAGCCCGAGTGAGGCGGCGCGGTACACTCCCGCCATGGCCCTGGGCATGCGCAAGCCGGCTGTCTACGAGCTCCGCTGTCCGTCGTGCAAGACGTCGGCGCCGCCGGAGATGCGGCGCTGCATCCACTGCGGCGGCCCCCTCTCCGCGACCGACGGCCCCCTCCCCACGTCCGACGGCCCCCAGCGGCTGCGCGACCTCCTGGGAGACGACGCGCAGGTCTTCGAGCGGACCGAAGACGACACCGCCCTCATCGCCGAGCCGATCGAGTCCTCGGAGTCCGGCCGCGAGGCAGAGGAGGCTCGCCCGCGCCGCGGCGCGCGCAGCCTGGGCCTCCTCTGGCTCCTCATGGCCCTGGCGGCGTCCCTCTACCGGGCCTGCGCCGGGCCCAGCTGAGATCTGCGCCGCTAGTGGTAGAAGGCGTCGAGCTGATCCAGAAGCCCGACGACCACCTCGATCTGCTCGAGCACCGGCTTGGGGAAGTCCATGCGTCGGCCGTCCTCGGCCGCCGACTTCACCAGCGAGTCGAGCCGGTAGTAGCGGTCCTTGGTCTCGTCGTGACCTCTGCCGCCCGCCACCTCCCGGGAGAGCGACGCGGCGGTCTGCTGGATGCGCCGGATGTTGTCCCGGAACCGCATGCGCGCGTTCGACTGCATGGTCTGGACGCCCGGGTCGGGCATCTTGCGCACCTCGTCGCGGAGCGTGTTCACCTCTGCGGCGAGCTCGGCGGCCACGGCCGCGACGGCCTCCTGGTTCCACTCCTTGGTGGTGCCGGGCGTGCCGCCGCCGGTCGGCACCTCGGCCTCCTTCTTCATGTGGGCGTCGGCAGATGCCACCCCGGGAGCCAGGGCCAGGCTGGCCACCAGAATCAGGCCGGCGATCCGTGCGATCTTCATGGGCGATCCCTCCGCGTTGCAGGAGCGACCGGGAGTATGGCACGGATGGAGCGCGGGACCCCACCCGAAGACAACCCCCGAGCCCGGGAGACGAGCTGATGCGCGAGTACAACTTCATCTACCTCTTCGTGGGTCTGGTTGCGATGCTGGCGGCAGAGCCGCTGATCGAGGCCATCCGGCCCGAGAGCGGCGTGGTCCAGCTGGCCTTCACCCTGGCCCTGGTCTTCGGGGTCTGGAGCCTGCACGACTCCCCTCGCTGGTTTCCGGTGGGTCTCGCCCTCACCGGCCTCGCCGTCGTCACCTCGGCCGCCTACGCCTGGACCCGGAGCGATGCGGTCCAGCTCGCCAACCTCATGGTGATCGCCGTCTTCTGCGCGATGACCATCGTGAGCGCCTTCCAACAGGTCGTGCTGACCCCGGGCCGGGTGGATACCAACCGCCTGATGGGCGGCCTCTGCATCTACCTCCTGCTGGGCACGATGTGGTCGATCTTCTACGCCTTCGTGGAGTTCCTGGAGCCGAACGCCTTCCGCTACCCCGCTGCCGGCGGTCACGACATCGTGTCGGAGTTCCTCTACTACAGCTTCGTCACGCTCACGACGCTGGGCTACGGCGACATCAGCCCCGTGCATCCGGTGGCGCGCACCCTCTCGTACCTGGAGGCCGTGGCCGGGCAGCTCTACATCGCCGTCCTGATCGGCGCGCTGGTGGGCCAGTACCGAGGGCCCGCCCGATCCCGCTCCGAGGGCGCGTGAGCGGGCGCTAGGCGTAGCGCCGCCAGATGTGGAAGAGACCGCGCAGCGCGCCCAGGAAGTCGCCCGGTCTCACCTTGGAGCCCTCGACGTCGACCCAGCGCTCGAGCGGGTACTCCACGATCGCAGCCTCGACGCCCGGAGCACCCGACGCCCGACGGGCCTGCAGGAAGCGCGCGAGGATCTCGACGTCGAAGAGCCAGCGCGTCTCGAAGGGCTCGGCGAACAGGTCGCGCAGCTCCGCCGTGACGCGGAAGAGCTTGGCCCCGCACTGGGTGTCGTAGATCGGAAGCCGCAGCAGCAGTGACACCACGGTCGCGAAGATGCGGCCCAGGTAGTGGCGCCACGGGTTGCGGTGGATCTCGCGCCCCATGAGCTTGACCCGCGACCCGAATACCATCTGGGCGGCGGGCCGCTCGCGCAGCACCGCCCCCAAGGCCTCCAGCGCCGAGAGCGGCGTGGCCAGATCCGCGTCCCAGAAGCCCACCACGCCGGGCTCGCGCTCGAGGGCCCGCAGGATGCCCGCGCGCACCGCCTCGGCCTTCCCGACGTTGTCGGGCAGGGAGAGCACCTCGACGCGATCCTCGTAGCCCTCGCGAATCCGCGCCAGGCAGGCGCCGGTTCCGTCGCGGCTGCCGTCGTCCACCAGCTGGAGACCCACGCCCTTCTCGTCCGCGAGAAAGGCGCGATAGGCGTTCACGTCGAGGCGCGCGGCCTCGTCGAAGCAGGGGATGACGAGCACGGTGTCGATCACGGCGGGATGCTATCGAACCGCCCGCTCGGCGGAGTGCGGATCCACCCGGACGTACGGCACGTACTGCACCTCTCCGGGATCGTCGACGGTGGCGACGCCCAGCACGACCACGCGCTCGTCGCGCGTCCACCAGTGGGTGTCCACCATCCGCCAGCCGTCCTCGGCGGGGGCCCGGTCCACGTCGCGATAGGAGGGAAAGCCCGCCGTACGCACGTCGGGCCGGCCGATCTGGCGAATCACCAGATCGCGCAGCTCCTCCCAGGAGGCGCGCACGCCCTCGTCGAAGCTCTCCGACGGCTCCGGGAGCCCCAGCAGCACCACGCCGCCGAGCCCTCCCCGCTCGAACTCCGGAACCAGCACATAGAACTGGCTCTGCACCTCGATCCAGCTCGTTTCGCACTCGGCGTCGCGGCAGGTGTGGCCCTCCATCAGGGTGCGCAGGGCCCGGACGCGCTCCACCGGATCTCCGAAGTTGAGCGGCCCGATCGCGTCCCCCCCGCTGCGGGCCTCGTCCACCGAGAGCGGGATGTGGTCGCGGCGCATCAGGGTGCCGTAGCGCCAGAGCCGCGACCCGCAGCCGACGATGAGCTCGCCGCGCCCCTCGCGGGTCATCTCGCCCAGCGCGCCGCAGCCGTCGAGGAACACCTCCTCGTGGACGGACCGGCCGCGGAAATCGTAGACGCTGAGGACGGTCGGGCCCGGCTCGTGCAGGTGGTCGAGCACGGCCAGCCAGGGCCGGCCGTCGCCGCGCGGATCGAAGGACACCGCCTCGACGCGCTCCGTGTCGTTGGCCACCGACGACATCAGCATGGCGTGCTCGGTGCCGTCCAGCTGGTAGAGGCCCACGCTCGCGCCGCGGCGCTGGAGCACCGCGACCTCACCCGCCTCGTCCGGCCAGCGCACCAGGGCGAAGTGCTTGGCCGGCCAGCCCGTGTGGAACCACGAGCTCACCTGCCCCTCGGAGTCCCGCACCACGAAGAGGCCGTTGCGATTGCTGTGCACGATCGCGCGCTCGCCCTCGGCGTCCGGCGGAGTCAGGGACACCTGCCAGGGATCCACGTCGGGTGCGGTCCACACGGTGCGCCCCCGCTCGTCGAGGCGCCGGATGCCCTGGCGCCTGGGGAGGCCCACGATCAGATCGAGGGAGCCGTCCCGATCCAGATGCCCCGCCGCGACGTCGTGGGCCCCGCGCGGCATGCGCGCCCGGGTCCGGCCGTCGGCGCCCACCCAGCCCAGGGAGCCATCCGTGGCCCGGCCCAGGAAGCTGGGACGCGAGGGATCCTGGCCCGGCACCGGATCCAGGGCGAAGGGGCTCTTGCGGCCCCCCAGGGCGCGCGCCTCGCCACGACTGGTGACCAGCGCCGCCCCCTCGGTGCCGCCCACCAGGAGCGCCCCCGCAGCCCCGCCGCTGATGCCGCTGATGCGACCGACCTCCGGAACCTCGGCCAGCAGGAGACGGCCCATGCGCGGAGCCGGGCGCGGTACCCGGTCCCGGCGAGGCGTCTCGCCTCCCAGCCGGGGACACGCGACGAGCCCGATCAGGCCCAGCACGAGGAGTGCCACGGCCCCCCTCCGGCTGCGGCGCGTCGGTCGACGAACGGCGGTCAACGAGATCTCCCGCCACGGGTTTATCCGATCCGCTTGCGCCATGCCCGCGAGGGAACGCCACCCGCTCGGCTACGACCTGTCCAGGGAAGAGGACCAGGTCGGTCGTCGGGCCGGACGCTGGCCACCGGCGAGGGGGGCTGTAGACTCCGGACCGCCCCCGAGGAGTCCGGAATGAGACCTGCCGCCGCCCTGATCGCCCTGGTGACCCTGAGCATCGCCGTGCCCGCGGGGGCGCAGATCGCAGCCCCTGGCCTGGCGCTGGATCGGACCGATCTCCCCCTGGTCGCCTTCACCGGTCGGGCGGCGATCAAGGGGGCCAAGCCGGCCCCGCCCGCCGTTCCCATCGGCTACATCACCGGCGGGATCGGCTATGCGGGAGGCTTCTCCGTCTGCATCGCGGGGTGCTTCTACACCGGCCCCTCGACCCTGAGCAACACCCTCCTGCCTCCGTTCGTGAGCGGCGGCGTCTACGTGGCGCTCGCCCCCGGCTCGGCGGGAATGATGGTGTCGATGTTCGAGCCGGACCTGATCAACCGCAAGGCCACCGCCAAGGAGACGCGCGCCAAGTTCAAGCAGAAGAACTGGGTCGGCGTGCGTTTCAAGACGGGCATCATCGGCACCACCGCCTACACCATCGCGGTCGTCGACGGCTGCAAGGCCCAGGCGGATCTGCGCAGCTCGCTCACCGAGCCCACCCGCATCGCCAAGTTCAAGGCCAGCTGCAAGAAGGGCGCACTCGACGACCTCCTGGACGGCGTGGGGTTCATGGGCCCCGACCAGTCCGACCTGGAGAACTTCTTCAAGAGCGTCGGCCTCAAGAAGAAGGCCGGCTTCGATCTGGTGGGCGAGCAGGGCCCGTAGCCGCGGCGGACCGCCTCCCCGCCGCACGCTGTCGCCCATCCGACACTTTCGGGCGACACCGCCGAGCCCGCGGCCGGCTCGGGCATGGCGTCACCTACACCCCAGCGCGTAGAATCGAGGCATGGAGCCCAACCCCGAGGACCGCAGCCCCGGAGGCCCGGGCAGGACGGTCACCGAGTACGCGTTCTGGGGCTTTCTGGTCGGCGGCGGCTGCGTCGCGGCGCTGGGAATCCTCGTCGGGATCGTCGCCTGCGTCCAGGCCGCCCTGGGCGGCGGCCCGATCCTGCAGGCCTGGCTCGACGCCTGGGCCACCTATGCACCGCTCGCGCTCCGGTACGGATGCGCCGGCGGCGCCATCGGCGGCGGACTCGGCTTCCTGCTCTGGACCGCGCGAAGGTTCGAGACGCCCAGCCCGGACTGAGGGGGCGTCGGTGTAACCTGCCGAGATGCCGTGGACGCGCCTTGTGGGGACAGCTCTGCTGCTCCTGCTCTTGTCCAGCGCCTCCTGTACAGGGCTCCGCGAGAACGGTGCCCCCTTCCGCTGGCACAAGCGCTACACCCGCGCCCACATGGCCCATTGGGTCGGCGACATCGATCGCGCCGAGAAGGAGCTGCGAGGCGCCCTGGGCGATGCCCGAACGACGGATGACCTCGCAACGCGGCGCCTGACGATGTGGTCGAGGATGCGGACCACCCGAGTGCGCAGCGAACCCGAGTTCACCGCCCTGACCTACGAGATGCTGGGCCTTCTCGCCCGTGAGCGAGGCCGCCTCGCGGAATCGGAGGAGCACTACCGCCGTGCGCTCGCGCTTCGCGAAGAGACCCAGAAGGCCAAGGACCTGCGGCCCAGTCTGGATGGTCTGGCCCGAACACTCATCGCGCAGGGTCGCCTGGACGAGGCCCTGGAGGCCCACGAGCGCGCCGTGGCGCCCCTCGAAGCGGAGATCGCGTTCCGGCGCCAGACCGATGGGCGCACGAGTGAGCCACGGAAGGCCCTCCTGGCGAGCCATTCCGAGGTGGCCGACGAGTTCCGAGAGCGATCCCGGCCGGAGCCCGCGGAGGTCTTGTACGCCCAGGCGATCGCGCAGCGACGGCCCTTCCCGAGCAGCGGCGATCACGTCCTGGCGCGCGCCCTCCGCAACCATGCGACGGTCCTCGAGATGCTGGGTCGAGAGGAAGAGGCTGCCGACGCGCGCGACACGGCCGCCTCGATCATGGATGGCACTTCCTACGCCAACCACGCCCTGGCTGCGACGACCACCCGGGCGATGGTGGCACGCTGGCACGACGACGAGATGCCGATCCGCGTCTACCTTCCCAGGCCCCCGGGCCACTGGGTGGAGGACAGAGAGCGCACCCGCGAGATCGCGCGTGAGGCCTTCCTGGAGTGGAGCGGTATCGCCGGAGACGACCGCCCCCGGTTCGAGTTCGTCGAGTCCAAACGCAGTGCCCAGATCACCGTCCGCTGGCAGGACAACCAGTACGGCGAGGCGGAAGCCGGCCGCTGCTTCGGGCCCCTGAACTGGGACGATCGGCCCTTGCGCCGCGAGCGGATCACGCTGACGGCCCGTGTTCTGGGCACGGAGCTTCCGGAGCGCCTCCTCCGGATGGTCGCGACTCACGAGATGGGCCACGCGCTCGGCATCAAGGGCCACAGCCCGGTCCCGGACGACATCATGTACGCCTACATCAACGAGTACATGACCGAGATCACCGCACGAGACCGGCTCACGCTGCAGAAGCTCTACGACGAGGAACCGGGCGAGTACCCGCGCTGGTGACTCGACTGCGGAGACCACCTCTCCCGGCGCTGCAGCTCAGCACGACCGCCCAAGGGCGCGATGGGCCGCCCAAGCAGCTCCCCCCGGCCGCTCTCAGTGCTGGAATCCGATGATCTTCGCCGTCGAGCCCTCCGAGAAGCGGCGCATCTCGCGAAGCGCTTCCTCGAAGTCGCTGGTACTCAACGCGAGTGCCGGAGATGTTTGCGAGATACGCTCCGAGCCGATCTGGACGGCGCGGTGGACCCACTCCTTCAGGAAGGCCTGCGTTGCACCTTCCGAGTCGCGGACAAGCCGCTCGATGTCCAGCTGGTCGAATCCGTACCTTTGAACATAGTGGGTGAGGTATCGGCGCCGAAGCGCCGGGCTGGGGGGACCAAACAGGATGCACTGGCTGATGCGCCCGGGACGATCGCGGACGGCCGCCTCCATCCGATCGATCGCGTTGGTCGTGAGCACGAAGCCTATGTCCTCGAAGGGCCGAAGCCCGTCCATCTGGTCGAGCAGCTCGCCAAGGACGGAGCTATAGAGATTGACCTCTCGGCTCATGAACACGAGATCCACGTCTTCCAGGAACACTACTGCCGGTTGAAGAAGCCGAGCCAGCTGAAACACGTGCCCAACGTGCAGCAGGGCGCTTCCCGTGACCAGTATGCGCGTCGCGTTGACGAGCTTCCCACACAGGTAGCGGCAAGCGTATGTCTTCCCCGTTCCGGGCGGTCCGTACAGGAGCACACCGCGACGAATGGGGACCGCCTGGGCTCTCAGCAGATCCCTGCGCTCGTGAAGGTCGACGACGTTGCGCAGCAAGATCCTGCGGACGTCCTCGTCGATGATGAGGTCCTCATCGGACACCGGATCGAGTCGCTTGAAGGTCACGCGGAGTTGTTCGGACTTCTCAACGTCGCCGTACTCGTCCTTTGACCCTGTCTCGAACGAGATCTGGACATTCTGGTTCCGATAGATCGAATCTCGAACGCTTCTGGCGACTATCGCTTCCATCAAGCGCTCTCCGTGCCCCAGATCCGGACACGCTACTTCGAGGGTTGCGTGAGCCAGAAGAGCGTTGAACCTCAGGCGCACGATCGCCCCTTGAGTTCCAGCCTTGTGTCGGGCTATCCAGAACTGGTCCGCCGGGAGGAGTATCTCCTTCTCGGGATCGACGGGCCATGAGTGCCGACTCGCCTTCGTCAGCTTGCGGGAGTTCCACGCCTGGCGCTTTCCGTGCAATAGGGTGTTCAGATCTTCGGCGTTCTCGGAGTCAACCCGAACAACGTCGCCGCTCTCGTCCAGGACCGCCTCGAGGGCCTGGAAGAGGTCGACGAACCGGAACGCCGGCAGAACCCTCGACGCCGTCCGATAGGACTCCAGGTGCGCGGGGGCGACCTGGACTGCCAGCTCCCGATCGATTTCACGGGTAGACCCGCCGAGTATCCGAGGCATTCGCATGGCCTGGTCGCCGCCCAATCGACGGGCACTTCAGCGGGCAGCCCCGGCGGCCTGTCGCTGAAGGCGCGTGAGTGACTTCCCAGAGCGTATGGGTCGCGGACCAGCTCGGCCACGCTGACCCCGCCTTCACGGGCGGGCCGCCAGGGGCCGGACCCTGGATCAACGGGATGGAAGAACGACAAAGGGCGAGGAACACCGCCTAGTTGCGTCTCGTGGCCGGAAACGGCAGGCGGGATGCGCGACCGAGCTCCCCGTGTCGGCCAGGCCGACGAGGCAGAAATCCGGCCTCCCCTTTCGCCGGCTTTGGGACTATCCTCCGGCTCCCATTTCGAAGGAGGGGATCGTGAGCAAGTGGATCGTCGGACTGGTGGCGTTGTGCGTGGTGGGCGGGTCCGTGCCGGCTGGAGCGCAGACGGATCGGGACGCCATCGAGGTGATGCTCTCGCTGGCCAAGACCGAGCGCAAGGCCATCGTGGCTCAGAACATGCAGCTGACCGAGGCCGAGAGCGAGGCCTTCTGGCCCATCTACAACGAGTATGCGGACAAGCGCAAGGCCCTCGGCGAGCGCGACGTCAAGCTCATCCAGGACTACGCCGCGAACTTCGCAAACCTCACGGACGAGAAGGCCGCCGAGCTGCTGAAGGAGGCACAGTCCATCGACCAGGATCGGGCCAAGGCTCGCGTGGACTACGCCAAGAAGCTCCGCAAGGCACTGCCGGCCACCAAGGTGGCCCGCGCATACCAGGTGGAGAGCAAGATCGACGCGATCATCGAGTTCGAGCTCGCGCGCGCCATTCCGTTGGCGGAGTAGCACCTGGTGGTGACGGCGCCCCCGCCTCCCGCGGGCCCGGGGCGCCGTCTTGACGGCATCGCCCCCAGAGGCAGACAGGCGAAGGCGTGCCCCATCGAATACGTACCCGGTGGTGTCTCGCCGCACTCCTGGCGGCCGTCGCGTGCGCAACCCCAGAGCGCATCCCTCAGGAAGAAGATCTCGTCGCCGAGAAGCCCTGCGGCTGGATGGGAACCACGCACCGGATCGCGCGCTTCAAGCTGGAGGAACTCCGGGTCTCCCACGAGATCACCAAGGAAGAGTGGAAGTGCATGGCCAAGCAACTCGCCGCCTTGGACAAGCACTTCAGCGCCGAGTGCGAAGCTCGCGCCGTGAGCTTCGCCGAGATCCAGTCCGACCAGCATTCTCGGTACTTGCAGTGCCTGGACTCCGACAGGCTCCTTCTCGCCGAGAAGGCGATTCTCTCCGGGGACGATCGCTAGCGGCAGCCCGCTCGCCTG
>JANQFA010000121.1 GCA_028278065.1 Myxococcota bacterium
TACACCGATGGACGCACCGTCTGCGAGCGCGGCCTGCAGGTGGCGGCCGAGATCGCGGCCAAGGTCGAAGGCCGGGTTCACATCCTCTACGTGGCGGAGCCCCTGCCGGGGGGGAGCGACCTGCACCCGGCGCTCAGCAAGGCCTTCCGGGCGGAGCAGGAGATCGAGCTGGATCGGTTGAGCGAGATGGCCCGCGGCTACGGCGTGGACGTCAGCGCCGAGGCTCGCTCCGGGCGCCCCTTCGCGGAGATCCTGTGGGCTTGTCGCGAGCACGGCTTCGACCTCGTGGTGAAGACCGCCAAGGGACGCGACGGTCGCCACTGGCCGATGCTGGGCAGCACCGCCCAGCATCTGGTGCGCAAGAGCAGTGTTCCCGTCTGGCTGGTGGGTGAGCGCCCGCAGGAGACGCCGCGCCGGGTGCTCGCCCTGCTGGCGAGTCAGCCGAGCACCGAGGAGCGGGTGCTCCTCGACCAGCGTACGATCCAGGTCGGCCGCTCCCTCGCCGAAGCCACCGGAGCGCAGTTCGGCGTCGCCGCGGCCTGGGACGCTCCCGGGGAGGAGCGACTGCGCGAGCGGCTGCCCGACGAGGAGATCCGAGCGTACGTGGAGTGCGCGCGGGCCGAGGCAGAGCAGTACGTCGATCTCGCCATGGAGCCGTACGGCGACACGATCGACCGCGACGCGGTCCAGATGCTGCGCGGGGTTCCCCATCTCGAGCTCGCCCGCCTGGCGAATCGCGAAGCCGATCTCGCCGTGATCGGCACGATTCCGCCTCGGGCCAAGGGGGGGCTCCTGATCCGCGAGGAGGCGGAGGAGGTGATCAACCGGCTCGACATCTCGCTCGTGGCCGTAAAGCCCGAGGGCTTCATCTGGCCTGCTGCGGCCTGAAGCGGCGCGGCGGTCTGGATGATGCCGCCTCCATGATCGGCATGACCCCATGAGGTAGATTCCGCTGCCGGGGCGTCGGGCAACACCGCCAGCGCCCCAGGCGTCGGAGAGCCACCTGCCGATGGTCGATCGGCCCCCAGGCGTCGGAGGGGCACCTGCCGATGGTCGACGGCCACCAGGCGTCGGAGGGGCACCTGCCGATGGTCGATCGAGCCCTGAACCGGATCGGGGTGGAGCCGTCGGAGCGGGCGTTCTTCGCTCAGGCGGGACTGTGTCTCGCCCTGCTGTCGGCGGCGGCGTACGCACTCTTCAACGCTTCGGAGACCCTCTTCCTCAAGCGGGTCGGCGTGGAGTACCTGCCCTGGGTGCTGCTGGCGAGCTCCGGGCTGCTGGTGCTGACCACCGGCGTCGCCGGAAGGAGGCTCGCCAGCGCCGACCGGCCGCGCGTGCTGCCGAGCCTGCTCCTCGGTCTGGCCGCGCTCCTCGTCGCGTTCTGGGTGCTGCTCCAGCTCTGGCAGGCGCGCGCGGTCTTCGGCGCCTTCGTGCTGGTGGCGCGGCAGCTCCTGGCCCTGGGGCTGCTCGCGGTCTGGCTGGCCCTGGGCGATCTGGTCACCGGTCGCCGTGCGAAGCGGCTCTTCGCCCCCATGGCCGCCGGAATCACCGTCGGCGGCATTCTCGGGAGCTTCGGATCCGACCCCCTCGCCCGACTGATCGGCATGGAGGGTCTCGTCCTCGCCGCGGTGGCGCTGCTCCTCGGAGCCTCGCTGGCGGCGCGCAGGCTTCCCGGCTGTGCGCCCGGCCGCGGAGTCGCGGGAGCGCCGGCACCGGCGGGCGCGCTCGTGCCGGAGGAGATCCCCACGGCGCGGATCTGGCGCGAGAGTCCGCTCTTCCGGCTGCTGCTCGCCTCGATGCTCTGTGGCGGGCTGCTGAGTCCGGTCCTCTACTTCGAGTTCTCGTACCTCGCGGATGCCGCCACGACCGGACCCGATGCGGAGCAGCGCCTGCTGTCGCTCTTCGCCCAGTTCCGCGGCTGGCTCAACGTCGCGATGCTCGCCTTCCAGCTCTGGCTCTCTGCGCGCCTCTACCACCGGATCGGGCTGCCCCTGTCGGCCGCCCTCGAGCCGGGCACCTACCTGCTCGGCTTCGCGTGGCTGGGCGTGGGACCCAGCCTCACGGCGGGGATCAGCGCGTTGGGCGCGAGTCGGCTGGCCGAGGACGGGATCGCCGGCGCCGCGCGGCGCGTTCTGTTCAACCTCTTCCCGGAGTCCATGCGCTCCAAGGCGAGCGGGCTGCTGGAGGGTCCGGTCAGCAGGCTGGGCGCCGTGCTCGGCAACCTCTCCGTGCTGGCCGCCATCTGGCTCGGCTCACCGTCGGTCATCCCCTGGATCGCGCTCCCGATCGTGGCGCTGTGGCTCGTGGCTGCGCTGGCCCTCTGGCGCAGCTACCCGCGACTGCTGCTGCGGGCCTCGCGGGAACGCAGCCTGGTGGGCGCCGAGAGCGAGATGGCGACACTGCTCGATGCCGGAACCCTGCGCGCCCTGGCGCCGAGTCTGGCCGACCCGGATCCACGCCTGTGTCGGGCGGCCGTGGACCTGGTGCGCTCGGCGGAGCCGACGCGGGCCGTCGAGGCGCTGGCGGAGGCGATCGCGGAGGCGCCCCCGGAGACCCGTCCTCTCCTCGTCGATGCCCTCCACCAGACGGTGGAGCCCTTCCCGCCCGGCTCGCTCTCCGCCGGCCGCGCACCCGCGAAGCTCGAGGAGATCCTGGGCGGCGAAGCGGAGCTGGCGCCCGAGGAGCGCGCGGATCTCCTGCACAGCTACGCCCGGCTGGTGGGCGGGAGCAGCGGGAACGGGCAGAACCTCCTCGCGGTGCTGGATCGCGCGCTGGGCGACCCGGAGGCGTCGGTGCGGCTGGTGGCGATCGCGGAGCTCCACCGCTGCGGTCGTCCGCCCCCGGGCTCGGCCGATCTCGATGCGTTGCTCCGCGAAGCGGTTCGCAGCACCGACGTGCTGATCCGACGCTCGGCGCGCCAGTCGCTGCGCGCGATGCTGGTCGCGGGGACGCGGGACGAGGGATGGGAGCCGCGCCTCGCGCTGCTCGCCGAGGGGCTCGAATCCCGCGCCGACCGCCCGGAGACCGCCGAGGCCCTGGTGGAGGTGGCGCGCGGCCACGGCGAAGCCGTCACCTCCTGCGCCGCCGGCGTGATGCGCCGGCAGGACGACCGCGACCCGCGCGTGCGGGCGGCCGCCCTGCGCTTCGCGGGCCATGCGGGCCTGTCGTCGCAGCTATCGCGACTGGTCGCGGCCCTGGGCGCTCGCTTCGAGGAGGTCTCGGATGCCGCACGGGACGGCCTGGTGGCCCTGGGTCCGGAGGCGGCCGAGCCACTGCTGGCAGCCGTCGAGGCGGGAACGGCGGCGCAGCGCAGGGCCGTGGTGTCCGTCCTGCGGGAGATCGTCCCGGACGCCGAGCTGCTGGAGGCCTTCTACGGGCGCCAGCTGGAGAGAACCCGGGCAGCGGTCTCTGCGCGTGCGGCGCTCGCCGAGCAGGATCCTTCGCGCCTCGTGCTGCGCTGGCTCGAAGAGCGGATCGACTCCGGCATCGGAACGCTCTGCGCCGTCGTGGCGGTGCTCCACCACGACGATCGCGTGATCGAGCTCGAGCACCGTCTGCGCAACGCCCCCGACGAGCGCAGCCGGGACATCGTCGTCGAGGCCCTGGAGACGCGACTCGCCCGGGCGCGGCGACGAGGCCTCCTGCCCCTGCTCGACGACCAGCCATGGACCCACGCGGGTCGCTCGGCACACCCCATGCCGTCCGCCGCAGAGGCCTGGGAGGCGCTGGCGGGAGATCCGGACCCGGTCGCCACCCGGCTGGCCGGGCGCTTCTCGCCCCGCGCGCTGGAGGAGCGGGAGGACATGGGGAACCCTCTCGGCGTGATCGACCCGATGGACGTCGCCGTGTGTCTGCAGGACGCCCCCGCCTTCGGCCGACTTCCCACGAGACAGCTGATCGGTCTGGCCGAGGTCCTCGAGGAGCTCCACTCGGAGGCGGGCGCCGAGATCTTCGCCGCAGGGGACGAGCCCGACGGGATCTACTTCGTCTACGAGGGCGAGGTGGAGATCGTGCACGGGAGGAGCGTCGTCGAGCAGGTGGAGCCGGGAGGCTTCTTCGGCGAGCTGGCCACGCTGGACGGGATCCCGCGGACCCACTCGGCCCGGG
Organism: Myxococcota bacterium; assembly: GCA_028278065.1. Taxonomy (GTDB): domain Bacteria; phylum Myxococcota_A; class UBA9160; order UBA9160; family JAFDET01; genus JAFDET01. The sequence goes on from JANQFA010000121.1 coordinate 4,108, forward strand.
CCGCGCGCTCCACCACGCTGCTGCGTCTCGACCGGGAGGAGCTGATCGCACTCATCGAACGGGATCCCGCCCTCGGCCTCGGCCTCAGCCAGTTCCTGTGCACCCGGGTCCGCGCACTCATGGATCGCCTGAACGCGGACTAGCGGTGGGAGTGCTGCGGTGACCGATCGCGACGACACGCAGGACCGCGCCCGGGCGATCATGCGACGCCTCCAGCACGAAGTGCGCACGCCGATCGGCCAGATCATCGGCTACGCCGAGCTTCTCGAGGAGGAGCTCGAGGAACGCGGTGCCGAGGAGCTGACGCCGGACCTGCACCGGATCCGCGACGCGGCCTCGCGGCTGCTCGACCTGGTGGACGGCCGGCTGCGGGCGGAGCAGGACCCGGGTGCGCCGCTGCTCCCGGAGGAGGGTGCGGGGCCGCAGGCGGAAGCGGAATCCGCGAAGGAGTCGATCGCGACGGACCGGCCGAATCGCATCCTCGTGGTGGACGAAGACGCCAGCGACCGGGAGCTCCTGGCCCGTCGCCTGGAACGCCAGGGCTTCGAGGTGGAGGTGGCTCGGGATGGCCTCGATGCCCTGCGCCGCATCGAGGCGAGGCCGCCCGACGCGGTGCTCCTCGAAGTGATGATGTCGGGCATGGGTGGGCTCGAGGTCCTGGAGCGACTGCGCCGACAGCACTCGCGCGCCGAGCTGCCGGTCATCCTGGCGACGGCCCTCGACGAATCGCAGGACGCGGTGGAGGGTCTCGCGCGCGGAGCCAACGACTACGTCAGCAAGCCCTTCGACCTGCCCGTGGTGATCGCGCGGGTGCAGAGCCAGCTCGAGGCGCACCGCACGGCGCGGCAGGTAGCCGAGCTGGCACGCCAGCTCGAGTTCCGCAGCACCTTCATCCGCGAGACCCTGGGGCGCGACGTCTCCGACGACCTCCTGGTCGCGATGTCCGAGCAGCCGGACGCACTGGAGCTGGGCCGGGCCCGCCGGCCGGTCGTTGCGGTGGTGGCGGACGTTCGGAACAGCCGCGAACGGGCGGCCGCGCTGGCGCCAGCGCAGGAGACCGCCGTCCTGAAGTCCGTCTTCGACGGGCTCGGCGAGGTCGTGGTGCGCCATGGCGGCGTGGTGGAGGGCGTGGTCGGCGACTCCCTGGTCGCCCTCTTCGGCCTCCCGCTCGCCGCCGAGGACGACGCCGAGCGGGCAGCCGGCTGCGCCGTGGCGCTGCAGCTCGAGATGGCCGAGATCAACGAGCGCAACGAGCGAGGCGGACTTCCTGCCGTCGAGATCGGCGTGGGCGTGGCCTCGGGCGACGTAGCGGTGGTGACCCTGGGGACGGGCGACCGGGTCCACTACAAGGCGGTCGGCGATCCGCCTCGTCGGGCGCAGGAGCTGGAGGCGCAGGCGCGGGGCGGCGAGGTGTGGATCTGCACGCGCACCCGGGAGCGCCTGGGTGACCTCGCCAACGTGGATCGCGAGCGCGAGATCCAGCCGGGTGAAGTGTCGCACCGGCTGCTGGGACTCGGCGGCCCCCGGCTGATCAGCCTGCGCTCGGTCCCGGCAGACTGAGCCGACGACGACCCGGCCGGGAATCGGATCGGGTCAGGAGCCTCCGGATCCGGCGATGGAATCGCGGAGCGCGGACTCGATCGTCGACGTCGTCTGGATCGCGCCCAGCTCGATGCCCAGCTCGGCGATGGTCTGCGCGATCGACGGCGAGATGCCCGAGATGATCGTCTTGCAGCCCATCAGGACGGCCGCCTTGGCGATCTTGATCAGGTGGTTGGCGACCGCGGTGTCCACCACCGCGACGCCGCCGATGTCGAGCAGCAGGGTGCGGGCGCGGCTGTCGGCGATGCTGGACAGCGCCTTGTTCATGATGTCCACGGAGCGCTTCGAGTCCACGATGCCCACGATCGGCGCGAACAGGACTCCGTCCCAGATCTTGGTGACCGGGGTCGACATCTCCAGCAGGGCGAGGCTCCGCTTCTGGACCTCGTCGGTGATGTCGGAGGCGAACTTCACGATCTTCCGCGGCCGCCCGTCGGCGTCGAAGATCGGATTGTAGGAGGCCTGGAGCCAGATCTCGCTGCCGTCCTTGCCGAGGCGCTTGAGCTCCTCGGAGACGTACTCGCCGCGCCCCAGCTTCTGCCACAGCTCCCGGTAGGCCGGGGACTCGGCATAGCCGGGATCGCAGAAGATGCGGTGGTGCTGGCCGACCACCTCGTCCAGGCCGTAGCCGAAGATCCTGAGGAAGTTCTCGTTGGCGGTGATCACCGTGCCGTCGAGCTCGAACTCGATGACGGCCTGGGCGCGCTCGACCGCCTGGATCTTGCCCTCGTACTCGGCGTTCTTCTGCTTCACCTCGGTGACGTCGGTGGCGAACTTGATGACGCGGACCGGATGCCCCGTCTTGTCCAGGACCGGGTTGTACGACGCCTGCAGCCAGATCTCCCGGCCATCCTTCGTCAGCCGCTTGAACTCGGCCGCACGGCGCTCTCCCCGGGCCAGCTCCCGCCAGAACTCGGCGTACGCCTCGGACTCCGCGTAGTCGGGCTCGCAGAAGATCCGGTGGTGCTGTCCCACCACCTCATCGAGGCGGTAGCCGAAGAGGGAGAGGAAGTTCTCGTTCGCGGAGACCACGTTCCCGTCCAGATCGAACTCGATGATGGCCTGGACCTTGTCGAGGGCGTCGTAGATGGCGACGAGGTCCGCGGGGGCCATGGTCGCCGCGTCGGCCTGACTCATGATGGGCTCCTTGGATTCCGGCGCAGCCGGGAGACCCGGCGAAGCTACCAAAGGAGCCGAAGCGCGGCCCGGTCGTCGTGGCGCGGGGAGGCCGGAGACGTCTGGTACCCTCCCTTCCGATCCATGGCACTCCTCACCGACACTCCCGGGGTCGCGATGCAGCTGAGCCGCGGCGTCGTGGTGGCCTCCATCCAGGTCGACCTGGACGAGGACGTCCTGGCCCGCTTTCGCGAGGACCTGCTCGCCCGCCTGCAGGAGACCGGCTCCGAGGGCGTCATCTTCGACGTGTCGGGAATGCACACGATCGACTCCGAGGAGTTCGCCGCCCTGCGCCGCATCATGACCATGGCCAGCCTGATGGGCGCGGAGCCCGTGCTGGTGGGCATGCAGCCCGGCGTCGTCTCGGCCCTGATCGAGTCCGGGGTCCAGGCGGAAGGGCTCCAGGTGGCCATCGACCTGGACGCGGGCTTCGACCTGCTCGAGCCGCAGGCCGAGCCGGAGCCGGACACGGAGCCGGAGGACACCGAAACCGGTGACGAGGAGCCCGCCGCAGGCGAGGCGGGTGAGCGGGCCCCGTGAGCGCGAAGCGACGCCTCACCATCCGGGGCGAGACCGATGCGGGCCGCGCGCCCCTGGAGGCGACCCGGTACGCCATGGAGATCGGCTTCGCCGAGACGCCGAGCCGCATGGTCGCCACCGCGGTCTCCGAGCTGGCGCGCAACATCCTGAAGTACGCGCAGAGCGGCGAGATCGAGCTGCGGACCGTCGAAGGGAGCCGCGGCCTGGGCATCGAGATCGAGGCGGTGGACTACGGTCCCGGCATCGAGGACCCGGAGGCGGCGATGCGCGACCACTACAGCTCCAGCGGCACGCTCGGGCTGGGGCTGCCCGGTGTGAAGCGGATGATGGACGAGTTCTCCCTGGAATCGACGCCGGGTGAAGGGACCCGGGTCCGGGCGATCAAGTGGATGTGAGCGGGGACACGATGTTGGAGCACGCCAGCCGGATCCGGCCCTGTCCGGGGGAGAGCGTGAGCGGAGACGCGGTGGTGATCCGATCGCTCCCGGACGGCCTCTTCGCGGCCATCGTGGACGTGCTGGGGCACGGACCCGAGGCGCACCGGGTGGCGGAGACGATCGACGCCTACCTCTCGCGCTACGCCAGCTCGGACGTGCCGGGCCTCCTCACCCGGCTCCATCAGCACCTGCAGGGCACCCGCGGCGCGGCCGCGGGTCTCTGCGCCATCGACGCCGCAGCGGGTCGGGTCGTCTACGCCGGCATCGGCAACACGGTCCTGCGACGGCTCGGCGGGATCGAGACCCGCCTGGTCTCCCAGGACGGGGTGCTGGGCCAGAACATGCGCACGCCGCGCGTCCAGACGCTCCAGCTCGAGAAGGGCGACCTCCTCCTGCTCTACACCGACGGGGTGCGCGACCGCTTCGGAGCGGAGGACTACCCGAGCATCCTGGACCACACGCCGAAGGACGTGGTGCGGACCGTCATCGACCGCTTCGGCAAGGGCTACGACGACGCGGCCTGCATCGCGGTGAGGTATGCCGGGTGATCGAGCTCGGGCTCATCCGGCTGCAGCACCGCACCTCGGTCTACGAGGCCCGCAAGAAGGTGCGCGGTCTCGTCGAGGCGCTGGGCTACGACCCGGTCGAGACGGGCCGCCTGGCCATCGCCGTCTCCGAGGCCGCGCGCGAGATGCTGCGCAGCAGCCGCGAGCCGCGCATCGCCGTGGCGCTGGCCACGGACCCGGCGCCGGGGAGGCTCGTCCTCGACTTCCAGGGCCTCGGCGAGGCGCCCCGGCTGCTCGGCCTGACCGGGTTCTTCGACACCCTCCGCGAGCAGACCGGAGGCGACGGCTTCGTGGGCTTGCGTGGGTGCAGGCGCCTGCCCGGACCCCGGCACGCGGTCAGCGACGCGTTCGTCGAGCAGCAGCGCGAACGCATCCAGGGCCTCTCTCGCGAAGAGCTGATGGCGGAGATCCAGCGCAAGAACCGCGAGCTCGAGCAGCACAGCGCGGCCCTGGAGGAGACGGTGGCCCAGCGCACCGAGCAGCTCAAGGAGGCCATGGAGGAGGCGGAGTCGGCCAACCGCGCCAAGAGCGGCTTCCTGGCCAACATGAGCCACGAGCTGCGCACGCCCATGAACGCGATCATCGGCTACAGCGAGATGCTGATGGAGGACGCCGAGGACGACGGCAACGAAGAGGCCCTCTCCGACCTGAAGAAGATCCACAGCGCGGGGAACCACCTCCTCGCCCTGATCAACGACGTGCTCGACATCTCGAAGATCGAGGCCGGCCGGATGGACCTCTACCTGGAGGAGTTCGACGTCCCGGCGATGGTGAACGAGGTCGCCAACACGGTCGAGGCCCTCGTGAGGAAGAACGACAACACCTTGAGCGTCGAGGTGGACCCCGCGCTGGGCGTCATGCAGGCCGACGTCACCAAGGTCCGCCAGTCGCTCTTCAACCTGCTGAGCAACGCCGCGAAGTTCACCCACGAGGGCGAGATCCGCCTCAGCGTCCGGGGCGAGCCGGTGAACGACGCCCCGGGGATCCACCTGACCGTCGCGGACACCGGCATCGGCATTCCCCCGGAGAAGGTCGAGCACGTGTTCGAGGAGTTCTCGCAGGCCGACGAGACCACCACCCGCGACTACGGCGGGACCGGGCTCGGACTTCCCATCAGCCGGCGCTTCTGCCGGATGATGGGCGGCGACATCACCCTGGAGAGCCGCATGGGTGAGGGCTCCACCTTCACGATCTACCTGCCGCTCCGGGTCGAGGCTCCCGCGAAGGATGCCGAGCTGGCGGCCACGAGCGCAGAAGAGGCCGCGGCCGCCGCCGGGGCCGACGAGCGGGTCGTCCTGGTGGTCGACGACGACCCCCATGCGCTGGACCTGCTGAAGAGGACCCTCCAGGATGCGGGCGTCCGGGTGGTGACGGCCGGCGGCGGCCGCGACGCCCTCGAGCTGGCGCGCGCGCTGCGTCCCGCGGCCATCACCCTGGACGTGCTGATGCCGGGAATGGACGGCTGGGAGGTGCTGCGGGAGCTCAAGGCCGACGCCGAGACGCGAGACATCCCGGTGCTGATGGTCAGCATGACGCGCGACCGCGAGCTCGGCTATGCACTGGGCGCGACCGAGTTCCTCACCAAGCCGGTGGACCGCACCCAGCTCGTGCAGCTGCTGGAGCGCCACGCGCCGGAGGACGCCGAGCGTCGCGCGCTGGTGGTGGACGACAAGGTCGAGAACCGGGAGGTGCTGCGCCGCGCCCTGGAGCACGAGGGCTGGCAGGTGAGCGAGGCGGAGAACGGCCGTGTCGCGCTGCAGCGGGTCGCCGACCACGCCCCCTCCCTCATCCTCCTCGATCTGATGATGCCCGTGATGGACGGCTTCGAGTTCGTGATGGAGATGCGCAAGCGCGCCTCCTCGCGCGCAATCCCCATCGTGGTCGTCACCGCCAAGGACGTCACCGACGAGGATCGCCGCCGCCTGAACGGCGACGTGGCCGGCCTCATCGAGCGCGACGGACTCGGCCGGGACGACCTGCTGGCACTGCTCCGGGAGCAGGTGGCGGCCGCTGGGGGAAGCGCCGCACCGGGCGGGGACGACTAGAGCCGATCTCAGCAGGGGCTCTAGCCAGCGCCCCCGGCCTCGAGCAGCTTCTCCATCGTGCCCAGCAGCTTGGGCAGATCGACCGGCTTGGTCTCGTAGGCGTCGCAGCCGGCTTCCATGGCCTTGTCCCGATCGGTGCTCATGGCGTGGGCGGTGAGCGCCACCACCGGAATCGCCCGGGTGCCCTCATCGGCCTTGAGGGTGCGAGTGGCCTCCCAGCCGTCCATCACCGGCAGGCTCATGTCCATCAGGATCAGATCCGGCGACTCGCTGCGCGCCTTCTCCACGCCTTCGGCGCCGTCCACGGCGATGGCCACCTCGTAGCCGCGCTTCTTCAGGCGCCGCAACAGCATGTCGCGGTTCATCTCCTGGTCCTCGACGAGCAGGATCTTGGCCATCGCTCCTCTCCGGGTCGCGGGGGACACTCCCCACACGACACGATCGGGAATATAGCCGCTGTGGCACGGCGAGCCGCCGAGCCGGGTCCGGGAGCGCCGGGAGCTAGGGGCGAGGCAAGCAGGCCACGCGCTGGTGGTCGCGCAGGATCCAGGCCTCGTCCCAGTCCGCACCGCGGACGTCGAGCTCGCAGCGCACGGGTACGCCGTCGCGCCGCTCGACGTGGGTGCGGCGCGAGTAGGGCCAGGCGACCGGGCGACCGTCGCGGACGAGAAGGATGCCGGGCGCGTCCGCGCGGTCGCCCCCGCGCCAGCGCGCCACCACGCGCCCGCCCCGCACCTCCGAGTCCACCAGCTCGAGCTTGCTCTCCCGCTCGCCCGTGTCCTCCACCTGGAACGCGCCCAGGCCGTGGAAGCGCCGATCGTCGTCGAGCAGTCCCCACGGCCGCCACAGACCGCGCGCGAAGGCCGGCAGCAGGGCCAGGTTCCAGCGCGCGATGCGGAGCAACGTCCACAGATCGGACGGTCGCGGCCGATCGGGGAGCCAGCTGCGCAGACGCGACCAGAACCCCGACGGCAGCGACGAGGGCAAGGCACGCAGGACGGAACGTGCGTCGGTCTCGGCGACGAGGCTTCCGCCCACGAGACCCCCGCCGCGCCGCTGCGCCACCAGTCGCAGGCGCGTGAGCGGGATGGGGAAGGCCGTCACCTCGAACAGGCACTCGCCCGACTCGAGCTCGAGCGTCCCATCGCGGTAGGTGCCATCGAAGGCGTAGTAGAGGATGCGCGGCTCGGGGACGCCCACGGCATTGCCGGTCTCGTCCATGCCGAAGCGCTGCACGCCCCACGCGATCACCCGCTCGCCCTCGCGCTTGAGGATCCCCACGTCGATGTGGAGGCTCGCCAGCCCGATCTGGTCGAAGCTCGGAACGATCGACGGCGCCTGGACGGACAGCCGCGCGGCGCGGAAGCCCTCGTCCAGCGTACCCCCCTGGCTCTCGACCCACGGAACCTCGACCTCCTCGTCGAAGGCGTGCGTGGCGCCGGCGGCGCGGTAGGTGCCGCGCACGCGGATGGGGGCCGACGGGTCCGCCTGCACGTGCACCTGGCTCCCGTCGGGCGCGATCGGCGCATCCGCGGACAGGACGCGGCCCGGCTGCGTGACACCGCCCTCCGTGTGCAGCACCCGCACGCCCACGGTGTCGTGGGGCCCGACGGGATCGCCCGCGGCGCCGCCCGGGCTGCACACCACGAGTCGGGCGCCGTCGGGCGGCGTGTCCTCGGGGCCCGTGTCCGGTACGGCACCGAAGGGCACGTAGACGATGTCGCCGCTGGCCGATGCCGTGGCGAGACCGTGGCGTCCCAGCGCGATCGACGCGTTCAGGTTGCAGAGCGTCCCCGGGCGGCGCGTGTCGTGGCGCCACCGGATGCTGCCGTCGCGCTCCAGCGCTGTGATCCATCCGTCGCCGCCCGGTACGTAGAGGTGCTCGCCCGCGGCGATCGAGCCGCGGATCGCCTCGCCGAGCCAGCGCGTCCAGCGCGCGGCGCCCGTGCGCAGGTCGAGGGCGTGGACGCTGCCGTCGGCGGAGCCCACCACCACGAGGCCGTCGTCCACCGCCGCCGAGGCGTAGACCGGGCCTCCGGTGGCGGCGCGCCAGACGACGCGACCGTCGGCGGCGTCGAGCGCAGTCACGGTGTGGTCGAAGCTGCCGACGATCACCAGGCCGTCGGCCACGGCCGGCGAGGAGGCCATGAAGTTCCCGAGGTTCCTTCGCCAGCGCACTCGTCCGGTCTCGAGGTCGAAGGCCCAGAGGTTGCGGTCGAAGGACGGCGCGAACACGCGGTCCTCTTCGAAGGCCGGTGCACCCCAGATCTGCAGGCCCGTCGGGCTCGCCCAGCGCACGCCGACGTAGGGCTCGATCGCGTAGAGGTAGAAGTCGTCGTTGCCGGCGTAGAGCCAGCCGTTGGGGCCTTCGACGACGTTGCCCTCCCACCAGTA
>JANQFA010000154.1 GCA_028278065.1 Myxococcota bacterium
CGGCATGGGGATTCAGCCGCTTGATCTCCACCAGCGGGGTGTTGCCGATTTGATCGATCAACGTGGTCTGCATACGGGCCTTCCAGCTTTCATCTTCCCGCGGCGCCTCCCGGGGAGGCCGCCTTCAGCACGGCCCGGGCCTCCCGGGCGACCGCCTGCGGGTCGGCCGCGGCCCCGCGTGAAGCGCCGCAGCCGGCCCCTGCGCCGCCCGCCGCCAAGCCGCAGCCCCGGACCGCCCCCGCGCCGCCGGCCGCCAAGCCGCAGCACCGGACGGCCCCCGCGCCGCCGGCCGCGAAGCCCGTGCCCCGGCCGGCCCCTGCGCCGCCGCCGGCTGCGAAGCCGGAGTCCCGGACCGTGGCGCGCGCGAAGCCCGTGCCGCCTCCCGAACCGCCGGCCCCGGCGGTTGCAGAGGTTCCCGCCCTTCCGGTGCCCGACCTGATCGTCGCCACCACCACCTGGCACCCCGACCCGACGCTGCGGAGCGCGCGGATCGAGCTCCAGGGACGCGCGGATCCCGTGGAGCTGCGCCACGGCGACGCCGTGGGCCCTCTCGTCGTGCACGAGATCCAGCCGAGCGCGGTCGTGTTCCGCCTGGGCGAGGTCGAGGTGGTGCGCCGGGTGGGCCAGCGTCCGCCGAACTGACCGACGGCGCTCAGCGCAGGCTGATCGACCCGTTCGAGGTGCGCAGGCGGATGGGCGCACCGCCCCGCCCGAGCGTGCCACGCAGCCGTCCGTCGCTGGCGCGGGTGGCTCCGTCGAGCTCGAGCTCGCTGCGGATGACCCCGTTGTCGACGCGCACGTCCACCTCCGCATCGAGCACATCGGGCAGCTCCAGGACGATGCGTCCGTTGCTGGTCGCGAGGAGCACTCCCTCGGGACCGACCGCCTCGACGGTCGCGCGGATCAGGCCGTTGGAGGTCGAAGCATCGACCGAGCCGCTGTGCTCGCCGATGTCGATCTTCCCGTTGCTCGAGCGGGCGAGGAGCCTGCCGCAGTTCCCGAGGCACGCGACCTTGTTGTTGGCGGTAGCCACGTGGACGTCTCCGGTTACGTCCTCGACGCAGACGGCCCCGTTGCTCGAGCGCGCCGCGACGGCGGCGCGCATGCCGGCCACCGAGACCTTGCCGTTCACCGACTCGCACTCCACGCGGAGCGCGCGCGGCACGCGCAGCTCGAGATTCACGTGACCGTGGCGATTCCAGCGGCGCGGGATCACCACCTCGAGGACGAGCCCATCGGCGCTCTCCTCCTCGACCAGCCGGATCGTGTCGAGCAGGCGCTGGGCCTCCTCCTCGGACTCGGCGCGGGCGCGCTTGGCCACCTCGACGACGATGTCGTCGCGGTCCTCTCCAACCAGCTCGATGCGCCCGTTGGGGTTGAGGACGCGCAGGAGCCCGCCACCGGGCGCCTTGATGCGCTCGGTGTCCACCCGCTCGGTCATCTCGCTCCACGGGATCCCGGAGAGCAGACTGCGCAGGAAGCCGCCGAAGCGACCATCGCTGCCCTCTTCGAATCCGCGCCGCGCGCTCAAGATGCGACTCCGCCGGCGTCCAGGTGCTGGACGAGTCGGGACAGCAGGGCGCCACCCGGACCGCGCAGGTGGATTCCGGCGATGGGCGTGAGGTCGGTGGGCTCGGGGTTCATCTCGATCAGGCAGCCGCCGGCACGCACCACCTCCACGGGGAAGCCCGCAGCCGGGTAGACGGTGGCCGACGTCCCGGCCACCAGCATGCAGTCGGCCTGCTCCACCTCGCTGAAGCAGCGCTCGAGGACGTCCGCCGGGATCGGCTCGCCGAACGAGACCGTGTCGCCCTTGACCACGCCGCCGCACTCGGGGCAGGTGGGAGGCAGGTCTTCCGGGTCGATGTGGAAGCTCTCGCGCGGGAATCGCGCGTTGCAGGCGGTGCAGCGCAGGAGGGAGTAGTTGCCGTGGATCTCGGCCAGGGCCCGGCTCCCCGCCTGGCGGTGGAGGTCGTCGATGTTCTGGGTGATCAGGCAGTCCAGCACACCGCGCTCTTCGAGCTCGACCAGGGCGAGGTGGCCGGGGTTCGGCTTGGCCGCGGCCAGGGTGTCTCGCAGCGCGCGCGCCCAGGGCTCCTTCGGCTCGAGCTGGCTGCGCCAGGCTTCGGCGGGATCGGCCAGGAAGCGCTGGTAGCCGTCGAGAGGCGGCTCCCCGTACTTGGTCCAGAGCCCACCCTTGCCGCGGAAGGGCGGGATGCCGCTCTCTACCGAGAGGCCGGCACCGGTCAGCGCCACCACGCGACGCGCCCGGCCCAGCAGCTCCGCGGCCCGGCGGATCTCCGCGTCGAGCTCGCAGCTCAGGTCGAAATGGGGGGAGGACTCTGCCATCGGACTCCTAGTGGATCGTGTGGTCGTCGTTCCGGCGTTGACGCCAGTCCGACTCCTCACGCTGCACGGCGCGCAGCCGGCGGCGCATGCGCCAGCGGTGCAGCCGGTACTTGAGCTGGTTCACCGTCGGGAGAAGACCCCCCGTCCCCTCCCGGCGCAGCAGGAACCAGGCCACGACGACACCCCCCAGGTGCGCCACATGGCTCACCGTCCCGCTGCGATCCCCGACGATGCTCAGACCCAGCATGATCGGGATGATCCAGATCGCGCGGAATGCGACCGGGGGGAAGATCAGCATGATGGTCCGGTCGGGCCAGGTGAGGGAGTAGGCCAGCACCACTCCGTAGACCGCGCCCGACGCACCCACCGTCGGAATGTGGAGCGCCGCCTGCCCCTGGCTCGCCACGAATACGTAGGGGATGGTGACGATGAAGAGGCCCGCGCCGATCCCGCACAGCAGGTAGAAGCGGAAGAAGCGCTTGGCGCCCCACACCATCGCCAGGGGCGAGCCGAACATCCACAGCACGAAGAGGTTCATCAGGATATGGAAGATGCTGTGGAGGGAGTGCAGCCACATGTAGGTCAACGGCTGCCACAGATAGCCGTGCTCCCAGAAGAGCACGGGCGTCGCAGCGCCGAAGGCCACGATCCCGGGCATCATCAGCGTCATCACGAAGATCGCGGCGTTCGCGATCATGAGCTGCTTGATGATGGGCGGGGTCACCGGCGGGCCGAAGCCCATGCCGCCGCCCTGATACCCGCGTCCACCGCCGTACACCGCTCTCGCCTCCTCACACGCGCCCCGCCCCGCCGGCGGTAGGCCGCTGTGGATCTCGGATGCTGAATGCGGCGGGATGGGCGCGCAGGTCCCGCTGCGGCCGAACACCTTACGAACTCAAGGGTTTCGGGTCAACGCAAAGGTAGCTCGCAGACACCCGCCGCGGCGATGGTCTCCGACACGGCGGAATGACGCAGAGCGTCAGGAATGACGCGTGAGCCGTCTTCTCCCCGGCCTCGGCCGCTCAGATCCTGCCGAGGCGATGTGCAGCGCGGAGCAGAGCCAGGGCGCTCTTGGCGTCCGCGATCTCCCCGCGCCAGACCATCTCGAGCGCCTCGGGGAAGGAGATCTCCACGACGTCGAGGATCTCGTCGGGATCGAGGCGCTGGGGCACGGGCTCGAGGTCGAAGCCGGCGAAGAGGTGGATGCGCTCGTCGGTGAACCCCGGTGTCGTCCAGATCCAGCCCAGATCCTCCAGGCGCCCGGCGCGACGGCCCGCCTCCTCCTCCAGCTCGCGTGCGGCCGCCTGGGCCGGCGGCTCGCCGTCGAGCTTGCCCGCCGGAACCTCCCAGATCCGCCCGCCCGCGGCGTGGCGATGCTGGTGGATCAGGAGCACGCGGTCCTCGTCCACGAAGGGCACGACCGCCGCGGCGCCGGGGTGGCGCACCACCTCCAGGTCGACCGTGCGGCCGTTCGGCAGCTCGGCGGGCTCGATCCAGAGCTTCACGGGATGCCCGTCGTGGACGAGGCGCCCGCCCGCCATCAGCCGAGGAACTCCGCCACCGCGCGACCGACCGCTGCGAGGCCGCTCGCGAAGAAGTGATCCGCGTCGGGAATCACCACGCACTCCCCCTTCGGCGCGCGGCTCACGATGGCCTCCACGCCCCGGGCGGGCTCGATGGCGTCGCGCGCGCCCGCGACCGCGAGGAGCGGGCCGGCGAAGCCGGCCAGGGCCTGTGCGTCGCACAGGGCGGGGGGCGGCGCGATCAGCACCAGGCGCCGCACCCTCGGCGTCGCGCTGGCGGCGCGCAGCGCCCCCGCCGCGCCGAAGGAGTAGCCACAGGCGACGAGCGGACCCTCGACGGTCTCCGCCAGGTGATCGAGTGCGGCGCCGTAGTCGGCGTCCGCGTCCTCCGCCTCGCCGCTCGGGGTGCCGGCGCTGCCCCCGATCCC
>JANQFA010000192.1 GCA_028278065.1 Myxococcota bacterium
GTACAGCGGTACCGCTGGATGCGGCGGGGGACGGCCTGGCGGCCATAGAAGCCCGCCCGCTTCCAGGGCCAACCGGCCGGATCCGCGTGGAAACGGCACGCGGGGTTGGGACAGTGAGGAGGTCGGAAGGATCGTGCGCGGGCAGCCATGACCCGCCAGAGGGCAATCCCCGTGCCAGGCACAATCGTCGGAACACAATCCTCATCTAGGGTTGTGTTCGGACGGGCGGCGAGCCGAGATAGGGCTCGACGCGCTCGCGCCAGGCGCGCTCCGGGTCGTCGAGGAGGCCGAGCCTGCGCGCACAGTCGTGCAGCAGGATGCGCTCGGATCCCGGCCGCCGCGGCGCGCGCGGATGGATGTCGTCGCCGTCCAGGTGTCCGACCAGGTGCAGGAACTGGGCGGCCGCATGCTTGTAGGCGGGAATCGGCTCGCGGAAGCCGACATTGCCGAGGTGCTGCAGGGCGTCGTTGCGCTGCAGGAAGGAGGCGTCGCCCTCCTCGAGCGCCCGGTCGCGGGCCGCGAAGGAGGCGGGGGAGAAGGTGGCCAGCCCCAGCAGGTAGTCGCTCCCCGATGCGACCAGGTCGATCGCGAGATCGTTGCCCGTGTAGAGTCGATACTCGGGGCGCACCCGATCGCGGAGGGTCAGGCGACGCAGCTCGATCTCGCGTTCGAGCGAGGAGTGCTTCGAGCCGCGGATGGCGGCGATCGCGAGGATCCGCTCGAAGGTCTCCTCGCTCCAGATCTCGCCGTGCGGCGCGAAGCGGGGCGAAAGCTCGAAGGCGAGCGCACCGTCGGGCGCCGCCGCGGCGATGGCCGCGTAGAGCTCGGCCTTCGCGTCCGGGGGCAGCGCGTGCATCGCCCTGCTCTGTACGATCACGGGGCGCGCGCCGCGCGCCGCGACCGCGCGGATCGCGCGGTGCCAGTGGGTGGGCTCGTCGCCCGCACCCTCCGGGTAGGCCCCCGCGTAGAACACCGCAGAGCCCAGCACGCCTCGGGTCGCATCGAGCACCGTCTCGCGCTCCGCCGGCGTGAGGAGATCGCCGAAGCCGGTATCCATGTTGACGGCGGCGTCGAGACCCGCCTCGCAGGTGCGCGCCACGTGGGCCTCGAAGCCCTTCCAGTCCACCCCCTCCCCGCGGTAGGGAAGCAGCACCGCCGCGATGCCGTGCACGCGCCGGGGCGCGAGTCTCCGCCAGGCCGCCTCGAGGGAGGTCATCGCGCGGCCTCCTTCTTCAGCGTGTCCAGGGCCTGGCGTTCGGGCCGCTTCCGATAGAAGTCGTCCAGCGGGTAGCAGCCGGAGACCATGCCGTTGCGTGGCGCCGTGGTGCAGTCGCTGAAGGTGCGGCACACGAGCGCACGGGTCGGCGCCGAGCCCGCCTGGGCCTCGGCCGGGAGCATCGGGCAGGAGAGCGCCATGCGACCCAGGCCGACGGCATCGAACCAGCCCTCGCGCAGGCAGGCCTGGGCCACGTGGGGGACGAAGTCCTGGAGGTAGGTCCATCCGGACGACACGATCACCGCTTCGGGGACGGCCGCCTTGAGATCGCGCGCCGCGCCGAGGAGACGCGCGACGCCGATCAGGGGGTCCTCGGGCGGCGGATAGCCGTCGCTCGGCGGGAACGCCGCCGGGCGCTGGAGGTGCGGCGCATAGTACGGGCTGGCACAGGTGACGTTGATCCAGCCGACGCCGTGCCCGACCAGGCGCCGCACCACCTCGACGGGCTCGCAGAGGTCGATGCGCTCCGGCTCCTCCGGGTCGATCCCGAAGCCGTGCCGGTAGGGCCCGTCCCAGGCGGCCGGGCTTCCGTCGGGCTCGCGCGGCACGCCGTCGAAGACCGACAGGCGCACGCCGAGGCGAAGCTCCGGGGCGGCTTCGCGCACCGCCTCGACCAGCGCGTCGAGGAGCCGGGTGCGCCCGGCCAGCGAAGGTCCTCCCCACGCACCCGTTCGAGCGCGTGCGGTCAGGAACTCGTGCAGCAGGTAGCCGTGGCAGTGCTTCAGGTCGACGAACGCGAAGCCCTCTTCCTGCGCCAGGTGCGCGGCGCGCGCGTAGCAGCGGACCAGATCCTCGACCTCGGCGTCCGAGAGCACGGCCTCGGGCCCGGCGCCGAGGCGTGCGTCCAGGATCGGATGCGGGGCAGCGGTGCGCGGCGCCGGCGCGCCCTCGGGACGCGACCAGCGTCCGCTGTGGGTGAGCTGCAGTCCTACGTAGGGAGCGGGATGGCCGGCCTCTTCGGCCGATTCGACGAGCGCGCGGCGCAGGCCGCCGATCGCGCCGGCATTGGGCTCGGTCATGAGGAGCTGATTGGGATTGGCGCGGCCGTCCGCGCGCACGGCCGCCGCCTCGCCGCCCCAGATCCAGGCAGCCCCCCCCGCCCCGAAGCGCCGCCAGCGACGCTCGGTCAGCTCCGAGGGTGCACCCGCCTTCGTGCCGTCCCAGCCCTCCATCGGCTGGATGACCCAGCGGTTCGCGAGGGTGACACCCCCGCCCAGCTCGAGGGGCGCGGCCAGCGGCGAGTCGGGCGCGGCCACCACCTGGTCGTCGCAGGGAAGGCTCGCACCCAGCTCGGTGAGCCGCGCGCGCAGGCGCTCGGGAGTCTTCAGCGACGCGACCCGCGGAAAGCGCGCCTTCATGCCACGCGCCGGCGGTCTGCGCGACGCAGATCGTGGAGGAGGGGCTCGCCGCCGAGGAGGGGGACCTTCATGCCACGCGCCCCAGGTCTTCGAGCCGCACCTCGTGGAGGAGGGGCTCGCCGCCCAGGAGGCGCTCGATCTCGTCCAGCGCCAGGTCGGCCATGCGTTGCGTCTCGAGCCCCAGGGCGCCGGCCACGTGCGGCGTGAGGAATACGTTGGGGAGATCGTAGAGCGGCGAGTCGGGAGGCAGCACCTCGGGATCGGTGGTGTCGATCACCGCGTCGAGGCGTCCGGAGACCAGCTCCGCCTCGAGCGCTGCGTGGTCCACCAGGGCACCGCGGGCGGTGTTGACCAGCACCGCGCCCTCGCGCATGCGCGCGAGGGCGGCGGCGTCGATCATGTGGCGCGTCTCGGGAAGCGAGGGCGCGTGGAGGGTGACCGTGTCGGAGCGCTCGAGAAGCTCGTCGAGCTCGACGCGCTCCGCGCCCAGCGACTCCGCTTCGCCCGGCTTCAGGTACGGATCGCAGACCAGGACGTCGAAGTCGAAGGGCGCCAGCAGGCCGAGAAGCGCACGGCCGACGCGCGAGGCGCCTACCACGCCGACGGTCTTGCCCAGGTTTCCGAGCCCCGGAAGCTCCTGGGACCACAGACGCCCGCTGCGCGCTTCGGCGTAGAGCCGCTGGGCGCGGAAGAGCCGCTTGTGCGCCATCAGGATCACGGCCAGGCTGTACTCGGCGACGGGGACCGCGTTGGCCGCAGCGGCCGAGACCACGCGCACACCGCGCTCGAAGACCCGCGGGTCGATGTGGCTCTTCACGGTGCCGGCCGAGTGCACCACGGCGCGCAGGGCGGGAGCGCGCTCGAGCACCTCCGCATCGATCGGCGGCGAGCCCCAGCTGGTGAGCAGGATCTCGGCGCGCGCCAGGAGCGAGGACCCGCGCTCGTCGTCGAAGCGCGTGAGGGGCGCGGGATCGGGAACGTCGCAGAGCGATGCCAGCCGCTCGTGGTGGTCAGGAGTGAACATCTCCTCCGTGAGCAGCGGGTGCATCGCGAGCACGACAACGGGCTTGGCGTGGGTCACGCGGGGGGCCTCCTCCCGTCTGGCGGGAAGCGCCCCGCAGTCTACCCCCGGGCCGGCGAGCCGCCCACGAGGCCCGCCTGCTGGTAGGCGGATGCCACGAAGCCCTTCAGGGCCGGGTCGAACATGAAGGAGACATGGCCGCCCTGGAACCAGTGCGCCCGCGGCCGACCCCAGTGATGCCAGAGATCGCGCGCGTGGTCGGGCGGCGTCAGACGGTCGAAGACCCCGGCGTACAGATGGCGGTGCTCCGGAGCGACCATCGGCTCGATCTCGAGAGGCGAGACGGGCCGCAGCAGCTTGGCGACGCGTGCGAGGTCGATGCCGAAGAGCTCGACCGCGCGCTTCAGGAGCTCGGGCACGTGGGAGTCCATCAGCCGCGAGAAGTCGATCGCGGGGATGCCCGCCACCACGCAGGCCAGATCCCGCTCGAGGGAGGCGATCAGAGCCGCGGTGTACCCGCCCAGCGACACGCCGTGCACACCGATCGCCGTGGCTCCGCGCGCGCGCAGCCACGCCACCAGGCGTCGCGCATCCCACACCGCCTGGGTCTGGGCGAACAGCGTCTTGGTGAAGTCGCCCGTGAAGAAGCCGTCGCCGGTGCGGCTGCCGATCCGGCGCGGGCCGTGCAGGGGCAGAACGGGGATCGCCACGTTGACGCCCAGCTCGCGGTACAGCCAGTGGGCGCGGAAGCCCGCGAAGTCGATCATCGGGGTGCCCATGCGATAGCCGGGCACGCAGATCACCCAGGGCCGCTCCGGCCCCCGATGGCGCAGGATCCAGGCGTGGGCCGTGTGGTTGGTCTCGTGCTTGAGCCAGCGCTCCCGCCCGGGCTGTTCGGCGTGGGGCTCGAAGCCGCTCTCGAATCGGATGTGCTGGAACGACAGGCCGAGCGCGCGCGCCCGGTCCATCATCACGCGGTCCGGCGCCTCCGGATCGCAGTGGTACGAGCGCGCATCGTCGAGGAAGCCGCGCTCCTCGAGGAAGTCGACGGCGTCCTGCTGCTCGCGCGCAGCGCGCTGCAGGTGGCGCGCCGGGATGGTGCGCGCGAGGGCGATCTCGCTCGCGAAGAAGATCTCGTCCAGCAGGATCTTCCCCGAGGCGACCCAGTCGCGAACCGGCTCGGGAAGCTCGGGATCGTTCAGCTCCGGTCGGTGCCAGGCGAGCCGAGCTCCCATCAGGACCGGCGCCACCCCCGCCCGAACCGCCACGCTCGCGCTTCGAGCCAGACCCGCGAGGACATCTTGACTCACGGCGTCATCATCTCACGGATTCCGACCCCGCATCGAACGAAAACGGCCGATTTCCTGTGGAGAAGTCGCCCACCGGTCGGACCTTGGGGCATCCGGCCTCAATGCAGTGCGTCAGAGAATGGCGAGCGCAGCACGCGCTACTTCTGGACCCACCCCTGCTGGTTGCGGACCCAGTTGCCCTTGGCCTCGCGCGCGATCTGCTTCTGGCCCACCACCGCTGCGTAGGTGTTCGCGTCGGTGCCCTTCTTCTCGGCCTGCTCCCGGTAGATCTTGCGGCGCTGGTCGTTGACCTTCTTCAGCTCCGCCGACACCGCGGGCGATCCCTTCTTGCCCTTCACGAAGCCCAGGTAGCCGTTGGCCTGCTCGCCGACGACGCCCTCCTTCTTCGCCTGCTCGAGCACGGCGGGAAGCGCACGGACCGGCGTCGCCAGCGCGAACGCGAAGAGTGCCAGCAGCACCGGGATCCACAGAGTCCGGACTCGCATCTCGTTTCCCTCTCGCAGGACCTAGAAGAGGTCCGGGTTGTTGTCGATCACCTTCTCCGCGTCCTTCTCCAGCTTGACGTAGAGCTCGTGCTTGATGTTCACGTCGACGACGACGTGGATCGGCTCCTTGGGCGCCTCCACGGCGACCCGGGGCGCACAGCTGGTCGCCGCCAGGAAGAGAAGCGCGAGCGCGGCCGGGAACAGGCGATGGAAAGGCATCAGTCCGCCTCCTCGATGCTGCGCTGGATGGCGTCCGGAATGCCCGTCACCGTGCGCGAGCTCCGCATCAGGCCCAGGAAGGGCCCGTTCAGGTTGAGATCCAGCTTGATCGGATGTCCGTCGTAGAGATCGGGATTGGCTCCCTCGATGCGCAGGGCGATCCTCATCTCGCCGCGGAGATCGCCCGACAGGGTTCCCCCCAGCGACGTGTATTCGAAGTTGTCGAGCGCGGTGCGCACCAGATCGAGTCCCTGCGGGCTGTCGTAGTCGAGCGGAGCCGCTCCCGGCGGACGGTAGCGGATCCATCCTCCTCGCTTGGACGCGACTCCCCCGTCGTCGATTCGAAGGGTCTCGGAGCCGCCGCGCAGCGCCACCCTCCCGTCGATGCTGCCGGTCGCAGCGAGGCCCGGGACCTCGGCCTCGTCGAGGAGCCGCTGCAGGTCGATGCCGCTCAGGGAAACCGCCACCGGATTGTCCTGCGCCTCGGGATCGAAGGCTCCCGAGAGCCGGAGCGTTCCCCCGAAGACGGCGAAGCGCGCCCCATCCAGGTGGAGCCGCGAGGCCTCATCCACCCGGAAGGAGACCTGGCCGTCGCGCAGCTCGGCGCCCGAGGCGATCCGGCCGATGGTGAAGCGCGCCGGTGTGGGGGTGACCGCCGGCGACCCCTGGAGCTGCAGCGAGCCCTCCACTTCCTCCACGACCAGGTCGGCCATCGATGCCGCAAAGGTCTCCACGTCGATGCGCATGTCCGGCGTCGGGCCTCCGGCCGAGTAGTCGAGGACGCCTCGCAAGCGGACTCGTCCGAGCGCCTCGAGGTCGAGCGGTCCGCTCTCGATCCGCATCAGCAGTGGACCGCGGATGGCGAGCTGGGCGCCCTCGGGAACGAACGCCAGCTCGCCCTCCAGGTCGATCTCGTAGAGGTCTCCCCCCGTCGAGAACTCCAGGTGCACGTCGTGCAGGCGCACCTCGCGCGCGGCCAGCGGCGGAGCCGTCGGGAGGGGCGCATCGGGATCCGCCGCCAGCCACTCGTCGAGGGGAGCGATCGAGATTCCCTCCTCGCCCAGCTCCGCGTCCACGCGCAGCCCGTGCACATCCACCCGCCCGAGCCGCCCGCGGCGCAGCCCGCCGAGGGTGAAGTCGATCGCCACGCGGTCGATCTCCACCTCTCCGCGACCGGCGCGCACGTCCGCGAGGACCACCTCGCGCCAGCCGAACGACTCCACCCGCACGACCGGATCCCGGATCCCCATCTCGGCTGCGACGCGGGGCAGCGCCCAGGAGAGCACCGCGCTGCGGTAGGCCCACGACCCGACGACGGCGCCGAAGGGAAGCGCGACGAGCGCCAGGATGATCCAGGTACGGCGGGCCGGCATCGCAGGCAGGAAACACCGCCCGGCTGCCGGAAGCCAGGGATCACCGTAAATTCGTTTTCAGAACCCTATATCCCCTCGGGGCAAACAGGTTTTATTTCGATACTCAATTGTTTCGATTATGCTTTCGGAATGCGCTGGGAAGACGTCCGAGGGCAGACCTGCTCGATTGCTCGCGCCCTCGCCGTGGTGGGGGATCGCTGGACGCTCCTGCTGCTGCGCGAGGCGTTCGGCTCGGCGCGCCGCTTCGAGCAGCTCCAGCGCCGCGTCGGCGCCAGCCGGGCCGTCGTGGCCGGGCGCCTGGCCAGACTCGTGCGCGAGGGCGTCCTCGAGCGCCGGCCCTACCAGGAGCGGCCGACGCGCCACGAGTACCACCTCACCGAGAAGGGGCGCGCGCTCCAGCCGGTGTTGCTCTCGTTGATGGCGTGGGGCGACGTCTGGCTCGACGACGGCCGCGGCCGCCCCCTCGACCTGGTGCACCGCGACTGCGGCGCCGTCGCCACTCCCCAGCTCTGCTGCGACGCCTGCGACGAGCCCCTCACCCCCGACTCGATCCGCCTGCGCCCGGGGCCGGCGTTGCGCAGCCTCGACGGGCCGCCCGAACCGGAGGGCTACCTCGACGGGCCGCCCGACCCGGAGGGCTAGCCTCCGCTCGTG
The DNA here is from genome assembly GCA_028278065.1 of Myxococcota bacterium. GTDB lineage: Bacteria > Myxococcota_A > UBA9160 > UBA9160 > JAFDET01 > JAFDET01. The sequence goes on from JANQFA010000192.1 coordinate 7,697, forward strand.
GCGCCCCTCCGCCTCCGTTCCGCCTCGGCGATCCTCCTCGTGTCGGCGATCCTCCTCGTGTCGGCGATCCTCCTCGTCGCCTCGGCGGCCCGCGCAGTCTGCCCGCTCCTGAAGCGCCCCGGGGCCCGCGAGCTCACGGCGGCCGACGTGCGCGAGCGGCCGGTGACCTTCGGCTTCGCGCCGGGGGAGCGGCTCGAGTACGGCGTGCGCTACTTCGGCGTCGAGGTGGGGCGGGCGTCGGTGGAGGTGGCCGCGCTCGTGGAGTGGCAGGGCCGCCGGGTGGCGCACCTGGTGGCGACGGCGCGCACCAACGACTTCTTCTCGGCGCTCTACCGTGTGGACGACCGCAGCGAGGCCTGGATCGACGCCGACCGGCTGGTGACGCTGCGCACCGCCACCCACACGCGCCATGGCAGGAGTCGAGAGGTGTACGAAGAGGTGACCTTCGAGTGGGGGACGCACTTCCTGCGCCTCTTCGAAGCGCGCCGGAAGCGGGGAGACGCGCACCGCCTGGCCTTCGACTTCGGGCCGTTCGTGCACGACACCTTCGACGTGGCGTACTTCCTGCGCTCGGTGCCGCTCGAGAAGGGAAGCCCGATCGAGGTGCCGGTCTACGCCTCGCAGAAGGTCTACGGCTTCCGCATCGAGCCCGGCGACCTGGAGACGATCCGCTCCGCGGTGCTCGGCGAGGTGGAGACCCGCGTCGTGCGTCCGCGCAACACCCTGGACGGCGAGCTCCAGGACGACGGGCGCGGACGGGTCTGGGTGACCACCGACCCGCGCCGCATCCCCGTGCGCATGCGGGGCTGGTTCCGGAGCACCCAGGGACTGCGCATCGGAGGCGTCCACGCCGAGCTCGTCGCCTACGAGCCCGGCGATCCGGACTGGCCGCTGCCGGGCCGGGGCCGACACCTGGCCCCGGTGCCGCCGCCCCGCACCGTCGAGGGACGCCCCATCTGGACGCCGCCCCCGACCCTGGTGGCCTACCGGGACAAGAAGGGGGTGAAGGCCGAGGATCGGCGCCACGCCTTCGCCTGGCCCGACGGGGTGGGCTGTGCGACGGGCGGGCCGTCGCAGCCGGGCGCCGCTCAGTCGAAGAGCTTCGCGTACTCCCCGTAGCCCTCGGCCTCCAGGTCCTCCCTGGGCACGAAGCGGAGCGCGGCGCTGTTGATGCAGTAACGCAGGCCCGTCGGCTCCGGACCGTCGGGGAAGACGTGGCCCAGGTGGCTGTCGCCGTGCTTGCTGCGCACCTCGGTGCGGCGCTGGAAGAGGCTGTCGTCATCGCGCTCGACGACGTGGGCCTTCTCGATCGGCTGCCAGAAGCTGGGCCATCCGGTTCCGCTCTTGTACTTGTGGGTGGAGCTGAAGAGGGGCTCGCCGCTCACCACGTCCACGTAGATCCCCTCGCGCTTCTCGTCCCAGTACGTGTTGTCGAAGGGCCGCTCGGTGGCGTCGAGCTGGGTCACCTCGTACTGGAGCGGAGTCAGCTTCTCGCGCAGCTCGGCCTCGGACGGCTTCGGGTAGGGCCCCTTCTTCGCGTCGCTCGCGTCGCTCATCTCGTCGACCTCTCTCTCCTCGCCCCAGATGCGGTCCAGATACGGGTCGCGCCCGGAGCGGTAGCGGTAGAACTTGTACCGGATCGGGTTCTTCTCGTAGTAGTCCTGATGGTAGTCCTCGGCGGGCCAGAAGCGCTGGAAGTCGAGGACGGGCGTGACGATGGGATCGTCGCCGTAGCGCCCGGAATCCTCCAGCCGCTTCAGGGACTGCTCGGCCTGATGCCGCTGCTCGTCGTCGTGGACGAAGATGGCCGTCCTGTAGGACGCACCGCGATCGACGAACTGGCCGTCCGGATCGGTCGGGTCCACCTGGCGCCAGAAGACGGCCAGCAGTGCACCGTAGGAGACCTTGGCCGGGTCATAGGTGACCTGGACCGCCTCGTAGTGGCCGGTGTCTCCGTAGGTCACCTGGTCGTAGGTGGGCGAGTCCACGTGGCCGCCCGTGTATCCCGACACCACGTCGCTCACGCCGTCCAGCTTCTCGAAGGGCGGCTCCATGCACCAGAAGCAGCCCCCGGCGAACGTCGCCCGGGCGGTCTGCCCGGCCGCGGGCTTCGCCGCGACGTCCGGGACGTCGCCCGGTCCCGCCCAGGCCAACGCCGCGCCCAGGCCGAGCGCGATCGCCAGAATCGTCGGTATCCCTGTCCTGCCCATCCTCTCTCCTCGCGGGCGACGCCACCGAGAGCCTAGCTGCCCGCCTCGAATGCTCGAACGCGCCCTCGCGAGTCGACGCGCGGCGCCCGTGGTAGGCTGCGAACCGTGAACTGGCCGGCCCTGCAGCCCCTCCTCCTCGTCGGTGCCGGGGGATTCGTAGGCTCCGTCCTGCGCTTCCTCGTCTCGGGCTGGGCGCAGCGCCTGGATCCCGCAGGGTCCTTTCCCGTGGGCACGCTGGCCGTCAACACCGCCGGCTGCCTGGCCATCGGACTCCTGGGCGGGCTCGCCGAGGCGCGCTCCATCCTGGGCCCCGAGGCCCGGCTCTTCGTCCTGATCGGTGTGCTGGGAGGGTTTACGACGTTCTCCACATTCGGTTACGAGACCCTGGCCCTGCTGCGTGAGGGCGCCTGGCTCCCGGCGGCGGGCAATGTCGTGGGGAGCGTGGTGCTCGGCCTCGCCGCCGTGTGGATCGGGTGGGGCCTCGCGGGCGCCCGCTAGTCTGGAGCCGAGCATGCAGACCCGCGACGGACAGCTCCTGCGCATCTTCCTCGGCGAGGACGATCGCCACGAGCACCTGCCCGCCTACGAGTGGGTGGTGCGCAAGGCGCGCGAGGCCGGCCTCGGCGGGGCCACGGTGCTGCGCGGGATGGAGGGCTTCGGGGCGCGCAGCCAGCTGCACAAGGCCTCGATCCTGCGCCTCTCCACCGACCTCCCGGTGGTGGTGGAGATCGTCGACAGCGAGGAGAAGATCGCCGCCTTCCTGCCGCTCGTGGACGAGGCCCTCGGCGACGGGATCGCCACCCTCGAGCGAGTACAGGTCCTCTCCGTCGGCGGAGGATCGCGGCGGGGAGACGCGTGATGTCGAACGTCCGCTTCGCCGGCCGAGCGCTCGCCGCCACCGGACGCATCCTCGCACGCCGGGCGACGCGCGGCCCGCTCGTGCCGCGCTGGACGCTGCGGACCGAGCTGGTGCAGGGCCTCATGCGCACGGTGCTCGACGGGGTCCCCGACTTCGGGATCGACTGGATGCGCGAGCTCCAGGCGACCGGGGGGATGCGCTCGGCTGCACTGGACGAGGTGGACTTCTCGGCGGTGGACGCGGGCGGCGTGCCCGCCGAGTGGTGCGTCCCGAAGCGCCGCCCGGACACCGAACGCATCCTCGTCTACTACCACGGGGGCGGCTACGTGTTCGGCTCGGTCGACAGCCACCGCGACCTCGTGGCGCGCGTCGCGGCACGGGCCGGAGCCCGAACGCTCGCAGTCGACTACAGGCTGGCGCCGGAACACCCGTTTCCCGCGGCGCACGACGACGCGTTCGCCGCCTATCGCTGGGCGCTCGAGCAGGCCGGCCCGGGCGCGCCCGTCGGCCTGGGCGGGGACTCCGCGGGCGGGGCCCTCTGCATCTCCACCTGCATCGCCGCCCGCGCGTCGGGCCTGGCGCAACCCCGCGCCGCTGCCCTGATCTCACCGTGGACCGACCCGCTGGCGGACGGCGGAAGCATGGTCTCGAACGATTCCACCGACATCTGCGACCGCCGCTTCCTGGTCCATTGTGCCGAGACCTACCTGGGCGGCGCGGATGCCGCCGACCCGCGTACCACCCCGCTCGCTGCCGACCTCTCCGGCCTCCCGCCCCTTCTGGTCGTGGCGGGCGAGGCGGAGACCCTCCGCGACCAGATCCTCGCCTTCGAGGCGCGCGCCCGCGCCGCCGGCGTCGAGACCGAGCTCCTGCGCGAGCCGGGTGCCTTCCACGTCTTCCAGACCGCAGCGGCCGTCATTCCCGAGGCCGCGGAGGCGACCGAGCGGATCGGCGCCTGGCTGGAGAAGCGTCTGGCCTAGCCCGGACGGGGGTGCGATGAATCCGGAGGAACTCGGCCCGCTCTTCCAGCATCCGGCCAGCTCGCCATCGAGCGGGCTGTTCGACGTGGCCGTCATCGGGATCGCCGTGGCGGCGGGGGCGATCGCCCTGGTGGGCCTGGTGCGCGGTCGCCTCGCGCCGGCTGCTGCGTCCGCGGGCCTCCTCCTCCTGCCCGCCTTCGCCTACGGCCTCGGCAACGTGTTGATGATGCAACGCGGGCAACGGGTCGACTTCTGCGCATCGTGCCACCAGCCGATGGGTCCGGTGGTGGCGAGCGTGTACGGGCGCAACGACTCGCTCGCGGCCCTGCACTTCCAGAGCGGCGCCGCCTCGAGCACCCGCGGCTGCTACAGCTGCCACTCGGGCTACGGCCTCTACGGGAATCTCGAGGCCAAGATCGCCGGCGTGAAGCACATGCTGAACACCGCGACGGGACGCTACGAGCTCCCCGTGCGCATGCGCGGGCCCTTCGACATCGCGTCGTGCCTGAACTGCCACGCCGAGTCCCCGCGCTTCCGGAGCCAGGAGGCCCACCACGACCCGGATCTGCAGAGAATGCTCATGGCACGCGAGGTCGGCTGCTCGGGTGCGTGTCACCCCCCGGCCCATCCGGAGGATGCCCTGCAGGGGGTGGGCCCGCGATGATGATCCGCATCGCATCCGCGCTGGTGCTGGTGGCGCTGGCTCTGCTTCTGGTGATGGTACGCGAGACGACGGGCAGGACGGTGATCCTCGTGACCTTCGTGGGAACCCCGCTGCTGGCAGCCGGGATCCTGTTCTACCTTGCCTCGATGCGCGGGTCCGGCGACGGATGAGTGCAGGCCCCGCCACCCAAGGAGGTTCGATGCGTCTGGCTTCACTCGCTCTCGTGGCCCTCTTCGCCCTCGCCAGCGCCGGCACCGCCGGAGCGGACGCGGCCGCCAGCTGGAAGAGCAAATGCCAGAGCTGCCACGGCGCCGACGGGAAGTCCGACACGCCGATGGGCAAGGGGATGAAGGCGCCGGACCTGACCGCGCCGGCCATCCAGGAGCAGGACACCGCCGCACTGGTGGCGGCGTCGGTCGCAATCAAGCAGCATGCCGCGTCGTTCGGAAGCCTGTCGGACGCGGAGAAGACCGCGCTCATCGAGCACGTGAAGAGCCTCGGCCCGTAGGGTCGGCCGAGCGTCGAGGCCTCGGCGACCGGGCTACCTTCGCCAGCCGATGCTCGAGACCCTGCGCAAGCTCTTCAGCCTGATCGATCGGCGCCAGCGCGTGCGCTGGGCATCGCTGGTCCCGCTGGCGGTCCTCTCCGCAACGCTCGAGGCGGCCGGTGCGGCCGCGGTGCTGGCCCTGATCCGTCTGGTGAGCGAGCCCGGCGCCGCAGAGGGCGATGCCCTGGTGCGCGCGGCGCGCGTCCTGGCCCCCGACGCGAGCTCGGCGCGCTTCCTGGCCGGGTTCGCGATCGCAGTCGCCGCCTTCTACGCCGCAAAGAACGCCATGCGCCTCGTCGAGACCTGGGTGCGCGAGCGCTGCACCGCCAGCTCCAGCGAGGCGATCTCAGCCGGCCTGCTGCGCGCCTACCTGCACGCTCCGTTCCCCTTCCACCTGCGCCGCAACTCGGCGGATCTGATCCGCAACACCCTCAATCTCGCGGAGGCGGTAGCGCGCGGGACGCTCCACTCGGCCACGACCCTGGCCTCCGAGTGTCTCGTCGTGCTGGGCGTCCTCGGCGTGGTGCTGCACGCGATGCCCGGCGTGGCGGTCGCGGTCGGCTGCGGGGCCGGACTGGCAGCGCTCGCCATCCTGCGGCTCACCCAGAACCGGCACACCCACTGGGGCCGCCTCAACCACGAGCTGAGCGGCGCCATGCTCAAGCAGCTCCAGCAGTCGCTGTCGGGAGTGAAGTCGGTCAAGATGCTGGGCCGCGAGGATCGCTTCGTCGAGGACTTCAGGCGCCTGCGACAGGATCTCGGGAAGCTCGGCGTGGCGCGCGGGGTCGCCTCGATGGCGCCGCGCCTGGTGGTCGAGACGGCGTTCGTGGTCGCGATCGCCGGAATCGTGCTGCTCGCGGGAGGAAGCCCCGGACCGGACCTCCTGCCGCTGCTCGGTCTGTTCGCCTATGCGGGCGTGCGGCTCCTGCCCTCCATACATTGGATCGTGTATCACTCCAATGTGCTGCGCTACTCGACGGCGCAGGTGGAGGCGCTCGAGGAGGACTGGAACGCCCTGGGCGCCAGCCGCATCGAGCCCGCGCCCGAAGAGGGGCCCGCCCTGCCCTTCGAGCGCGAGCTGCACGTCGATCGCGTGTCGTTCTGCTACGAGGAAAGCGACCACCGCGCACTGGATGGCGTGGAGCTGGTGGTGCCGGCCGGAACCTCGCTGGGGATCGTAGGCCGCACCGGAAGCGGGAAGAGCACCCTTCTGGACCTTCTGCTCGGACTGCTCTCGCCCGCATCGGGGACCATCCGGGTGGACGGAGCAGACGTGGGCGAGCACACCCGCGCCTGGCAGAGCCAGATCGGCTACGTGCCGCAGGAAGTCGTGCTCCTGGACGAGAGCCTGCGTCGCAACGTGGCCCTGGGCCTGCGCGACGACGAGATCGACGACGCCCAGGTGCGCCGCGCCCTGGAGATGGCGCAGCTCCGCGAACGGGTCGACACGCTGCCGCAGGGACTGGATACGCTCCTCGGGGAGCGCGGCGCGCGCCTCTCCGGAGGCGAACGGCAGCGCGTCGCAGTGGCGCGCGCCCTCTACCACGACCCGGGCGTGCTCGTCTTCGACGAGGCCACCGCGGCGCTCGACGCCGAGTGCGAGCGCGCCCTGACGAGCGCCATCGAGAGCCTGCAGCGCAAGAAGACGCTCCTCGTCGTCGCCCACCGGCTGGCGACCGTGCGCCACTGCGACCGGCTGGTGGTGCTGCGCGACGGACGTGTCGTCGCTGCCGGAGCGTGGGACGAGCTGGCCGCCGGCAGCGAGGACTTCCAGCGCCTCATGTCCGAGCGCTAACGACCATCCCGCCCAACCGATCGGCGAGCTCGCTCATGAAGCGCTGCGTGCCGAAACGGCGCGCCCGCTCGAGGCTCTCGCGGTGCATGCGTTCCTGGAGGGCGGGGTCCGCGAGCACGCGGGTGATGCGCGAGGCGGCCTCGGCCTCGTTCCGGTAGAGCAGGCGGGAATCCGCGCCCAGGATCTCGGCGGGGCCTCCCCGCTCGGGCGCGAAGACGACGCAACCCGCTCGCTGCATCTCGGCCACCGCGATCCCGAAGTGCTCGCCTTCCATGGCGTGGATCCCGAAGCGACTCTCCGCGAAGAAGCGCGCCATCGCTTCGCGCGAGAGCGGCCCCTCGCAGCGCACCCAGCCGGCGTGGCGAGCGTACAGGGGAGCCAGGGAGCGCCCGTAGGCGCGCCCGTCGGAGGGGCCCACCACGTGGAGCGTGACCGGATGTCCTGCGGCGCGCACCCGCTCGAGCACCCGGATCGCCACCTCCACGCGCTTCTCCGGGGCGACGCGGCCTGCGATCACGAAGCGCGGCTCGCGGCGGGACCACGGCACGTCGGGAAAGCCGCCCGGAACCGGCGGGTAGACGACGTCCGGCTTCACGCCGTGCGCCTCCGCGTAGAGATCGGCCACGAAAGCGGAGTTGGCGACCGCTTCGTTGGCGATCGCACGCGTCCTGGAGATGCCCGCGATCCGCCAGGCGAGTCCGCGGTAGAGCGCGACCAGGACGCCGATGTGATACCAGCGCAGGTCCGCCTCGGGGCGCGGCTCGAGGAGCGCCGGATAGTGGATGTACTGCAGGGCCCGCCGACCGACGTCCATCTCGTTGAAGCACCCCACCACCGCATCCGGCTGCTCCCGCTCGATCACCTCTCGGGCTGCGCGCTGGAAGAGGGCCAGCCTCAGCATCGCCATGCGCAAGGGCATGCGGCGAAGGAGGGTGTGCGCACCGCCCGGCACGCGGAGATGACGGAAGTCGCCGTCGCGGAGATCGGTTCCGTAGTGGCGATTCACGGCGGCGAGGTCGACGGGGTCGGCCGTCAGCACGGTCAGCTCGAAGCGCTCCCGCAGGCCCTGGACGGCCCAGGCCGCCACGCATTCGCCGCCGCCCGGCGGGCCGAGCCCGGGCTGCAGCAGGATCACGCGCGCCCGCATCACGCGAGACCCAGCGAGGGCGCCGCCACCCGCTGCCAGCAGACGTCCCAGCTCTCGAGGGGAGACGCGGCCGCTGCGCGGAGCGCCTCGAAGGCGGGGCGCGTGTCGCCTTCGTCCGCGAAGAGTGTCTGCCAGCTCGCGACGAGCCCGGCGGCATCCACGAAGCGCAGGGCCGCGCCCGGGTCGGGCAACGCCTCGGCCAGCACGGGACCGTAGTCGAGAACGCAGACCGGGAGCCCCACCCCGAGCATGTCGGAGAGCTTCATGGGGAGATCCAGGCCCGACGTCGAGCGGTGCAGACAGATCCCCAGGTCGGCGCAGGCGAGCAGCCGCGCGTAGTCCCGATGCCCGAGCCAGCGCGTCTCGACGCGGGCGCGGCGAAAGCGACGCGCCGCGAGCAGGCGTTCGAAGTCGGCGCGGCCGGGACCGCGCCCGGTGACCACCACCGCGAGCGGCGCGCCCCGCGCGCGCGCATCCCACGACTCGAGCGCCTCCAGCAGCAGCCCGAAGTCCTCGTCGACGCTCCAGCTCGTGGGACACACCAGGAGCCTGGCCTCTCCCCCCAGGCCCAGCTCGTCGCGCACGCGGCGCCGATCGGCGTCGCTCCCGGGCCGCGGGGTCGTGAGGAAGCGCGCATGGGGTCGATCCGGGAAGACCCTCGCCTCGACCGCGAGCTCCTGCGAGAGCAGCGCGGCCAGGGCGCGGGACACACAGAGATGCTCGTCGGCGCGGCGGCCGCAGGCGCGCTCGATGGCGGCGAGCAGCGCCGTTGCCGGACCGCCGCCGATCTTGTCGCGCAGGACGGCGGAGCTCAGGTTGTGCCAGTCGACCACCAGGCGGGTCCGGAACAGACGTGCGACGACCCAGGCCAGGGGCAGGGTCGGCGCCGCGGGTGGGTTCTGCACCAGCAGCCGGTCGCTGCCCGGGGCCGCGCGGAGCAGTGCCGTCCCCAGCGCGAAGGTCTGCTGGACCTGGCGCCAGGCGGAACGCAACAGGAAGCCGACGCGCCGGGCCGGGTCCCTCTGCTCGAAGGGAGGCGCTGCGAGCCGCTGCACCCGGATGCGCGGCGCCGCTTCGACCTCCTCGAGACAGGGCGACCCGCGCGTGCCGATCAGCTCCACGTCGACGCCGCGCTCTGCGAGCGCCAGCGCGTGGTATTGGATCCGCGGACTGCGGCCCAGATCCCCCGACACTGCTATCGTCACGCGCACGACATGGCCTTCGTCGGGGAGCATCGTTCAGTACCCATGCAGGGCCGTCAAGAGACCGTTGCGATCGCCGGAGGGGGGACGGCGGGCCACGTGATCACGGGCCTCGCGGTCGCCGAAGGGCTCCATGCTCTCCCCGATCCGCCGTCGGTGCTCTTCCTGGGAACGCCCGAGGGTCTCGAGACCACGCTGGTGCCCCCGACCGGACTCCCGCTCGTGCTCGTACCCGGTCACCCCATGGCGGGCGAAGGCTGGCTGGGCCGCATTCGCGCCGTTCTGGACATGGTCCGCGGGGCCGTGGCCGCTCGGCGTGTGCTGCGCGAGCGCGGCGTCGACATGGTGCTCGGGCTCGGAGGCTACGCGTCGGCCGGGGCGCTCGTGGCGGGCCGCAGCCTGGGCCTTCCGGTTGCGATCCACGAAGCCAATGCGCGACCGGGGATCACCCACCGCTGGCTGGGGCGCCTGGCCCGGCGCGTGTACCTGACGTTCCCTGCGACGGCGGAGTGCTTCGGCACGGCGTCGACCCTGGTCACCGGCACCCCGCTGACGCGAGCCCAGGCAGAGGCGACTCGCGGCGAGCGCGGGCAGCGGGCCGTGCGCCGCATGGTCGTGACGGGCGGCTCGTGGGGCTCGCCCTTCCTCGACGAGGTGGCGCCCGAGCTCTTCTCGCGCGTGTCGAGCGAGGGCATCGAGCTCGAGGTGATCCATCAGACCGGCAGCGCGGACCCGCGCCCGGTGCGCGGACGCTACGCCGCCGCGGGGATCGACGCGGTGGTGCAGCCGTTCTTCGACGACCTCTCGGGGCTCTTCCGCGAGGCCGACTTCGCCCTCACCTGCGGCGGCGCCCGCACCCTGGCGGAGATCTCCCAGGCGGGCGTGCCGGCCCTCGTCGTGCCGATGGCTGCGGCCGCCGGCGACCACCAGCGCGCGAACGCCCGGGCGTTCGCGGACAGCACGCAGGCCTGGTGGGTCGGCGAGGACGAGTGGGACGGTGAGGAGATCGCCCATCGGCTCCGGGTGCTGCTGCGCTCACCCGAGGCCGCCGAGCTGGCCGCAAAGCGCATGCACGCCTTCGCCCGCGCCGATGCGGCGTCGGCCATCGCGGCCGACTGCCGCCGCCTGATCCGAAGCTGAACGTGACGTGCGGCGGACCGCCGCCGGGAAGCTGAACGTGACGTGCGGCGGACTGCCGCCGGCTGATCCGAACGTGACGTGCGGCGGGGGAGGCCTCCGCCCGCTCGAGGGAGCGTTCGCGGTCTTCGGCCTGGTCTGGCTCTCCCAGGCGTTGTGGAGACTGGGCTGGGATCCCTACCGACATGAGGTCGTGTACGGCGTGGCCGGGCTGGCCGTGGCCTGGCTGGCCTGGCGGCGCCACGAGACGTGGCCGGCCCTGCGCCGCGCCTGGCCGGCCCTCCTCCTCGTCGCCCTGGCGCTGGCTTCGACGCTCTGGTCGATCCGGCCCGAACGCAGCCTGCGCGACGCGTGCGGGCTTGTCGCCACCTCCGCCTTCGGGCTCTTCCTGGCGACGCGCCTCGACCTGCACCGCCAGGTCGGAGCCGTAGCGCTCGCGTTCGGGGGGCTGATCGCGGCGGGGCTGCTCCTGGTCGCGTTCGTACCGGCCGAGGGCATGATGAGCGGCGCACACGCGGGCGCCTGGCGCGGGCTCTTCTTCAACCGCAACCACACCGCTCCGGTGGCAGTCCTGGGCGCCGTCGCCTGCGTGCTCTTCGCCCTGGAGCGGACGGGTCGGCTCCGCGCGCTCGCCTGGCTGGGCGCGGCGGCCTGTGTACTGGCCGCCGCGGGCTCGCGCTCGCGGGGCGCCTGGCTCATCACACCACTCGCTCTGGCGGCCCTCCCGATCCTGCTCCGCGCCCGGGCCGAGCCGTCTCCGCGCCTGCGCCGCCTGCTGGTCTCGGCGTCGCTCGCCTGCGCGATCCTCGTCGTCGTGGCCCTCCCCCGCCTGGACCTGATCCTGGCCGCGGTCGACCGCGACCACACCCTGAGCGGGCGCACGCGGATCTGGGATCACTCGCTCGACGCCGTCGCCACCCGACCCTGGCTGGGATTCGGCTGGCGGGCCTTCTGGCGTTGGGCGCCCGAGGCCGAGACCATCGAGGAGCGGCTGGGTGTCGAGCCCGTCCACGGACACGCCGCGTGGATGGACCTGGCTCTGGACCTGGGCTGGATCGGCGTTCTCGGCTTCGCCGCGGGCGTCGCGTGGGTGGCCCTGCGCACCGCGGGCTTCACCCGGCGCGGCCGCGACCCCGCAAGCCTCTGGCCCGTGTCGTGTCTCGGCGTCCTGCTCGCCTTCGCCCTGCTCGAGCCGACGCTGGTCAGACCGGCCAGCGTCCAGTGGGCGCTCTACGTCGCGCTCGCCGCGACGGTATCAGCCGAGCAGGCTTGAAGCGGCCAGCGCCCGCTCGGTGACCGCGGCGGTCGAGCCATGGAACTGCTCCAGGGTCTTCACCCGCTTGAGCAGGATGTGGGGATCGTACTCCCAGGTGAAGCCGACCCCGCCGTGCAGCTGGATCGCCTGGCCGCACACCGAGCGCCCGGCCGGTCCGGCCCAGGCCTTGGCGACCGCGGCGAGGTAGGGCGCCTCGGCGGGCGCGTGCTCCTCCGCCCAGGCTGCCCGATACACCGCCGAGCGGGTGCTCTCGGTCTCGAGCAGCATGTCCGAGCAGCGATGCTGGAGCGCCTGGAAGGTCCCGATCGGGACACCGAACGCCTGTCGCTCGGTGGTGTACTCCACGCTCAGCTCGAGGGCGCGCTCCATCAGGCCCAGGAGCATGGCCGCAGCACCGATCGCGCCGAGACGCTCGACGTCGGCCAGCAGGGGGACCGCAGCGGACGCATCCGCCAGCAGCACGGCGGGCGCGTCGAGGCGGATCTCCGCGAAGCGCTGGGCGTGATCCAGGGTGGGCTGCCCGGTGGCGTCCCAGCCCTCCGCGGGACGCTCCACCAGCACCAGCGCCTCGCGGGTCTCGACCAGCAGGGCATCCGCGTGGGCACCGAAGGGCACGAAGGTCTTGCGCCCCTGCACCCGGCCGTCGGCGAAGCGCGTCTCCGACGCCTCGGGATCCGCGCGGTCGGGCTTCTCGCCGCGCGCCAGCACCACGAGCGCCCGGCCGGCGGCGGCGCGCTCGCGCCAGGCGGCGGCCTCGGGCGCGCCGCACGCCGCCAGCACGCGCACCGCCAGCGCCAGGTCGAGGAAGGGACCGGGGAGCGCCACGCGGCCCATCTCCTCGAGCACCGCGGCGAACGCCACTGCGCCGAGTCCGCCCTCGTCCTCCGCGAGCAGCAGCCCCGGGTAGCCCAGCTCGCCCAGCTGGGCGAAGAGCGGCTTCGAGAAGCCCTCCGAGGTCTCCTCCATGACCGCCCGGGTGTCCGCCAGACCCGCCTCCTTCTCGAGGAGCTCCCGGGTCGAGCGCTGCAGGAGGGCGCGATCCTCGTCGAGATCGAACTGCATCTTCCGCTCCTCCCCTACTTCCCGGTGGGCATGCGCAGCACGCGCTTGGCGATGATGTTGCGCTGGATCTCGGAGGAACCCGAGTAGATGGTCCCGGCGCGCGACCAGAGGTACTGGTAGGCCCAGTCCACCTCGGGCCGGGCGCCCTCCGCCGTGGCGTGGAGCTGGCCCTGCGGTCCGAGCAGGTCGAGCGCGGCATCGGTCAGGCGCTGGTGGTACTCGGACCAGAAGATCTTCTCGATCGAGGACTCGGGACCCGGCGGCAGGCCGGCCTCCAGATTGGCCAGCGTACGCAGGCCGTTGGCGCGCATCACCTCGTTCTCGACGACCAGCCGTCCCAGCTTCGCGCGCACCTCGGGCCTCTCCATGGCACCGCCCAGACCACGCGCGAGTCCCTCGAGCTGGCGTTGGTACTCGGCGGGGTACTGCAGCGCCGAGGCGCCGCGCTCGTAGCCCAGCACGGTCATGGCGATCTTCCAGCCCTCGCCGAGTGCGCCCACCAGGTGCTCACCCTTTGCGAGGGCACCGTCGAAGAACACCTCGCCAAACTCCGACTCGCCCGTGATCTGCTTGAGGCCCCGCATGTCGACCCCCGGCTGATCGATCGGCACCAGGAAGAAGCTGATTCCCCCGTAGCGGTCCTCCGGGTCGGTTCGCGCCAGTACGAATATCCAGTCGGACCAGGGACCGAAGGTGGTCCACACCTTCTGACCCGTGATGCGCCAGTCGTCGCCGTCCCGCTCGGCACGGGTACGCAGTGACGCCAGGTCCGAGCCCGCGCTCGGCTCGCTGAAGCCCTGACACCAGATCTCGTCGCAGTTCAGGACCTTGGGGATGAAGCGGCGGCGCTGCTCCTCGGTCCCGTGGTGGATGAGTGCCGGACAGAGGAGCGTGATGCCGAGGAAGTTGGGGATGAGCGGCGCATCGGCGTAGTAGAGCTCGGCGGTGAGGATGGCGTCCTCGACGGCGGACGCACCGCGCCCGCCCCACTCGGGCGGCCAGCCCATGCCCAGGTAGCCCGCGGCGTTGAGCTTGCGCTGCCAGGCGCGCCGCACCTCGACGAGGGAGTCGGCATCGTGCGCGGGATCCCGGGTCTCCTCGGTCCAGGTGCGCTCGAGGTTCTCGGCCAGCCACGCGCGGACCTCGTCGCGGAACTTCAGCTGCTCGGGAGTGAAGTGCAGATCCATGGGGGCCTCCTCCGGCCGGCCATGATCGCGCATGGACCGCTCGTCGGCGACCGCGCCGCGACGGCTGGACGAGAGCCGTGCCGCGACAGCTGGACGAGCGCGGCGGCGCGGCAGCTAGACGAGCGCGGCGGCGCGCTCGAAGCACCAGTAGGCGGCGAGCGACCCCAGGGCGTAGACGGGCGCGCGGGCGGCCCAGCCGGGAAGCCGCCCGCGTCCCAGCACCGGCTCGAGCACGCCCCAGGCGAGCATCACCGCGCACACGAACGCGAGCTGGCCCAGCTCGATCCCCACGTTGAAGGCCAGCAGGGCCAGGGGGATCTCGCCGTCGGGGAGACCCACGTCGGCCAGGGCACCGGCGAAGCCGAGGCCGTGAAGCAGGCCGAAGCCGCCGGCCATCAGCCAGGGCTGGCGGTGCAGGAGACCCGGCTCCGCCCGATCGCTGGCCAGCTCCACAGCCAGGATGAAGACGCTGGCGGCGATCAGGAACTCGATCGGACCCGTCGGGAAGTGGACGAACCCCAGTGCGGCCAGGGCCAGGGTGACGCTGTGGCCCAGGGTGAAGGCGGTGACCGTCCTGACCAGGGGACCGAGCCGACCCGCCACCAGCAAGAGCAGGCCGAAGACGAACATCAGGTGGTCGAAGCCCGTGATGATGTGCTCCACGCCCAGCCGGGCATAGTCGCGCATCACGCCCAGCCGACTGGGGCGGCCCTCGATCACGTGCACCGCGTCCTTCCCGCGCAGCACCGTCTGCAGAACCCGTCCGTCGCGGAGCTCCGCACGGACCAGCGCATCGGTGCGCGCCAGCTCGAGCCCGCTCACTCCGAACCCGAGCCCGACCAGCTCGGCCGGCGTGCAGTCGATGGCGAAGCGCTGGGTCACGCTGCCCGGGCCGCGCTCGATGCGCGGCGTCCCGACCGCACGGCAGGCCTCCGGCAGGATCACGTCCACCTTCGCGCCGCGGATGCGAAACGCGGAGGTCTTGAAGAGCACGTCGGCGCGGCCCGGATCGGTCTCGCGGATCTCCAGCAGGGCCGGCGCGAGTGGATGCGCCCCCGCCGGAAGGGCGAACGGGAGAAGGAGGAGGCAGGAGAGGCGCAGGAATCGCAGGGCGCGCATCGGGCGGGGTAGCATAGCCTGCCCTTCAGGGACCGGAGTCCCCGAGAGACGGGAGGCCCGAGCGACGGCTGCCCGCGAGAGACGGGAGGAGGATCGCCACGATGACCGAACGGAACTGCTGGGGCGACGAGACCGAGTACGACTTCGCGGCGCTGGTCGCGTCGCTGAACCAGTACCTGCGCCTGCGCACGACGCCGGTGGGGATGAAGCGCTTCCGGGAGGCGAGCGAGCTGGACGCGATCCACAGGCTGCGCCGGCCGCCGGCGGGCGAGAAGCTCGCCACGGACCAGATCGTCGGACAGTCCCGCTGGCTGGGATACACGCTCGGCATCACCATGGAGAACCTGGTGGGGTCGCAGTGCGGCGCCGTCGTCGGGCTCCACCCGCGCGACGAGGGCTTCCTCAGCGGCAACCTGTTCAACGGCGTCTGGTACGGCGATCTCGAGAGCAGCGCCCTACACCAGAAGGAGATGGCCTGCGCGCCCTACGGGGAGTTCGAAGCCCTGGTCACCTCGCCCCTCACGTCCGGCCGCATCGACAACCCCGACATCTGCCTGATCTACGCGACGCCAGGCCAGATGATCACCCTGATGAACGGGCTCCAGTACCGGAACTACAGGAAGTACACCTTCACCTGCGTCGGGGAGAGCGCCTGCGCCGACTCCTGGGGAAACGCCCTCAAGACGGGCGAGCCTTCGCTCTCGATCCCCTGCTACGCGGAGAGGAAATTCGGCGGCGTCCAGGACGACGAGCTCCTGATCGCGCTGCCGCCGTCCTATCTGCCCGCGATCAGCGAGGGCCTCGCGTCGCTGAGCCGGAACGGGCTGCGCTATCCGATCCCCAACCACGGGCTGGACAAGTCGCCGATCGCCAGCCTGGCCCAGAGCTACGGAAGCCGCTAGGAGCGCGAGCCATGGACGGCCCGCTGGACGTCACCCTGGACGAGCTGCGCCGACGGCGCGGATCGAAGTGGAGCGCCTTCGGCGAGGAGGTCATCCCCGCCTGGGTCGCCGACATGGACTTCCCGGTCGCCCCGCCGGTGCGTGCCGCAATCCTCGACGTCCTGGAGCGCGGGGACCTCGGCTACCCCGGCACGCCCACGTTGCAGGCCCTCGCCGCGGCCTTCGCGCAGCGCATGGGCGACCGCTACGGGTGGCGCCCCGATCCCGCGCGAGTCATGCCGGTCGGGGATCTCATCCAGGCGATGATCGCGAGCGTGTCCACCTTCGCCGCGCCGGGTGAGGGCGTCGTCGTCCAGACGCCGATCTATCCACCCTTCCTCCGCATCGTCGAGGTGCTGGGACGCCGCCTGGTGGACAATCCGCTCCCGCGCGGCGCCGCGCGCTACGAGATGGACCTCGACGCCCTGCGCGCGTCGCTGGACGACGCGACCCGTCTCGTCCTCTTCTGCAACCCCCACAACCCGACGGGACGGGTCTTCGAGCGCACGGAGCTGGAGGCGCTCGCGGAGCTCGCGGTCGAGCGCGATCTGGTCGTCGTCTCGGACGAGATCCACGCCGATCTCGCCCA
>JANQFA010000271.1 GCA_028278065.1 Myxococcota bacterium
GGCTCGTCCAGCCCGAAGGGCTGCGCCCGCTCGGGCGCGTCCGCGGCGAGCGACCGGCCGCGGGCGAGTCCCGCGGCGAGGATGGGAAGACCGCCGTCCAGCGCCGCAGCGAAGACGGGCCGGTAGAGGGCGAAGTCCGGCCAGCCGCTGTCGGCCCAGGCCACCCGCCCGGCGAGGACGTCCGGGTCGCGCGTCCCGCTGCTGCGCAGGGCGTCGAGCTCTCCCTGGTGCGCGGGGTCCAGCATCTCGAAGACGACCGCGGGAGGCGGTCGCCGCCCGGCGGCGAGCCGCGCGACCAGCTGCCCCTGGAGCCGGTGGTGATCGGCGTTGTCGTGGGTCTCGCCGAGCAGGACGAAGCGGGCCGAGGCGAGTCGCGACTCCAGCGCCGCGAGACCGACGGCCCCGTTCGCCTCGCGCGACCAGATCGTGCCGACGAGGGGATGGCCGGTGTGGAGCGGGGACGTGAACGGTCCGAGGTCCGGCCCGGGCTGGTCGGCCGGTACGCCGGCGAGTGTCGTGGTCGCGAGCGCGAGCGCGCCGAGGAGTGCAGCCAGACCGCCGCGAGCGGCTGGCGCGAGCCGGCTCAGCAGAGCGCCCACGGCGGCGGTCTCCGGCGGCTGGGCTTCGGCAGCCGCATGAGCTCTTTGTGAGGGATCTCCAGCAGGAACTCCTCCTTCTCCGCTGCGTTGCGTCGCACGTCCGAGACGGTGGAGACCAGCAGGATCCGGCCGGTCTCGTCGGAGACCCGGAGATAGACGTCGGGGCGGCGCTCGATGACGTCGCGGAAGGCGTCCGCCGTGAACTCGATCTCGAACCAGCCGTCCTCTTCCGTCCAGGCCTGGCCCAGGTAGTCGTCGAAGAACACGTCCTTGTCGTAGGCGCGAACGAGCAGGCGCGGGAGCGGAGCGCCGCTGTCCTGATGCTGCACGGACCCTTGGATCGAGAAGCGCTGGGGCTTCACGGCCAGGGGTCTCGAGCTGTCTCGAGCGGTCTCCGTCGCCATGAGCCGGAGGTTAGATCGGTCTGGCTGGCTGTCTAGGTAATAGTCGTATTTTTCTAGACAGCACGACCTGAAGCCCTAGACTCCAGGTCGCGGAGATACCCACCCATGGCTGCCTCCCCCAGAGCGATCCAGCACTCTCGCGTTCCGTCCGGTCGGACGGAGCGTCTGGCCCAGATGGGTCTGCTGGCGGGGCGGATGGCGCTGGGGGCGGCCGCCGAGAGCGCGCGGCGGCTGACCGGGGGAGGGGTCGATCCGGGCCATGTCCTTCTCACGCCGGCCAACGCGCGACGGCTGGCCGACTCCCTCTCGAACCTGCGCGGCGCGGCCATGAAGCTGGGGCAGCTCCTGAGCATGGAGGCCGACGATCTCCTGCCCGAGGCGGTGGCGGAAGCGTTGGCCGGCCTGCGCGACGCCGGCGACGCGATGCCGCGCGAGCAGCTGCACCGAGTGCTCAGCGATGCCTGGGGGGATGATTGGGAGTCGCGCTTTCGCGACTTCGACTTCGATCCCATCGCGGCCGCCTCGATCGGCCAGGTGCACCAGGGCACGGCCGCTGACGGGCGCGAGCTGGCGCTGAAGATCCAGTACCCGGGCGTCGCCACCAGCATCGACAGCGACGTGGACAATCTCGCGACGGCGCTCCGCATCGCCCGGATCCTGCCCGGCGATGTGGACTTCGGCCCCCTGCTCGAGGAGGCGAAGCGCCAGCTGCGCGACGAGGCCGACTACCAGACCGAGTCCGAGCACCTGAAGCGCTATGCGGCGCTTCTGGAAGACGAGCCGGACGTGGTGGTTCCGCGAGTCCACGACGACCTCACCACGCCCGACATCCTGGCCATGGATCTCCTCGATGGCGTCCCTCTGGAGGATCTGTGTGCGCCCGACGTCACCGATGCCGAGCGCGACCGCACGGCGACGCTGCTCCTGCGCATCGTGCTGCGGGAGTTCTTCGAGTTCCACTTCCTCCAGTCGGATCCCAATTTCGCCAACTACCTCCTGATGCGCGACGGGCGGATCGGCCTCATCGACCTGGGCGCCGGATACGAGGCCCCGGAAGCACTCTGCCGTGGCTACGCCGAGCTCTTCCGCGCCTGCATGCGCGGCGACCGGCGCGGTCTGGAGGCGGTGGCCCACGACATCGGCTTCCTCCAGAGCGGGGATCCCCCGGCCAAGTGTGCGGGCCTCGTGGAGCTGATCGAGCTCGCCGGCGAGCCCTTCCGCGAGCCCGGCCCCTTCGACTTCGGCGCCACCGACCTGGCCGCACGGGCGCGCCAGCGTTCCATGTCGCTGGTCGTCGACGAGGGCTTCTGGCGCCCCCCGCCGCCCGAGACCCTCTTCCTGCAGCGCAAGCTCGGCGGCACGTTCCTGCTCTGCATGCGCCTGCGCGCCAAGGTGGACGCCCAGGCGCTCCTGCTGGAAGCGCTGGACCGGATCGAAGCGGCCTGAGCCGCAGCCGCCCGGCGTCAGCTCCGCGCGGGCTCCGGGCTCCGGCCCTCCTCGCGCGCCGCTGCCGCGGCCAGGGTCTTGCGCAGCTCCGCCTCGCAGGCCTCCAGGTCGGCGGCGGCCTCCGCGCGGGCGCGCTTGCCCTCGTCGGCGATGGCCAGGCTCTCCTCGATGGCGGCGATCAGCGTGTCGTGCGCGCGCTTCACCGACTCGATGTCGAAGACGCCGCGCTCGATCTCGCCGCGGGCCTCGCGGGTGGCGTCGCGCAGCTTCTCCGCATTGGCCTCGAGGAGCTCGTTGGTGAGGTCGCTGGCCGCGGCCACCGTGCGCGCCGCCGCACCGCCCCGGTAGAGGGTGAGCGAGGTGGCGAGCTGCTGGCGCCAGAGCGGCATGGTGTTGGTGAGCGTCGACTCGATCTTGGCCACCAGGCCCTTGTCGTTCTGCTGCACCAGCCGGATCCCGGGCAGCGCCTGCATGATCACCTGGCGGGTGAGCAGCAGGTCGTGGAGGCGCCGGTCCAGGTCGTCCCGGGCCGCGCGCAGGTCGCGCAGGGCCTGGGCGGCGAGGGTCTCGCCCGTCTCCTCCACCCGTCGCTGCAGGGCGGGGATCGGGCCCTGGTCCAGCTCCGCCAGCTTCGCGCGCGCCGCCTCGATGTGGAGCTCCAGCTCGCCGTAGGACTCCAGGTTGGCGTCGTAGAGCCGCTCGAGCTGAACCAGGTCGGTGAGGAGTGCCGTCTTGTGGCGCTCCAGCTCGTCACCGATGGCGTCCACCTGTCGAGCCACCTCCTCGTAGCGCTGCAGGAAGCGCGCGAGGGGCTTCCCGCGGCCCATCAGCTTCTCGAGGAAGCCCGGCTGGCGATTGGGGTCCAGCTTGGCGACGTCGAAGCCGCGCACCGCCGTGACCAGCTCGCCCAGCATGCCGCCGGCCTCGTCCAGGTCCTTGTTCTTCACGCCCTCCAGCATGCGCTCCGACAGCTCGTTCAGGCGCGTCTGTGCCGACGAGCCGAAGAAGAGGATGGAGTGGGCGTCCGCGGGATCGATGCTGGCCGCCAGCTCGCTCACGCGTGCGCGGGTCTCCTCGGGGCTGCGGTCGACTTCGGGATTGGCGAGCGGATAGGCCATGGCTTGCTCCTTGCGGGGGTTGTCGGTGCCCGGTCCGTCGGAGGGGGGGCGTGCTCCGGGATCGTCGGAGTGGCTTCGGGTGCTGGGTGCGTGTCCGGGCGTGATCATGCTGCGACCTCACGGGAGAGCTGGCGCGAGAGCACCTCGATCTGGACGTCCAGGTCGAGGACCTCGTCCTCCAGCAGGAGTCGTCGTTGCTCGTCGAAGACGCGCTCGATGGTGGCGAGCACGTCGCGGAAGCGGTCGTCCAGCTCCGGGGCGGGTGCCCGGCGGCGCCCGCGTGCGCCGTCGTCGCGCCCGCGTGCGCCGTCGTCTCGCCCGCGCGACTTCGTCCACGCGGCGACGTAGCGCTCGCTCACGTCGTGGGCGCCGGAGAGGTAGACGTGCAGGAAGCGGCGCGCGCGGCGCAGGTCGCGCGGATCCTCTTCCAGGAGATCGACGACGGCGCGCGCCGAGTCGGCGATGCGATCGAGCTGCGCCGCCAGCTCGTGCCGGGCGGGAAGCCGCCTCGCGGCCGCCTCGATGCGGCCGATGCGCTGCTCCGCCTCCTCGAGGGTGCTCAGCACGTCCTCGGGCTCGGGCCCCAGGACGACGGCGGCGGGCTCCTTCGCGACCCACGGATCGATGCCATAGGCCAGCACGAAGCCGACGACGGCGCCGGCGGCGAGGAGCGCCGAGAGGACGAGTCCGTGGCCCACCGCGAGGAGCGCGGCGGCGAAGACGCTTGCGCCGAGAAGCAGCGCCGCCGCGGTCTTGCGCGGCGGAGGCCGGCGCGCGATGCGGCGATGGTGGTACACGGCTTCCGCGCGCAGCCCGCGCCGGGCCAGCACCGCGGCGCTCCAGCAGCCGACGAGCGCGGCCAGCTCGCCCACCACCTGCGCGCCGTTCCCGCGCAGGAGCGAGATGAAGAGCGCGGGCAGGAGCGGCAGCGGAAGCAGGTAGAGGATCACGCCGCGCGGCGACCACGTCGCCGCCCCGGCCAGCCGGTCCTCCAGGCGGCGCACCGCCACGGCCAGCGGGTAGGGACGCTCCGCCGCACTCATCGGTAGAGCTCCGGCGCGATCGCCGTGAAGAGCCCCTGGCACGAGACCAGGGTGACCGTGCCGATCAGGAGCAGGGCGCCGAGGAGGCGGCGTCCCCAGGAGGGGAGGGCGTGGACGCCGTCTCCGTCGGCGCCGTGCTCGGTCCACGTCGCGGATGCGTGTCCGCGACGGCGCCGCTGACGGGGCGCCCGCTCGCGCAGGATCCGACCCGTCCCCCGGGTGCCCCCGGGGCGCGCCGTGCGGCGGCCCGTGTGCCTGTCTCCCATGCCGTCTCGGGACATGGCGCCCTCCCTTCGTGCGTTCGGCCGGTACTACGGCCGAGGAGGGCAATCGGTTCACGGGAGTGAGACCCCCGGGGGCGGGTGGGTACGGGCGGCCGAGCGGCGGTGAGGACGGCTGCAACCGCTCAGACCTTGCACTGGCCCCGACAGAACAACTCGTTCGCCTCGCAGTGCTCTCGCCCCAGGAGCTGATTGGCCTTCAGGTTGCTCCGCTGCTGCGCCGCAGATCCCTTGGCGAGGGTCCTGCACGCCTTCGGATCCGGGGAGTGGTTGGGCAGCTTGCAGCGACCGAGGGAGAAGGCCAGGTCTGTCTTGACCAGGGCCAAGCTGCACTTGGTGGCGGCGTTGACGCGCTTCTTGCACTGCTTCAGCCACAGCCTGCACGTCGACTCCGCCTCCTTGTCGGTGTCGCAGTAGCCGGGGCCGGTCAGGGACGGCAGGTCGTCGACGTAGTCCTGGGCCGCGACCAGGGGAACGTCGCAGAAGGCCTGCGCCGGTGCGGGAAGCACGAACGAGGCGCCGGCTGCGAACACGAGAGCGGCTGTGGCGAGCTTCATGTCGGTCAACTCCTTGGCGGTGTCCGGCTGGAACGCCGCAGAGCGGCGACACCGCACGGGTGGGCTTCTGCCGCATGATACGGCGGACCCGCATCTGGGACCGCCGACGGGGGCGGGGTAGCCTCGCGGTCGTGTCGCCCGCCCTCCGGCCCCGCGCCAGCAACGAGGAGATCGCCGACGCCCTCGAGCGCGTGGCCGATCTTCTCGAGGCCCAGGACGGCCAGATCTACCGCATCCGCGCCTATCGCAACGGGGCCGACACCGTCCGCCGCCTCGACCGCCCGGTCGTCGAGATCCTGGAGGAGGAGGGCACGGCGGGCCTCGCCGCCCTGCCGGCCATCGGCAAGAGCATCGCCGCCCTCATCGACGAGTACGCCCACAACCTCAGGCTCGGTCTCCTCGACCGCCTCGAAGGCCAGATCTCCCCCGAAGACCTCTTCACCACCATCCCCGGCATCGGCGAAGAGCTCGCCCGCCGCATCCACGACGACCTTCACGTCGAGACCCTCGAGGAGCTCGAGGTGGCCGCGCACGACGGAAGGCTCGGGGACGTGCCGGGAATCGGACCCCGCCGCGTGCGCGGCATTCAGGACTCCCTCGCAGCGCTGCTGGCGAAGAGCGCGCGGCGCCGCGCGCGGCGCATGCGCTGGCTGGAGGCGGGGAGGGGAGAGCCGCGAGTCTCCGGCAGCGGGCCGGCGCGCGGCGCTTCCCCGGCGCCGCGGCCGGCGCGCGCGGCCGGGAAGCCCGTCCACGACGACCGCGTCGGCAAGTCAGCGCCGCGCGCCACGGAGGCCGATCACCGACCCCCGGTCGCCCTCCTCCTCGACGTCGACGCCGAGTACCGCAAGCGCGCCGAAGCCGGCGAGCTCCGCACCATCGCCCCCCGCCGCTTCAACCCAACGCGCGAGGCATGGCTCCCGGTCCTCCACACCGAGCGCGACACCTGGCACTTCACCGCCCTCTACAGCAACACCGCACGAGCCCACGAGCTGGGACGGACCAAGGACTGGGTCGTGATCTACTGGGAGCAGGACGGCCACGAAGACCAGTGCACCGTGGTGACGGAGTACGCGGGCCGGCTCGCCGGGCAGCGGGTGGTGCGGGG
>JANQFA010000207.1 GCA_028278065.1 Myxococcota bacterium
AGGACGGCAGCGCGCAGCGGCGCGCGCCCTTCGAGATAGCCCTCGACCAGCCGCTGCCAGCTCTCCCGCTCCCGGCGCGAGACGCGGGCGAAGCCGTAGCCCGGCAGGTCCACCAGCAGGAGCGCGGAGTCCCCTGCCTTGCCGCGCCGGCGCAGCCGGAAGAAGTGGAGGAGCCGGGTCTTGCCCGGCGTCCCGCTCGTGCGCGCCAGTCCCTTGCGGCCGGCCAGGCGGTTCAGCAGGCTCGACTTCCCCACGTTCGAGCGGCCCAGGAAGGCGACCTCGGGGAGCCCCTCGCGCGGAAACCCCTGCGGGCCCGCGGCCGTGGTCTCCAGCTCGGAGCCGATCACCCTCACGACGGCGCGGGCAGCGCTCGCCCCAGACGCGCGAGCGCCTCCTCGAGAGCCTCCGCCGTGGTCGCGTAGGAGAAGCGCAGGAAGCCCTCGCCGGCGGCACCGAAGTCCACCCCCGGGGTACAGGCCACCCGCGCGCGCTCGAGGACGTCGAAGGCCAGCGCGCGCGAGTCCTCGCCGAACGGGCGGGCGTCGGCGAAGACGTAGAAGGCGCCGCGCGGAGCCCGCGGTATCCCGAAGCCGAGCTCGCGCAGCGCGGGGACGATGCGCCGGCGCCGCTCGTCGAGGACGTCGCGCAGCTTCTGCACCATGGGCCCACCATGGCGCAAGGCCGCGACACCGGCGTGCTGGACGAAGCGGTTGGCGGAGATGAAGAGGTTCTGCTGCATCACCTGCAGGGGCCGCAGGGCCGCTCTGGGAACCACCGCGTAGCCGAGCCGGAAGCCCGTCATCGCGTAGCGCTTGGAGAAGCCGTCCAGAACGAAGACGTCGTCGCCCAGCGCCAGCGCCGAAGTGGCTTCGGCCCCGTCGTAGGTGAGCCCCTGGTAGATCTCGTCCGAGAGGAGCGGCACGTCCAGCGCCGCGATCTCCTCCAGGGTGGCGCGCTCCTGCACGGCACCGGTCGGGTTGGCCGGCGAGGCCACCACGATCGCGCGCGTGCGCGGCCCCACGGCGGCGCGTACGGCCGCCGGATCGAGCTGCCAGTCGTCGCCGGGTCCCGTGGGGACCAGCACGGGCTCGCCCCCGCAGAAGCGCACGAAGTTCGGGTAGCAGGGGTAGTGCGGCGTGCCGATCACGACCTGGTCGCCCGGCTCGACGAGGAGCGCGAAGACCAGGAGCATGGCCGGCGACGTGCCGCTCGTCACGAGCACGCGGTCGGGATCCACGGCGGTCCCGCTTCGGCGGGCGTGCTCCGCCGCCACGGCCTCGCGCAGCTCGGCGAGGCCACGGCTGTCCGTGTAGCGGGTCTCGCCCTCGACCAGGGCGCGGCTGCAGGCCTCGACCGCCTCCGCCGGAGGCGGCACGCCCGGCTCACCCACCTCGAGATGGACCACGTCGACCCCCTCGCGCTCCATCTCGAAGGCCCGTTCCATCACCTCCATCGCGAGAAAGGGCTCGAGCGACGCGATCCTCGGATTGATGCGCAGGGGCATGGCTCGTCCGAGTAGCCGCAGGGCCTCCCGCTGTCGAGCCCCGTGACTGCAAGTAACCGGTTTCGGGTTTCTTTCAGGGGCAGAGCGAGTTGCTAGGATCAGCAGCGGAGGAGGCCCCCCCAGCGTGTCCAAAGGTGTCCAGATCGCCATCGGAGCGCTCGCCATCGCAGCCCTGGTGGCGTGGTACGGCTGGACCTCGCTCGGCGGCGAGGGGTCCTATCGCTACTTCCAGACCCTGGACGAGTTCCGCGCCGCCACCGTGGCCGGACCGGCCCGGGTCCACGGCTACGTGGCCGACGGAACCATCGTGCGCGACCTCGAGAGTCAGAGCGTCCGCTTCGAGGTCCAGCAGGATCCCCCCCATGCCGGCGGGACCCGCGGCCAGACCCTCCCCGTTCACTTCGCCAGCCTCGAGACCCCGGACCTCTTCAAGCATGGGGCGGAGGTGGTGGTCGAGGGCAAGCTCCAGCCGGGCACCGACAGCGCGGTCTTCCACGCCACGAAGGTGTTCGCGAAGTGCCCGTCCAAATTCGAGGCTGAGGCCACGGAGCAGGCCTCCTTCTAGCCGCCAACCCGCCGGGGGCGCCGCAGCGCCCTCCAGGAAGCCCCGGGGTGACCCTTGGCCGAGATCGCATCGAACGCCCAGCAGCTCGCGCTCGTGATCGCCCTGCTCGGGATCGGCTGCGGCGTGTATGCGGGCCTCACCCGCCGCGCAGCCTGGAGTGGCGTCGCCGAGCGCTCGGTCTACGTCGTCGCGACACTCGTCACCGCCGCCATCGCGGTCCTGTTCGCGGCGTTCGCCCTCTGCGACTTCCAGCTCGAGTACGTCTCGCGCACGTCGGCCCGCGCCATGCCGCTCTCCTACCGCCTGGCCGCGCTGTGGGGGGGACAGGAGGGCTCGCTCCTCCTCTGGCTGTGGATCCTGACCCTCTACAGCAGCGTCGCGGTCTACACTCAGCGAGGGCGCACGCCCACGCTGCTGCCCTGGGCCAGCGCCATGCTGCTGGCGAATCAGGTCTTCTTCCTCGTCCTGCTGAACTTCTTCACCAACCCGTTCGATCTCTTCCCGCCCGGCCAGGCTCCCTCGGACGGGACCGGCCTGAACCCGCTGCTCCAGCACCCGCTGATGACGATCCACCCGGTGCTGCTCTACGCGGGCTTCGTGGGCTTCGCGGTGCCCTTCTCCTTCGCCTTCGCGGCCCTGTTGACCGGCGAGCTCGGGACCGCCTGGTTCCGCAGCACACGGCGCTGGTCGGTCTTCGCCTGGGCGGCTCTCGGCATCGGCATCCTGCTGGGCGGACGCTGGGCCTACGAGGTGCTGGGCTGGGGGGGCTACTGGGCCTGGGACCCCGTCGAGAACGCCTCCTTCATGCCCTGGCTGGTCGCCACCGCCTTCCTCCACTCGGTCATGATCCAGGAGAAGCGCAACATGCTGCGCATCTGGAACCTGACCCTGATCGGGCTCACCTACACCCTCTGCCTGTTCGGCACCTTCCTGACGCGCAGCGGGGTGGTGCAGTCGGTGCACGCGTTCGCCCAGACGGAGTGGTTCGGGCGCGTCTTCCTCGCCTACGTGCTCCTGGTGGGGGGGCTCTTCTTCGCCGCCCTCCTCTACCGGCGCGGGGAGCTGCAGAGCCCCAACCGGCTCGAGTCGGCGCTCTCGCGCGAGGCCAGCTTCATCTTCAACAACTGGGCCTTCCTCGCGATCCTGGCCGTGGTGTTCTGCGGAACGCTCTTCCCGGTGGCCACCGAGGCGGTGCGCGGGGTGAAGACCACCGTGGGACCGCGCTTCTTCAACACCATGACCGCGCCTCTCGCGCTGTTCCTGCTCTTCCTCACCGGGGTGGGTCCGCTCATCGCCTGGCGCAGGGCGAGCCTGGCGAGCCTGCGCCGCCAGTTCCTCGTGCCCACGGCCTTCGCCGGGCTGGTGGCGGCGGCCCTGATCGCTCTGCTCGGCCGCGACCTCACCTGGTATCCGTTCATGGCCTGGACCCTCTCGGCCTTCGTGGTCGGCACCGTGGTCCAGGAGTACACGCAGGCCGTGCGGGCGCGCACACGCCGCGGCGAATCCCCCCAGCGGGCCCTCTACACCCTGCTGCGCAAGAACCAGCGGCGCTACGGCGGCTACGTCGTGCACCTCGGGGTGGTCTTCATCCTGGTGGGTGCCGCCGGCGCGGCCTTCAACAGCGAGACGCTGCAGAACGTGAAGCCGGGCGACAGCATCGCCCTCGACGGCTACGAGCTCCGCTATTTGACCGCGCGCCCGCTGCCGGTGGGCCACTACGGGGGCGCCGAGGCCCGTGTCGCCCTCTTCCGGGGAGACGAGCCGCTCGGAACCATGGCACCCGAGAAGCGGATCTACTGGCTGGAGCAGCAGCCGGCATCCATCCCCTCGATCCGATCCACCCTGCGTGAGGACGTCTACGTGCTGCTCACCGCGGTGGAGGCCGACGGCTCGGCCACCCTCAAGGTCCACCGGAACCCGCTGGTCGCCTGGATCTGGCTGGGCGGCGTCGTCTTCATCGCGGGCACCATCCTGGTGATGTGGCCCCACCCCGAGCGGGGGACCGGCGACGGATGAACCCGACCCTCGGAGCCGGGGACCGGCGTCGGATGAACCCGACCCTCGGAGCCGGGGACCAGCGACGGATGAACCCGACCCTCCGAGCGGGGGACCGCCAGGCATGATCCCGAAGGTCCGGGCGCTCGTCCTCGTCCTGCTGCTCGCGACGCCGCTCGCCGGCCGGGCGCAGGAGCCGACCCCCGAGGTGGGCCCGGTGCCGGAGGGCGACGGCCGCATCGCGGGCCGGGTCGTCCATCCGCAGGGGGCGACGCGTGCGGCGGGAACGGACGTGGTCCTCTACTCCATCGCGCGTGACGGCCAGCCGGGGGCGGCGCGCACCACCGCGGACGCCGAGGGACGCTTCGCGTTCGACGGGATCGCCACGGAGCCCGGCGTCGTCTACCTGGTGGGGGCCCGCTTCGACGGGGTTCCCTTCGTCGGCGAGCGCGTCACGTTCGCCCCCGGCGAGACCGCGCGCGAGGTCTCCGTCGCCATCGCGGACCGCAGCGCCGATCCCGCCCCGCTCGTGCCCGAGGAGTCCACCCTGCGCCTCGAACGGATCGGCGGGGAGGTCGTGGCCACCCAGGTGATCCGGCTGCGCAACGACTCGGAGCGGGTGTTCTACGCGACGCCGGAGGAGCGCGCCGCGGGCGCGCGCCCGGCCTTCCGGGCCGAGCTTCCCGAGGGCTTCAGCCGCTTCGGCTTCCCCTACGCCCTCGCGCCGGAAGGGGTGGTCCAGAACGGGCGCGACGTCGCCTTCTACGGCCCCGTGTACGCGGGCAGCCAGGAGCTGGCCTTCACCTGGGCCCTCCCCGCGCAGGCGGGGAAGCGCACCCTCGGGCTCCGCTTCCCCTCCGGCGCCGGTCGCCTCTCGGTTCTCTTCCCGACCGCGGGGCTCGACGTCGCCGCTGCGGACCTCTCCCCCGTGACGGAGACGGCGATCGGTGGCGTGTCCTACCGCGCGCTGGCCGCGGACGAGGTGGCACCCGGCGCGCGCATCGAGCTCGCCCTGACCGTGCCGGAGATCCGCCTGGCGACCGATGCCCACGAGCTGGCGCAGGCGCGCGCGTTCCTCGAGCTCGACGACGCCGCCCTCGCGGTGAGCCAGGAGTACACCCTGCGGGTGGAGAGCGACGTCGAGGTGAGCGGCCCGGACGGGGAGCCCCTGCTGCGCATCCCGCTGCCCGAGGAAGCGCGCGACGTGCGCTTCGCCGCCAGCGGCTCCAGCGCGGCGATCGACTTCGAGGACGACGCGCTGGCGGTACGCGGCCCCCTTCCGCCGGGCGATTCGCTCCTCAACGTGCGCTACCGGCTGCCCGCCGGCAACGGCACCACCCGCTGGGACTGGACCTTCGCGGCCCCGACACCGATCGTCGAGGTCTACGTCGCCGACACCGCGCTCGACGTGAGCAGCGCCCGGCTCCACCGTCGACGCCCGGTCCGCACGCCCCAGGAGCGCATCTTCCTCCACTTCGAGGCCTTCCGGGTCGACGCGGGCGAGACCCTCGACCTGGCGCTCGCCCCCCTGCGCACGCGACGTGCGCCCGGGCGGGTGGTGCGCGCCGGGGTGGTGCTGGCGACCGCGCTCGCCGCTGCCGCCTTTCTGACGACTCCCTTCCTGCGCCGCGGCCCCCTCGCGACTCCGCGATCCGAGCCGGAGAGCGGATCCCGCCGCGAGCGCGAGGGGCTCTACGAAGCACTGCACGATCTCGACCACGACTTCGAGACCGGCAAGGTCACGGAGGCCGACTACGGCGAGATGCGCGCCGACCTGCGCCGGCGCGCGGCCCTGCTGGTCGGCGCAGAGCGCGCCGCCCGGTCCGATGCCCCTCGGCCGCCAGAGCACGCCGCCCGGTCCGATGCCCCTCGGCCGCCAGAGCGCGCCGCTCCGTCCGAGGCCGCTCCGCCGGCAGAGCGCGCCGCTCCGTCCGAGGCCGCTCCGCCGGCGGAACGTCTGTCGGACCCGCAGGCCGATGCACCCGTGCCCGCCTGCG
>JANQFA010000047.1 GCA_028278065.1 Myxococcota bacterium
GCCTTCCGCGGCCGCACCGTCGAAGAGATGATCCACGCCTTCAAGCGCGCCTGGTCCGACAAGACCGTGGCCTGCGTGATCCTCACCGGCGCCGGCGAGCGGGCCTTCTGCGCCGGAGGCGACCAGAAGGAGTACGTGGCCACCGGCTCCTACGGCACCAGCGAGACCGGCCTCTTCGAGATCGAGGAGCTGCATCACACCATCCGCAACATCCCCAAGCCGGTGATCGCGGCCGTGAACGGCGTGGCCATCGGAGGTGGGCACGTCCTCCACGTGGTGTGCGACGTCACGATCGCCTCCGCGACGGCCCGCTTCGGCCAAGCCGGCCCCCGAGTGGGCTCCTTCGACGCCGGATTCGGCACCGCCCACCTCGCGCGCACCATCGGCGAGAAGCGCGCCCGGGAGATCTGGTTCTTCTGCCGCCAGTACGACGCCGCCACCGCCCTCGAGTGGGGCCTGGTCAACAAGGTGGTCGCGCCCGAGCGCCTGCTGGAGGAAGCCCGGGCCTGGGCCGAGGAGGTCAAGGCCCTCTCCCCGACGACCCTGCGCTTCTTGAAGATGTCCTTCAACGCCGACAGCGCACAGATCGGCGGCCAGCAGCGCCTGGCCTTCGAGGCGCTGGAGGTGATCGGCAAGACGGAGGAGGCCCGCGAAGGTCGCGAGGCCTTCACGGAGAAGCGAGAGCCCGACTTCTCGCGCTTCCGCTGACGGCCCTGCAACGGCCAGCCGCCACCCGGCATCCAAGTCCGCATGCGGGCAGCTCTCCTCGTCGCCCTGACGCTTGCGCTCGGCTGCGTCACCCACGTGGAGCCCCGGCCGTGGGCTCCGGCCCCGGGCGAGGCCTTCTCCCACGCGCTCCTGGACCGTGTGCAGCAGACCCACGTGGACGAGCGGGGTCGCGTGGACTACCCGGCCCTGCTCGCGGACCGAGCCCCCCTGGACGCCTACTACCGCACCCTCGCGGCCGTCTCGCCCCGCAGCCACCCGGGGCTCTTCCCCGAGGAGGCCGACCAGCTGGCCTACTGGATCAACGCCTACAACGCCGCGGTCCTGGTGGCGGTCCTCGACGCGTGGCCGATCGAGAGCGTCCGGGACGTGAAGCCCGCGGGCTGGCGCCCGTTCCTGCACGGCCGCACGGCCCTGGCCGGCTTCTTCATGCTGCAGCGGGTGCGTCTCGGGGACCACCGCATGAACCTCTACGACCTCGAGAACAAGGTGATCCGCCCCTACGGCGACCCGCGCATCCACTTCGCGATCAACTGCGCATCGCGGGGCTGCCCGCTCCTCCCCCAGCGCGCCTTCAGCGCCGCGAACCTGGATGCCGAGCTCGAGCGCGAGACGCACCGCTTCTTCGGGAATCCCGAGAAGCTCCGCATCGACCACGAAACCCGGACTGTCTGGATTTCCTCGATCCTCGACTGGTTCCGGGAGGACTTCGGCGCCGAGCGCGACCGGGACCTGCTCGAGTACGTCGAGCGCTACGCGCCAGAGGTCGGAAGCGCCCGTGACTACGACGTGAAGTTCATCGAGTACGACTGGTCCCTGAACGGTCGTTAGCAGCGGCCCCGCGCACCGTGCGTTAGCGTCCAGCCCACCGGATCGAGGCGCGCCATGGCTCTGATCATCCTCTACGGGCCCCCCGAGGCTCCCTTCACCGTGAAGGTGGAGCGCGCGCTGCGTTTCAAGGGCCTGGACTACAACCTGGTCGCGCCCGAGTCGCCCGAGGACTACCGGCGCTGGAATCCCGAGACGGGCCTCCTGCCCGCTGCCACCATCGACGGCGAGCGCGTGCACGACTCGACCCGGATCGTCGAGCGCATCGACGAGCTCTTCCCGGAGCCGCGACTCCTCTCGGCGGACCCCAAGCTGGCCGAGGCCCAGCGGCGCCTGGAGGAGTGGTGCGACGAGACCTTCTTCTTCTACTGGCTGCGCTGGCAGCGGGTGCGAGACGCCGAGGCGGAAGTCCCGGATCGCCGCTACGGGCTCCTCACCTGGGCCCGCGAGCTGGCCACGGCGCGCGGCCCGGTGGCCCGGCCGCGCCGCCGGGACGGCCTCTCCGCGGAGGCGGGCGAGATCGCGGACGAGCTGGGTCGCCGCTGCGACGACCTCCTCAACATGCTCGCCGGCCGGCCCTTCTTCTACGGGGACACGCCCAGCCTGGCCGACCTGGGCGTCTTCGCGATGCTCGACTCCATGCGCCGGGGCGACATCCCGCGCGGCACCGCGATGATCACCGACCGTCCGGCGCTGGACGCCTACATGCGCCGCGTGGCGGACGCCACCGGCGGCCCGGCCGAGGAGGCGCTGCGCATCGACAGCCCCGCCGACGTCTCCGGTCTGAGCGAGCAGGCGAGCTAGGGCCTGCGTGGCCGGCGAGACCGAGCACCTGCTCCGTGCGTGGCATCGCGTGGTGGCGTTCCTGGCGGGGGAGAGCGGCTGATGCGCCCACCACCGCGGCCGCAGCGCCGTGGTACCGTCGCAGGCCGGAGGAGCCTGCCATGGGCCATATCGAGCCGACCCCCGAGCGACTCCAGGAGTTCCTCAGCGAGGGCGACGCGGACACGCCGATCGTCATGATCAACCTGCTTCGCTATCGGGAGCAGGCGGCCTATCCGGAGGGATTCGAAGCCGAGCCCTGCAGCGGGCGCGAGGCCTACCAGCGCTACGGCCAGGAGGTGATCGGGCACATCGCCTCCGTCGGAGGACGCCTGATCTGGATGGGCGAGGCGCGCGCCACCCTGATCGGCCCCGACGACGAGCGCTGGGACGATGCGCTGCTCGTGGAGTATCCCTCGAAGAAGGCGTTCCTCGAGATGGTCTCGAAGGCCGAATACCAGGCCTGCGCCATCCACCGCACGGCCGCCCTCGACGACTCGCGCCTGATCGCCACGGAGACGCAGGGCGGCCCGACCCCGTGACCCGCGCCGAGAAGGCGAAGAAGATCGAGGCGATCCTCGATCGCCTCCACCCGCTGCCGCCGGTTCCGCTGCAGCACGAGGATCCGTTCACCCTGCTGGTGGCGGTGGTGCTCTCGGCCCAGACCACCGACGAGCGCGTCAACATGGTGACGCCTGCCCTCTTCGCGCGCGCACGCACGCCCGCGGAGATGGCGAAGCTGCGCGTGCCGCAGATCCTGAGCCTGATCAAGTCGTGCGGCCTCGCCCCGCAGAAGGCGAAGGCCCTGCGCGGCCTCTCCGAGATCCTCGTCGAGGAGCACGGCGGACGTGTGCCGGACACCCTCGAGGAGCTGGAAGCGCTCCCCGGCGTCGGCCACAAGACCGCGAGCGTGGTGCTGGTGCAGGCGTTCGGAAAGCCGGCATTCCCCGTCGACACCCACATCCACCGCCTGGCAGCGCGCTGGGGCCTCTCGTCGGGCAAGAACGTGGTGCAGACCGAGCGCGACCTGAAGAAGCTGTTCCCGCCGGAGAAGTGGGGGAAGATCCACCTGCAGATCATCTACTTCGGCCGCAGCCACTGCCCCGCCCGCGGCCACGACCTGCGCGCATGCCCCATCTGCTCCTGGGCCGCGACCAAGACGCGCATGCGGCAGGAGATGGGCTCCGCGGCAGCGCGCGGCTGAGCGCCTACGGCCTCCGCTTCCTCGCACGCCAGCCGTACTCGGCCAGATCGATGCGGCCGCGGAGGTCGAAGCGGACGCCCTCGCGTTCGAGGAGCTGGCGCTGGATCGACTCGGCGCTGGGCTCCGAGCGGGCGCTCACCTCGCCCTTCGCGTTGACGACCCGCTGCCAGGGAACGTCGTCCTCTTCACGGAGCGCGTGCAGCGCGTAGCCCACCTGGCGCGCGTGGCCGGGCAGGCCCGCCAGCTCGGCGACCTGGCCGTAGGTGGCCACCCTGCCGCGCGGGATCCGCTTCACCACCCGGTGGATGGCGAGCCAGCGCGGGTGGCGGACGCCCATCGGCCGCGCTCAGGCCCGGAGCAGGCCGGCGTGACGCAGCAGGGCCTCGGTGCGGGGCTCACGGCCGCGGAACGCCTTGAAGACCTCCATGGGCGCGCGGCTCCCACCGAGGGCGAGCACCGTGTCGCGATAGCGGCGGCCGGTCTCCCGGATCGCCTCCTCGTCGTCCAGCCCCGCCTCCTCGAAGGCGGCGAAGGCGTCGGCGGAGAGGACCTCCGCCCACTTGTAGCTGTAGTAGCCGGCCGCGTACCCGCCCCCGAAGATGTGCCCGAAGCTGCAGAGGAAGCGGTCCTCCGGGAGCGGCGGGAGCACCGTGGTGCGCTCGGCCACCTCCCGCTGTACGTCGAAGGGTGACGCTTCGCCATCCGGGTCGTAGCCGTGGTGGAGGCGGAGGTCGGTGGTGGCGAAGTACAGCTGGCGTAGCGTGGCGCTGCCCTCCCGGTAGGTTCGCGCGGCGCGGACCTTCTCGAAGAGGTCGTCGGGGAGGGGCTCGCCCGTCTGCCAGTGTCCGGCCACACCCGCCAGGGTCTCCTTGTGGTAGAGCCAGTTCTCCATGAACTGGCTGGGCAGCTCGACGGCGTCCCACTCCACGTTGCGGATGCCCGCAGCCATGCCGTGGTCGACGCGGGTCAGCATGTGCTGGAGCCCGTGTCCGAACTCGTGGAACAGGGTCTCCACCTCGGAGAAGCTCATCAGGGAGGGCTTGTCGCCGGCGGGAGGCGTCTGGTTGCACACCAGATACGCGACCGGCAGCCGCACGCCATCCGGCTCCGGCGCCAGCAGACGGCTGCGGCCGACGCACTCGTCCATCCAGGCCCCGCCGCGCTTCTCTCCGGGGCGACTGAAGGGATCCAGATAGAAGGCCGCGATGGGCTCGCCCGCCTCGTCGGCCACCCGGAAGAAGCGCACGTCGTCGTGCCAGACGGGCGCCTCGCCGTCGGCGGCGCGGATGGTCACACCGAAGAGCCGCCGGGCCAGGGCGAACAGCCCCTCCAGCACGCGCGGGAACGGGAAGTAGGGGCGCAGGTCCTCGTCGGAGTAGTCGAAGCGCTGCTCGCGCAGGCGCTCGGCCCAGAAGCTCATGTCCCAGAGGGCCAGCTCCTCGGCCTCCGGCGCACCCTGGGCGCCCGCGAAGTCGCGCAGCTCCTCGAGGTCCCGCTTGGCCGCGTCGAAGGACGCGCTGCGCAGCTCCTCGAGCAGCCGGTCCACGGCGGACACGTCGGGCGCCATCTTGCTGGCGAGGGAGACCTCGGCGAAGTCGGCGAAGCCGAGGAGCTTCGCCTCTTCGCGGCGCAGCGAGAGGATCCTGCGGATGAGCGGGGCGTTGTCGAGCTCACCGTCGGAGGCGCGCGTGACGTAGGCTCGGTAGAGCTGCTCGCGCAGGTCGCGGCGCCTCGCGTGCTCCATGAACGGGACGAAGCAGGGAAGGTCGAGGCCGATCCGCCAGGGGCCGGCCTCGGGGGTGGCGTCGTCCTCCCCCGCCTCGCGTGCG
The DNA here is from genome assembly GCA_028278065.1 of Myxococcota bacterium. Lineage (GTDB taxonomy): Bacteria > Myxococcota_A > UBA9160 > UBA9160 > JAFDET01 > JAFDET01. Next base: position 5,410 of record JANQFA010000047.1, read on the forward strand.
AGCTGCGCCCCGAGCTCGAGGAGGCTCTCGGGGAGGCCCTCCACCTGGCCCTTCTCGCGCAGGGTGAGCGCGAAGGCCTTGGTGGCGTCGAGCACGTGGTTGCTGAACTTCGTCGCCAGCTCGGCCAGCTCGAGCTGGATGGCATTGAAGCGCTCTCGGTCCCCGCCTTCGAGCGCGACGCCGGAGAGGCGCGCATCGCGCAGCGCCGACTCGACGATGCGCTGCTGTGCCTCGTCCAGGCGCTCCCACGCCGGTCCGTCCCGCAGCGCCGAGAGCGCGTCGTAGAGGGGGCGGCTCTGGCCCATGCGGATGCCCAGCTGCACCACGCCCGGCTGCACCGCCTCGTGGGCCGCGCGCAGCGCGTCGCTGTTCTTCACCCCCATCAGGTGACCGACGACGCCCCAGGCGCGCTCCAGTCGGTCGCCGAGCCGCTCGAGCGGCTCGACCGCCCCCTCCCAGGTCGGCGTGATCTCGCTCTCGAAGGCGTCGAAGGCCGCGTTCACCTCCGCCAGCAGGGAGGTCATCCCCGGCTCCACGTGCTCGGGCCGGATCTCGTCGAAGCGCGGCAGTCCCTCCATCCGGAGGAGCGGATTCGTCTCGGGCATCGCGGGTGGATCCTCTCGCGAAGGCTGGGTGGGCGGGATCAGAGAGCGCCTTCCAGGCGCAGGGCCTCGGCCACGTCCGGAGTCAGCGCGGCCTCGACGTCCGGGTGGAAGAGCAGCGGCTGCTCGCGCCTCCAGGAGGCAGCGAAGCCGTCCTCCCAGGGGAAGCGACCGTCGGCGTCGGGCCAGAAGCACTGGAGCATGGCCACGCGGTCGCTCTTGTAGTGCCAGGCGGCGTTGCCGAAGAAGACGTCGAGCCAGCGCGGATCGACCTGGCGGATGCCGCAGGGGAGACCTTCGAAGATGCCTGCGTGCTCGCCGGGCGCGAGCCGGCGACCCCCGCGCGCCAGGCTACCGAGGTGGTTCAGGAGCTCGTGGGCCTCGGTGTGCTCCAGGCCGAAGACGGAGAGCTCCGGATGCCCGGCGGTCTCGAGGAGACCGATGGTGTAGGCCCAGCCCGGGGCGCGCTCGTCGCCCAGGATCTTGGCCACGTGCCAGCCGTACTGGTCGATGTCGGATCGGACCCGGCGCTCGAGCTCGTCCATTGCGGGTGGAAGCTAGCGGTGCCCCTTGGCGTGGCCAGCAGGGCTCCGGGGTCGCTGCCCCTCGGCGTGGCCAGCAGGGCTCCGGGGTCGCTGCCCCTCGGCGTGGCCATCAGGGCTCCGGGGTCGCTGCCCTCGCGCCACCTCCTCCCAGCTGGCCAGGGCCAGCCCCGCGGCGATGCTGGTGAAGGGATCGTGCTCCACCACTCGGCCCGGGAAGCGCCTCTCGAGGAGCCGGATCACGGCGTCGAGCCGGGAGGAGCCACCGGTCCGCACGACCACCGAGAGATCGTCCGCGGCGAGGCCGGCGGAGGCCAGAACCTCCTCGAGAGCGGCGTCCGCCTGCTCCAGCAGGGGCGTGACGACGGCATCCAGCTCCGCGCGTTCCAGCGGGACGCGCAGATCCAGGTCCTCCACCACGATCTCGGAACGCTCCACCTCCGACAAGGCCACCTTGGCCCGCTCGATCGCCTGGAAGACGCTGTACGAGAGGTTCCCCTTCACCACGGAGTAGAGGCGCTCGAGGCACCGTCCGGCGTCGCCCCCTTCGCGCATCCCCTGGACCAGGATCTCCAGGAGCTCGGGGCGGTTCAGGTCGTAGGCGAGCGCCCAGTTGAGGAGACGGTCGCCGAAGCGATCGAAGGGGAAGTCCTCCTCGCGCCACTCGTCCAGCACCGGCCGGTGGACGCGCGAACCCTCACCCAGCTCCGGGAACACCTTGGCGCGGTAGAGACGTCGATCGATCTCGTCCCCGCCGATGGGGACGCCGTGGGTGGCGCGCAGGGCGAGCTGGCCGTCGCGGCTCTCGACCACCGAGAGGTCGAGGGTGCCGCCGCCGAAGTCGAAGGCCAGCGCGGTCTCGCCCTCTGCCAGGGGACGCTCCTCCAGGTAGCTGCGCGCCGCGGCGATCGGCTCGGGGAAGAGCTGCATGCGCCGAAAGCCCGCGTGGCGGCAGGCCTCGGTCATGCGCGCCACCGCGATCTCGTTGGCATCCGCTGTGCGCCCCTCGTAGCGGACGGGCCTTCCGATGAAGGCCACGTCCGATGCACTGCGCTTCTCGTCGGCGAGCGCCTCGCGCAGGTGCGAGAGCACCGGCGTGGCGAGGGCGACGATCCGGTAGTGGGCGTCGAAGACCCGGACCCGCTCGACGCTGGCGCTCCCCAGCCAGCGCTTCACGCTTCGGAAGAGCCGCCCGGGCAGGTCCTGGTCGGTCCAGGCGTGCACCTCGAAGCTGTGGGTGATCGAGCCGCCGTCTTCGAGCCCCCGGGTGGCGTCGGTGCCGGCGACGGTGACGGTGATGGCGCCCACCTCCTCGGCTGTGAGCTGGACCGTGCGTCCGCTGTTGTCGAGCGTGTAGCGATCGATCGCCGCGCGCCCCACCTCGGCCTGGCGGTCGCGCGAGAGGTAGAGCGCGGTGGGCATCACCTCGCCGCCCGCCACGGGCTCGAGCGGCAGGTAGCGGAGCCGCTGCCCGTCGTAGACCGCGACGGTCGAGTTGGTCGTACCGAAGTCGATGCCGATGCCCAGCACCCGGCCCTCCGTTCGAGCCGAAGTGATGACATATCGGACGGCCGTCGGTCAGTCTGTGGCCGGGCGCCGGCCTGGGCTACGCTGCCTGACGACGTCGGGAGAGGCCCACTACCTCGGAGACACCATGAAGCTCGCCAGTCGATTCGCAGCCACCCTCCTCGTGCTCGCACCGCTCGGCGCCTCGGCGCACCCGGGACACGGAGAGCCTGGAGCCGGGCACACCCTGGCCCACTGGCTGGGAGATCCGCTGCACTTCGTTCCGCTGGCGAGCGCCCTGGCCGCCGGAACGGTGCTGATCGTCTGGCGGCGACGGGCCGAGGCGCGCCGCCGGCGCGACTAGCCGACCGATCGCGGCCGTCCGACCGTCGCCGCTCTCGGCTAGTCCACGATCTCCACGAGATCGCCCGGCTCCACCCGGTCGAAGAGCTCGACCACGTCGGCGTTGCTCATGCGGATGCAGCCGTGCGACGCGGGCGCGCCGAGCGAAGCCTCGTCGGGGGTGCCGTGGATGTAGATCCAGCGGCGCATGCTGTCCACCTCGCCGCCGCGGTTGCGGCCATGCTCGAGGCCGCGCAGCCAGAGGATGCGGGTCAGGATCCAGTCGCGCTCGGGATCGGCCGCGAAGCGCTCCGCCGTGCAGACCTCGCCGGTGGCGCGGCGCCCCACGAAGACGGCGCCCTGCGGCTGGCCCGCGCCGATGCGCGCGCGGATCTCGTGACGGCCGCGCGGGGTCTGCTCGCTGCCCTCGCGCTCGCCCCCACCCCGGACCGCCGTGGACACGGGCCAGGACGCGACCACCTCCTCCCCTTCGAGGAGGTCGAGGCGCTGCGCGCCCAGGTGGACACGGACCGCTCTCCGCTCCGCCATCGCTCCTCAGGACCCCACAGGATCGCTCGACACACGGAAGTAAGGGAAGACCAGGTCGTCTCCAGCCTGGAGCTCGAAGCCCACGTCGCTTCGCTCGGCGAGCGCGACCCGCGCGCCCTCGGTGAGCAGCGTCTCGCCTCCGCGCGCGACGTCCTCGCCCAGCACGCTCGCCCTGTTCATCTCGTCACCCATCGCGTGGTTGGGACCGATCTCGTAGACGTCCCCGTAGCCGATCCCGATGCAGCAGAAGGGCGGGGCAGCGCGACGGCCGGCCTCGTTGAGCAGCGCCATGCGCCGGTGGAGCTCCAGCGCGGCGTCGAGCGCGGGGCCGGGCGCGTCGAAGAGCGCGGTCACGTCGTCCGCGAAGGCGCGGATGAAGCGGGCGCCGTGCTCCTGCAGGACCGGGAAGCCCACCCGGTGCACGTCGAGGATGCGCAGGAAGCTCCCGATCGCCCCACCGTGGATGGTGGTGACCGTGAAGCCCGTCACGTCGAGGACCAACACCGCCCGGGTGGCGAGGTAGCGGGCGTCGAAGTCGGGGCGCGCCAGCGCGCCCCGATCCACGTCGAGGAGATCGCGGTAGACCTGCTCGCTCCAGCCCTGGAAGTCGGCGAGGGCGTGCGGGTCTTCGAGTCGCGGAAGGTCGTCCGAGTCGCTCATGCAGGGCCTCCCTTGGCTGCCCCATGGTAGGCTCATCCACGGAGCCGACGCGATGCCCCGAGTCCGACCCTTCGTCGTCCGCGAGGACGAGCCGCCGATCGAGAGCTGGGACGACCCCGGTCGCGGGCCCGTGGTGTGGCGAACCCTCGTGAGCGGCGACCGCACCCCGAGTGACTCGCTCACCGTCGGGATCACGGAGGTCCCGCCGGGCGAGCCAGCGGCCCCCGCGGCGCACCGCCACGCGCAGGCGGAGGTCTACCACGTGCTGGCCGGTGAGGGTGTCGTGATCGTCGACGGACGCGAGCATCCGGTCGCGCCCGGCGCCACCGTGTTCGTGCCGGGAGGAGCGACCCACGAGGCCCGTGCACGCGGCGACCGTCCGCTGAGGATCCTCTACGTCTTCGCGGCCGACTCGTTCGCGGAGATCGCCTACGAGTTCGAGTAGCTGCGTGAGCCGAGGGCGGGCGCTCGCCAGCACGTCGCTCCTGGTGGCCGTCCTGAGCGGATGCGCGGGGCCGGCTGGGGAGCCGACGGCGGAGCTGGTGGACGCCGCGACGATTGCGACCGGCGTCGAGGTCGACATGCGCTATGCGGGACCCGACAACTTCGTGGGAGCGGCGCTGGATGGCTACGGTGCCCCGCGCTGTCTGCTGGCTGGTCCCGCAGCCGAGGCCCTGGCCCGCGCGCAGCGCGCCGCCGAGCGCGAGGGCCTGGGGCTGCGCGTCTTCGACTGCTATCGGCCCCAGCGAGCCGTCGACCACTTCGTGCGCTGGGCAGGGGCCCCGGACGACCCGCAGAGCAAGCGCCGCTACTACCCGAACGTCGACAAGTCGCGCCTCTTCGCGGAGGGCTACATCGCCGACCGCTCCGGCCACAGCCGCGCCGCGACGGTCGACGTGACCCTGGTGCGGGCCGGTATCCCGCTCGACATGGGCACCCCCTTCGACTTCTTCGACCCCGCGTCCCATACCGAGGCGCCGACCGCGACGGACGAGCAGGGCGAGCGCCGCCGGCTGCTGCGCCGTCTGATGGAGAGCGCGGGCTTCGAGAACTACCCGAAGGAGTGGTGGCACTACACCCTTCGCGACGAGCCCTGGCCCGATCGCTACTGGGACGTCCCCATCGAATGAGCCGCGGGGATCGAAGAGGAGACGGGCCTGCGCGACCGCAGGACCTTCTACCCCGACCGGGTCGAACGGGACGGGTGACGCCAACGGATGTCGCGGCTATTCTCCTGCCGCGCGGGCAATGAGACCAAGGGCTCTCTGTTGCCGGGATCCTCCTATCTCCATCCGATCCTCTCGGAGTTCCGCGACCCCGCGCGAGAAGAGCTCTTCCGGCTCTGGCACCTCTCCCAGGCCCGACGCCGCGGAATCCTCTCCCTGCTGCTGGTCCTCGCTGCCTTCGTCATCTACACGCCGGCCAACCTGATCGCGCCCAGCACCTACCCGCCGGGACAGATGGGCGGTCTGCGCATCGCCACCACGGTCGCATGCCTGGTCCTCCTGACGCTGATCGCCCGCACCCGATCGCCCCAGCTCCTGCGCCGGGCGCTCTTCGGCTGGAGCCTGGCCTTCGCAATCGGGAACGTCTCCGCGGTCTGGAGCTTCGCGGGCGACTATCGGCAGGTCGTCGGCAACGACATCCTGGTCGTGCTGTACCTGTACGCGGTGGTCCCGAACCGGCTCCCCCTGCAGCTCCTCCCGGCGCTCGTGGTGACGCTGGGGAACGGCGTCTTCCTGCTCTCGGCAAGGCCGCTGCCCGGAGAGATGTGGGTCCAGGGCGCGGGCCTCCTGATGGCCAACGTGATGGGCTTCGCGACGAGCTGGAGCATGAACCGGGTGTGGCGGCACAACCACGCGGCCTACCAGAAGGAGCACGAGACGCGCCTGGCGCTGGAGGACGCGCTCGGGGAAGTGCAGCGGCTGCGGGGTATCCTGCCCATCTGCTCCGAGTGCCACAAGATCCGCGTCGACGACGGCGAGTGGCAGCGCATCGACGACTACATGGCCGAGCGCGCGGGCGCAGAGTTCAGCCACGGGATCTGCCCGGACTGCCTCGTCGGCATGCAGCAGGCCGAGCCGAGCTGAGAAGGAGCCCTGGGCCATGGAGCGCCTCCACCTGCTCGAGCTCGAGGACCAGGCCTGGTTTCCGGAGGTGCTCCGTGACGCCGGGGTGGCCTATCTGCGCTTCGTCGCCGACCTGACGGGACAGCCGGACGGGATCCGACCGCTGGTCGAGTCCGCCCTGGAGCGCAGCGGGGAGAAGGAGATCCTCGATCTCTGCTCCGGGGGAGGCGGGCCGGCGATCTCGATCGTGCGCGCGCTCTGGCGCAGCGGACGCGACGTCCGTCTCACCCTGAGCGATTTCTTCCCCAGCGAATCCGCCCGGGCCCGGGTGGCGTCCGAGGGCGACGAACGGATCCGCTACCTGGCCGAGTCCGTGGACGCCACGGCAACTCCCCCCGAGCTGGCCGGACTGCGCACCTTCTTCAACGCCTTCCACCACTTCCGTCCGGAAGCGGCGACGCGCATCCTGGCCGGTGCGGTGGCCGACGGGCGCCCGATCGTCGCCGTGGAGGTGCTGCAGCGACGCATTCCGGTGCTGATCGGGATCTGCTTCTCGGTGTTCGTGGTCCCCTTCGTCGTCCCCTTCCTGCGGCCCTTCCGACTGGCCTGGATCCCCTTCACCTACCTGATCCCCGCGATCCCCCTCCTGGTGCTCTGGGACGGGCTGGTGTCGACGCTCCGCATCCATGATCGCGACGAGCTCCTGGGCATGACCGCAGCCGCCGATCCGGACGGCGAGTTCGACTGGCGCGTCGAGGAGGTCCCGCTCCCCCCGGCCCCCGTTCCCGGCATCGCCCTGACGGGCATCCCGAAGTCCGTCGGCGCGGACGCGGGGCCGCCCTGAGCCCGCCGTGCCCACCGCCCTGACCCATGCCGTCGTCGGCGCCTCGCTCACCGCCCTGGCACCCGCCGCGAGCCGCAGCCCGGCCCTGGCCGCCGGACTGGCCTGCGCCGCGGCGGCTCCCGACCTGGATGTGATCGGCTTCGCGCTGGGCGTGCCCTACGAGCATCCCGTGGGCCACCGCGGTCTCAGCCACGGGCTCCCCTTCGCCGCACTGGTCGGCGCCCTGGCCTGGCCACGGCTCGGCCGCAGCGCCTTCCTCGTCTTCCTGGCCGTGGCTTCCCACGGATTTCTCGACGCGTTCACGGACGCCGGGCTGGGCATCGGCTTCTTCGTCCCCCTCCACGACGGGCGCTTCTTCTTCCCGTGGCGACCCATCCGGACCTCGCCGCTCGACCCGAGCGCCTTCTTCTCCGCCGCCGGCGCGCGCGTCCTGCTGAACGAGATCGTCTGGGTCTGGCTCCCGCTGGCGGCGCTCGCCGCCGTGGTCTCCAGCCGCCGGCGCGCCGCGAGCTCGTGATAGGCTCGTCGCCATGAGAGAGCTCGTCGGGGTGGCGCTCGCACTCGCCCTGCTCGTTCCCGCCGGCGCGGAGGGCGCGGACGGCGCCGACGAAGAGGTCCCGGCAGACGCGGTGCCCGTGGTGGAGGGGACCTATCTGCGCCCCAACGTGGAGCTCCCGGACGGGCGCTGGGCCTACGTGCACGTGACGCCCGCCGACATGCCGTGGCGCATCGCCATCGGCAGGCCGCCGCGGCCGCCCAAGTACGGCAGCACGACGGAGGCGCGCGAGGTGGCGATCGAGGCGATGCGAGACTGGGAGAAGGCCATCCAGCCCGAGCTTCCCTGGTTCCAGCTCGAGTTCGTCGAGAAGGACCCGCAGGCTCCCGTCCAGGTGAAGTGGAAGCGGCGGATGGTGGGTTCCTGGGCGGGCTTCGGCCGCATGACCTGGAAGGTGGGCGAAGAAGGCGTGCGCGTGGGCGGCCAGATGGAGATCTCCACCACGCCCGGCCGCTTCACGACCCTGGAGATCGACGAGGTACGGCTGCTGGTCGCCCACGAGTTCGGCCACGTGCTGGGTCTCGGCCACTGTCTCGATTGCGACTCGGCGATGAACTACTCCTGGCACACCCGTGACCGCGTCGCGGTCACCGACGTGGACGTGCGCACCTTCCTCGCCCTGGTGGAGAAGCCCAACGGGGACGCGGCCGTCCCGGCCCCCACCGCGCCGGGACACGCTGATCCCACCACCGAGCTCTCCGAAGACCGACTCCCTTGAGGGTTCGGCCCCGGGCGGGATTCGTCGTTCGAGCCGCGCTGGTCGTCGGCGCCGCAGCCCTCACGGCGTGCGAGCCTGCGCCGCCCGCCCTCGTGGCACCCGACGCTCGGGAGTGGCGCGTCCACCGCGAGGCCATCGTCGTCGACGGACACAACGACGTGACCACCTGGATGCTCGACTATGGATTCGACCTGGGCATGGACGGCGGCGATCCCGACAAGAGACGGGCCGAGCTCTACTGGATCCTCGGCTGGCTCCTGCCCACGCCGAAGGGCGAGGACCTGCGCACCCACACGGACCTGGACCGGCTCCAGGCCGGCGGCGTGGATGCCCAGTTCTTCTCGATCTTCCCGCACCCCGCCTACGCATCCGAGCCCGGGGGTCTCGCGGGACGGGCGCACGCGATGATCGATGTCCTGGCGGAGCAGCTGGACCGCCACGCCGGGCGCATGGAGCTGGCCACGAGCGCGGGAGACGTACGCCGCATCGTCGGCCGGGGCCGGCTCGCCGCCCTGATGGGGCTCGAGGGCGGGCACGGGATCGAGGGCGATCTCGATACGCTGCGCGAGTTCCACGCACGGGGCGTCCGCTACATGACGATCACCTGGAGCAACACCCACGACTGGGCCGACTCCTCGGGCGACGAGCCCCGGCACGACGGGCTCACCCCGTTCGGACGCGAGGTGGTGTGCGAGATGAACCGCCTGGGAATGCTCGTGGACGTCTCTCACGTCTCGGACGACACCTTCTGGGACGTGATGGAGACCACCCGGGCCCCGGTGGTCGCGTCCCACTCCTCTGCGCGCGCGCTCAACGGACGGCCGCGCAACATGGATGACCGGATGCTCCGCGCGGTCGCCGAGAACGGGGGTGTGGTCATGGTGAACTTCGGCGGCACCTTCATCGATCCCGACAAGGAGACGAACTGGGAGATCTTCGTCGACCTGCTCACGCGGGGAGGCTCCCCGGTGACGCTCGACATGCTGCTCGACCACATCGAGCACGTTGCCCGCGTTGCGGGAGTGCAGTCCGTAGGGCTGGGCTCCGACTACGACGGGACCCTCTTCATGCCGACGGGGCTCGAGGACGTCTCCGGCCTTCCGCGCATCACGGCGGGCCTCCTGCGGCGCGGGTGGAGCGAAGACGAGGTCGCACTGCTGCTGGGGGAGAACGCGCTGCGGGTGATGGAGCAGGCCGAGACCGCCGCGGCACTGCTCCCCTCCCATTCCGACTGTCCGCCCGGCTAGCCCGCACCTCCCACGCTCCCCACCGCGGGCGGAAGGAGGGCTCTGCTAGGATCGGAAGGCGCGCCCGAAAGGAGTCGCCATGAGTCGTGCGAGGCGGCCGAGGACCCGTACCAGCGGCGTCGAGGCGGCCATCCGCAAGGCCCAGGAGGACGGGGCGTTCGACGATCTCCCCGGGCACGGAAGGCCGCTCGAGAACCTCGACGAGGTGTACGACCCGGCCTGGTGGGCCAAGAGCCTGGTGCAGCGGGAGGGCGTCAGCGTGCTGCCGCCCGCCCTCGAGCTGAAGCGACGGGTCGAGCAGACCCTCGCGACGCTCTCCACCCTGCCGAGCGAGCGGCAGGTGCGCGAGCGCCTCGCGGCCCTGGACGCCGAGATCGCCCGGACCAACTCGGGCGTCACATCCGGTCCCGCCACCAGCGTGCCGCGGCTCGACGTCGAGGCGGAGGTGGCCCGCTGGAAGGCGACCCGCGCGCGCTCGTGATGCCCGGCGCGAGGCGTGAGCACTCGAGCGCGTTCGCGATGCCCGGCGTGAGGCGTGAGCACTCGAGCGCGCCCGTGATGCCCGGCGTGAGGCGTGAGCACTCGAGCGCGCTCGTGATGCCCGGCGTGAGGCCTGAGCAGTCGCGGTCGTGATACCCTGCGCGCGTTCGTGAGCGCTCTACACCCTCCCCTGCCGGCGCAGCCGCGCGACGTCCCCTGGCCCACCCGGATGTGGCCGGAAGCCGAGCCCGGCCCCGACGTCGACGCGGCCGCTCTCGTCGCCCTGGGCGACGCCGCGTTCGCGTCGCCCCGGCCGGAGACGGGTCGCACCCTGGCGCTGCTCGCCGTCCAGCGCGGCCAGCTCGTCTACGAGCGCTACGAGGCGGGCCGGAGCGCAGGGGACCGCTTCCGCTCGTGGTCGATGGCCAAGAGCATCCTCCACGCGCTGGTGGGCCTGCAGGTGGGCGACGGCAAGCTCGATCTCCTCGCGCCGGCGCCCGTGCCCCGCTGGCACACCGCAGCCGACGACCCGCGCGCAGCGATCAGCCTGGAGCACCTGCTGCGCATGGTCGACGGCCTCGACTTCGTCGAGATCTACGAGGAGACGGGGCGCTCCGATGTCGTGGACATGCTGTTCGGGCCGGGTCGGGCCGACGTAGCCGCCTTCGCCGAGGATCGTCCCCTCCTTCACAGGCCGGGAACCTGGTGGAGCTACTCCAGCGGAACGAGCAACATCGTCTCCGCGATCCTGGGCCGCTCCATCGGCGGCGGCGAGGAGGGGCTGCGCCGGTTCATGCGGGAACGCCTCTTCGCTCCGCTCGGCATCAACAGCGCGGCACCGCGCTTCGACCCGGCCGGCACCTTCATCGCCTCCTCCTTCTGCTTCGCCACGGCTCGGGACTTCGCGCGCTTCGGCCTGCTCTACCTGCGCGACGGCCGCTGGGAGGGCCGGAGGCTGCTCCCGGAGGGCTGGGTGGATCACGCGCGCACCGCGACGGGACCGTCCGCCGGCTACTACGGAGCCCATTGGTGGCTCGCCCTCGACGGGAGCGGGATCTTCAGCGCCAACGGCTTCCGCGGCCAGTACCTCGTGATCGACCCGATCCGCGATCTGGTCGTTGTGCGCCTGGGCGCCTCGACGCCCGAGGAGCGCGTCCACGTGATCCGGATGCTCCGCGACCTCGTACGCTGCTTTCCTCCCCTTCGAGAACAGGAGTGACGATGCGACTCGACCGCCCCCGACTCGATCCCCTCGACCCGACCGAGCTCGATCCCGATCTGAAGCTCGGCGAAGGGCCGGTGCTGAACATCTTCCGCACCCTCGCCCATCATCCCAAGCTGCTGAAGCGCTGGCTCGTGTTCGGCAACCACGTCCTCATGAAGTCCAGCCTTCCGACGCGCGAGCGCGAGATCGCGATCCTGCGTACGGGGTTCCTGTGCCGATCGGGCTACGAGTGGGGCCAGCACGTGCTGATCGCGCGCTCCGCCGGGGTCACGGACGAGGAGATCGAGCGCATCGCCGACGGTCCCGATGCGCCCGGCTGGAGCCCCTCGGACCGGGCCATGCTGCAGGCGTGCGACGAGCTGCAGCGCGACTCCTTCGTGAGCGACGAGACGTGGGCGGCGCTCTCCAGCCACTTCGATCACCAGCAGATCCTCGATCTGGTCTTCTGCGTGGGCCAGTACCAGCTGGTCTCGATGGCGCTCAACACGCTGGGCGTACAGCCGGACGATCACCTCGACCTGCCGCCTCTCCCCGAGCGATGAGCGGACGGCTCGACGGCAAGGTGGCGCTGGTCGTGGGCGCAGGACAGACGCCGGGCGATACGATCGGCAACGGCCGCGCCACGGCGATCCTCTTCGCGCGCGAGGGAGCGACGGTGCTGGCGGTGGATCGCCGGCTCGACTCCGCAGAGGAAACGGTGCGCCTCATCGCGGACGAGGGCGGCGTGGCGGAGGCCTTCGAGGCCGACGCGACGGCCGAGGCGGACTGCGCGCGCCTGGTCGAGGCCTGTCTGGACCGCCACGGGCGGATCGACGTGCTGCACAACAACGTGGGCATCGGCGGCGGCGACGCCGGCCCCGCGCACCTCGACGAGGAGGCCTGGGACCGCATCCTCGCCGTCAACCTGAAGAGCGTGATCTTCCCGTGCAAGCACGCCCTTCCGCCCATGCGCGAGCAGAAGGGCGGCAGCATCGTCAACATCTCGTCGATCGCGGCGGTTTGCGCCACGCCCATCGTCGCCTACAAGGCCTCCAAGGCCGGGGTCAACGCCTACACCCAGTCGCTGGCGGTGGGCAACGCGAAGTACGGGATCCGCGCCAACGTGATCATGCCCGGCCTGATGAACACCCCGATGGCGATCGAGGGCATCTCGCAGGCGACCGGGATCGCCAGGGAGGAGCTGATCCGCCAGCGCGACGCCCAGGTGCCGCTGGGGAGGAAGATGGGAACGGCCTGGGACGTGGCCTACGCGGCCCTCTTCCTGGCCTCCGACGAGGCGCGCTTCATCACCGGCGCCGTCCTCCCGGTGGACGGCGGCCAGAGCGCGCGGATCGGCTGAGCCGCCCGGTGAGGGTCGCCAGCGCCTGCCTGCTCCTCTGCGCGCTCGCCTGCTCGGCAGGAAGCGGGGGACCGCGCGCGGGCAAGGCCTCGTACCGGGTGGAGGCGGAGTGCGCGGGCGCAGTGCCCGACGGGGACTACCGGGCGGTGGGCCCGGGCGGCGACCGGATCCAGGGTCGCTATTGCGACGGCCAGCGCTGCGGGGTCTTCACGTTCTTCTCCGGTGACCCGGAGGTGAAGGTCGCGGAGTTCCCCTACCGCGGCAGGCGCATCGAGGGCACCGTGAAGGTCTGGTACCTCCCGCACACGGCGCCCGAGTCGCCCCACCGCAAGCTCTTCGTCGGTCGCTTCCAGGGCGGCCGGCTCCACGGGGAGGTGCGCTCCTGGTGGCCCTCGGGGGCGCTCCAGACCGCTCTCCTCTATCGGCTCGGGCAGCTCAGCAGCGGGTCCGCCTGGTCGGCCGAGGGAGTCGAGCTGGACGCGGACGAGACCTTCGCCCTGGCCGATCGCGAGCAGCAGTCGCGCGGGCGACTCTTCCGCGCACTCGGCTCCATCGTCAGCGCCAACCCGCCGCGCTGCGATCGCTGAGCCTGGCGCCGCGGCCGCCGACGCCTAGCCGAACGAGCGCTCGAAGAGGGCCTCGATGGCGGCGCGGCCGTTGGCCTGGAGGAAGCGCGTCCCGGTCCCGGCGAAGTGCGGGTGGGTGATGACCGGTCCCGCGTCGGGCTCCCAGTCCTCACCGGTCCAGTGGCACCACGTGTCGCGCTCCTGGTCGAACACGTAGAGTGGCTTGTTGCAGAGCTTCGCGAACTCCGCGCCCCAGCCGGTCCCGCCCTTGACCGTGCGATCCTCCAGGATCTTGCCCACCACGTAGACCTCCTGGCCATTGTTCACCTGGTGCCAGATGCTCTGCAGGACCTTCTTGAAGAGAGGCGTGTCCTTGTACTTGCGGTGCATGAGCCGGCTGACATAGGCCAGGCTCACGTCGCCGTGCTCGAGCTCCTCGTGGGTCAGCACGCGGATCCCACGCCGACGCGCGTCGTTGTGGCCCTCGAAGGTGAAGTTCACCTCGTCGATTCCGCGGCGCTCGGCGGCGGCGCCGAACTCGGCCTCGGCGCCGTTGGCGGCGCCGCTGGAGGGAACGCAGGCCTCGGGCTTCACGGGGGCTCCTCCTGGTGGGTGGCCCCCCAGAATCGCGAATTCTCGCGCTCAGTCGAGCTTCCCGACCGCCGCCTCGCCCCCGTCTGCCGGGAGCCGGATCCACTCCCGACAGGGGCCTCCTAGGGCTTGCAGGGACCGACGCGCTTGCCGCTCCAGCGCACCTGCATGCTCATCGGCTGGCCGTTCACGGACATCTGCATGTCCATCGTCCCCGAGATCGTGTCTCCCTTGGATTCGAAGCGGCCCCGGCCCGTCATCTCGCCGCCCTGCATCGCGCTGCAGGAGAGCTTCCAGGTCAGGGTACTGGCGGTGGCCTTCACGTCCGAGATCGTACAGCCGCCCTCCATGTCCTTCTGGAAGTCGTCGGGCGAGAAGCTCGACTCCTCCACGCACTCGCGACGCGTGATGGGACCCATGTCGGGCATGCCCGGCGCGTCCGTCTGGGAGGTGAACTCCCACTCGCCCGGCTCGACCTTCAGTCCATCGGCCCATGCGTCCGCCGCGGAGGCCAGCGCCAGCGCCAGTACGAAGCACGATCCCAGCCGGTAGACCCTCTGCATCTTCACCCCCTTCGTGGACCGTGATGATACCCTGGCGCCGCGGAGGACTCCCCATGGCGATGAGAGCGACGTCGATCCTGGCGCTGCTGGTCGCGCTCGGCTGCGGCGGTCCGTTCCTGGTCTTTCCGGGAGGCGCGCTCTCGGGCGAGGTGGTGGGCGATTCGGTCGCGGACTGGTCCTTCCTCGAAGACCGCTTCATCGAGCTCGAGACCCGGCCGGACCAGCCCTATTCGGTGCAGCTCAACTACTTCGTCGTGGACGGGAAGCTCTACGTCGACCCGGCCGAGGGACGCCGCTGGCTGGAGCACCTGCGCACCGACCCTCGTGTCCGCGTCCGCGCCGGCGGCAGGGTCTACCCGTGCAACGCCGTCCTGGCGGGCAGGCCGGGCGAGCTCGAGGGCTTCGACCCGGAACGCTTCGTGTACCGGCTCGAATCCCGACCCTGAGCGGCGACTCTCGAGCGACGGCTGCCGCTCCCGCACGCCGGCCCGCACCGTCGGCGACTAGATCCGAGCGGGGAACACCCGGAGCCCGCTCCCGAAGGGAGCGGCGCCTTCCGGGTCGTGGCCCGAAGGCGGCACGTCGCTGCGAAAGAGAGGCTCCCAGCAGCCGTGCTTCTCGAGGAGCGTGCGCGCGACACCTGCGGAGTCGTCGGGGAGCGCCTCGAACTCGGAGCGCAGACGCTCGAGACACCATACCCGGTAGCGCGAGGTCGGCAGCCTGCCGTAGCGGACGCCCTGGATGGTGGCGTCGAAGCGCTTCCGACCCACTCGCCAGGCCTCGGCGTTGGCGCAGAGCTGCTCCAGGTGGGTCTCGGCCACCTCGCGCAGGATCGGACCCCAGTCGTCCGGAATGCCCGCGACCAGCTCGCCGCGCGTCGTGGACACGCGCGCATTCCAGACCCGCGCGACCCATTCGTACACGCCGGGCGCTTCCTCGCGCATGATGCGCGAGGCAGTCGGGTCGCAGCCGAAGTGCCGGAACATGGACCCGAAGAACCCGTAGTCGGCGATCGTCGGCCGCGCGCCCAGCAGGAAGGGACGCGACTCGAAGACCGCGCCCAGCTGCTCGAGCGCACGATGGTAGGCCCCCTCCACGTGGGCCCAGGTGTCGCGGTCGACGCCGTCGCGCTTGACGTAGCCACCCTGTTGCCGTCGCTGGATCATGATGCGCCGCACGAAGAGCGGCAGCGGGAGCGTGGCGATCTCCTTGGCGAGCCGATCCCCGAGCAACCTGCGGTCCTCGGCGTAGCTCCACCGGTAGTGCATCGCCGGTCGCCACAGCCACTCGTCGCCGTGGTCCTCCAGCAGGAGGCTGAAGAACCGCTGCAGGGGATCGCGGGGGATCACGGCGGGCTCCGGGTGCTGGGTCTCGAGCCACGCGATCGTCGGCGTCGTGTCCGTGAGCCAACGACCGTCGGCCAGCCGCAGGGCGGGCATCTGGACCGCACCGGTCTCTCTCGGGACGATGCGGTTGAACCACAGAGGGGTCATCGGCTGGAAGTCGTAGGGGAGCTCCCTGTAGCGGAGATAGGCCTCCAGCTTGCCCGTGAAGTAGGAGCACTTCGAGCCGACGACGAGAGGCCTCGGGGAGTCCGGCATCGGACTGGTACGATACCACCGGGGTGGCTGGAGGCGACGCTGGTGCTCGACGACCGGGCGGTGAGCGCGGAGGGGCGCTGGAGCGCCGAGCGGGCGTGGGCCTGGTGGCGCGCGCAGCCCTGGCAGGTGGGCTGCAACTTCGTCCCGAGCAGCGCGGGAAGCCAGCTCGAGATGTGGCAGGCAGCCACCTGGGACCCCGAGACGATCGATCGCGAGCTGGGCTGGGCCGCCGACCTGGGCCTGAACCTGGTGCGGGTGTACCTGCACGACCTGCTCTGGGAGCACGAGCGTGAGGGCTTTCTCGAACGACTCGACTCGTTCCTCGGCATCGCGGAGCGCCGCGGGCTGCGCATGCTCGCCGTCTTCTTCGACGACGTGTGGGATCCGGAGCCCCGGCCCGGCCCGCAACGGGAGCCGCACCCGGGCCGCCACAACTCCATCTGGGTGAAGAGCCCGGGCGTTCCGGCCCTGCGCGCCTACCCGGACGACTCCGCGCTGCGCGCCCGGCTCGAGGAGTACGTGCACGGGGTCGTCGCGGCCTTCGCCGCAGACCCCCGCATCTTCGCATGGGATCTCTACAACGAGCCCGGCGGCAACACCCCGCGTCAGGAGGCGGTGGGCCGTGCCTGCCTTCCTCTCTTGCGCGACGTCTTCGACTGGGCCCGCGCCGCCGGACCCGAGCAGCCGCTCACGTCCGGCCTCTGGTGGAACCCGCTCGAGCCGGTCGACCCGGAGATCCACCGGGTCCAGCTCGAACGTTCGGACATCGTCTCGTTCCACGACTACGGTCCGATCGAGCCCCTGGAGGCGCTCTGCGACGGGCTCGCCGCGCTGACCGGACGTCCCCTCCTGTGCACCGAGTATCTCGCCCGCCAGCTGCGGAGCCGCTTCGAGACGCACCTGCCGGCCTTCCGCGCGCGCGGGATCGGTGCCGTCCACTGGGGGCTGGTCTCGGGCCGCTCCCAGACGATCCATCCCTGGTGGAGCTGGCTGGACGAGAAGCCCGGGCCGGAGCCGGAGGTCTGGTTCCACGACGTCCTGCGCGTCGACGGGACGCCCTTCGACCCCGCCGAGACCGCCTTCCTGCGGCGCTTCCTCGTGGAGGGTCGGGCATGAAGCTCTACAGCGACGCCCGCCGCCACCGAGCAGCCGCTCGCCTTCCCCTGAGGCGCGGCGCCGCGCCCTGGCCCGCCGTCCGGCCGCGGTGGTAGCCTGCGACGTCTTCCGGGGAGGATGCGTGAGCCTCAACGACCTGGGCAACATCGGCGAGTTCGTCGGCGCGGTCGCCGTCGTGGTCTCGCTGCTCTATCTGGCCATCCAGATCCGCCAGAACACCCGCTCCCTGCGCGCCCAGGCCCACCAGTCGATCACCTCGCACATCGCGGAGCTCAATCGGACGATCGTGGAGAGCGCCGAGGTGGCGAGCATCATGGAGCAGGGCCTGGCCGACCCGCTGCAGCTCTCGGCGGCCGACCGGCGCCGCTTCAACGCCTACAACTCGGCCCGCTTCCGCCACTACGACAATCTCTTCTACCAGTACCGGGCGGGGACCCTCGAGGAGTCCCAGTGGAGGGGCTTCGACAACCTGCTGCGCTTCCACTTCGAGCAGCCGGGCATCGAGCGTTGGTGGCAGGAGAACACGCCCTACTACAGCGACGAGTTCGTAGGCTACGTGTCGCACATCCAGGCCGAGCTGAAGCGGCCCAGCATCGCACCCCGGACCGACTCCAATGACCTCTGGTGACCGCAGCGAGTGCGCCTGATACGATTCGGGCAGGCCCGATCCCGAGGGTGGAGGCGTCGGGCCGAGAGGGGGGATCCCATGACACGTCTCCTGCTTTCGCTGACAGTCGCCGCCGGTCTGGCGGCGGGCACCGTCGCCTGTGGCAACGATCCCGGACCCGCCGAGCAGGCCGGCCGGGAGATCGACGCGGCGACGGCCGAGATGGGCAAGCAGATGGAGCAGGCGGCCAAGGACATCGGCGACGCCGTGGACGAGGCCGCTGCGGACGCCAGCAAGCAGCTGGAGGAGGCGGCCGGGGAGGAGTAGTCCTCTCCGCCGCTGCGCGCGCGTGCCCGCCGATCCCGAGGAGATCCTGCGCTTCTGGTTCGGCGACGGGCCGCTCTCCGCGGAGGTCGCAGCCGAACGCTCGCCCATCTGGTTCATGTCGAGCCCCGTGTTCGACGCCGAGGTGGGCGGGCGCTTCGGCGATCTCCCGGAGCGCGCGCTGGCGGGCGAGCTGGATGCCTGGACCGGCGAGCCTCGGCCGGCGCTGGCCCGGGTGCTGGTGCTGGACCAGTTCCCGCGCAACCTCTTCCGAGGCTCGGCCCGCTCCTTCGCCTTCGACGCGGCTGCGCTTGCGGCCGCCCTCGCGGCGATCGACGACGGCCTGCACCGTTCCCTGCATCCGATCGAGGCGAGCTTCCTCTACCTGCCCCTCGAGCACGCCGAGGACCTGACCATGCAGGACCGCTGCGTCGCGCTCTTCGAGGACCTCTGCTCGCGCTGCGACGAGACGCTGCGACCGCAGCTGGAGGAGTACCGCGACTACGCGGAACGCCACCGCGCGGTGATCCGGCGCTTCGGGCGCTTCCCCCACCGCAACGCCGTCCTGGGCCGCGAATCCACCGCGGAGGAGACCGCCCATCTCGGCGGGGGCGGCGACACCTTCGGCGCGGCGCGATAGCGCGTCGCACCCGGGCCGCGTGATAGGCTTGCCGGTCCAGGAGGTGACCTTGACCGCCCACTCCGCAGTCCGCATCGTCGCGCTGGTTCCGATCCTCTTTCTGATCGGCTGCCTGTCGTGGAAGATCGGCAAGGCCAACGCGCAGGCATACGAAGACCTGAAGCGCTGCCGCCAGCAGTCGGCGCTCTCCGGGGCCGAGACCGCGATCGCCTCCGAGAACGCGCGCCATCAGCTCGCGGGCTACGAGATGAAGGTGCTGGTCCTGAAGGACATGGGAAGGGACCGCGAGGCGCGCGCCCTCTACGACACGATCCTCCAGCATCCCGCCTACGACCGCGAGGGCAGCCCCGAGAGCCTGGACGCCGAAGCGAACGAGGAGCTGCGCAAGGTCCGCAGCTATCGGCGCGAGCGGAACGCGCGCCCGGTCTGCCGCTGAGGGAGCGCGCGCAGGGCCTGCGACGAGGGACGGGCGCAGAGGATCCGCGACGAGGGACGGGCGCAGAGGGTCCGCGGCGTCGCCTTCGCCGGCTTCCAGCCCCCAGGTGGCCGTCCCGCGGCGAGGCCTTTCTCGCCGGGTTCCGCTGAGCCAGACTGGTCGTTCTCCGGGAGGAACCGATGGAGTACACGCGGCTCGGCTCGACGGGCGTCCAGGTCTCGCGCATCTGCCTCGGCTGCATGAGCTACGGCTCGGCGCAGTGGCGTCCGTGGGTGCTCGAGGAGGAGGACTCGGCCCCGTTCTTCCGTCGCGCCATCGAGGCGGGCGTCAACTTCTTCGATACCGCCGACATGTACTCCCTGGGACGCAGCGAGGAGGTCACCGGTCGCTGGCTGCGGGAGTACGGAAACCGGGACGAGCTCGTGATCGCCACGAAGGTGTTCTTCCCGATGACCGACCGACCCAACATGGGCGGGCTCTCGCGCAAGCACATCCAGCAGGCCTGCGAGGACAGCCTGCGGCGGCTGGGCGTGGAGACCATCGACCTCTATCAGATCCACCGCCTCGACCCGCACACGCCGCTCGAGGAGACCCTCGCCGCGCTCGACCAGCTCGTGCGCCAGGGCAAGGTCCGCTACATCGGCGCCAGCTCGATGTACGCGTGGGAGTTCCAGCGCGCCCTCTGCGTCTCCGAGCGGAACGGACTGGCCCGCTTCGTCAGCATGCAGAACCACTACAACCTGGTCTACCGCGAGGAGGAGCGCGAGATGATGCCCCTCTGCGAGACGGAGGGGGTCTCGTCGATCCCGTGGTCGCCGCTCGCGCGCGGGCTGCTGGCGGGCACGCGCAAGAAGCTCGGCGACGATTCCACCACGCGCTCCGAGAGCGACGGGCTGGACCAGATCCTCTACGACCAGCCGTCGGACTGGGACGTGGTGGAGGCGGTGAAGGGCGTGGCCGCGAAGCGCGAGGTGAAGCCGGCCCAGATCGCGCTCGCCTGGCTCCTGTCGCGACCCGCCGTCGCGGCGCCGATCATCGGCGCGACCCGGCTCGCACACCTGGACGACGCCATCGAGGCGACCGGGATCGCCCTCGAGGCGGACGAAATCGCGGCTCTCGAGGCGCCCTACCAGCCCCATCCGGTCAAGGGCCTGGCGCCGCCCCGCTCCCACGTGCCGGGCTAGAGCGTGAGCAGCTCGTCGATGAGGGCGTCGCCATGGTCCCCTCCAGGTCGCGCGCGGTCTCGATGCGCGCATGGGGAGGCGGGTGAGCGCGCCCCAGGTGGGCTACGCGGCGGGGATCGAGCAGCTGCGTGACCCGGGCTTCCGCCGCCTCTTCATCGCCCGCTTCATCTCCTCGTTCGGAAGCGCCATGGCCCCGGTTGCCATGGCCTTCGGCGTGCTGCACCTGACCGGCTCGGCCACCTACATGGGCGTCGTCATCGCCTCGCAGACCGCGTCCCAGGTGGCGGTGCAGCTCTTCGCCGGCGCCCTGGCGGACCGCTGGTCGAGGAAGCGCCTGATCGTGGGTGGCGACATCCTGGCGGCGACGGTGCAGACGGCCATGGCGTTCCTGCTCTTCTCGGGCGACGCGGAGGTCTGGCAGCTCTGCGCGCTCATGGCCGTCAACGGCATCGCCTTCGCGCTGATGTGGCCCGCCATGGTGGGTCTGGTGCCGCTGGTGGTCCCCCAGGAGAGGCTGCAGCCGGCCAACGCGCTGCTCTCGCTGGCGCAGGCGTCCGCCATGGGCCTCGGTGGCGCAGCGGCGGGAATGATCGTCGCCTTCGCCGGCGCGGGCTGGGCCATCGCCGTCGATGCGGCCACCTTCGCCGCGAGCGGGCTCCTGATCGCCGGAATCCGGCCGGCTGCCCAGACGAAGAGCGAGTCGCGGAACCTCCTCCACGACATGCGCGACGGCTGGCGGGAGTTCGTCTCCCATCGCTGGCTCTGGGCCATCGTCCTCCAGTTCAGCGTGCTCTTCGCCGGCTGGAACGGCGGGTTCATGATCGTGGGACCCGTGGTCGCCGACCGGCACCTGGGCGGGCCCGAGGACTGGGGCTGGATCGCCGGCGCGCTCGGCGCGGGGCTCCTGGCGGGCGGGGCGCTCGGCATGCGGCTCGTGGTGAAGCGACCGATGCTGGTGGCCGTCCTCGCCTGCTTCGGCTTCGCGATCCCCCTGGCGCTATTGGCCCTCCCCGCGCCGGTACCCGTCATCGCCGTCGGCGCCTTCCTGGCCGGCGTCGGCGGCGAGCTCTTCGGCGTCTACTGGTTCACCGCGCTGCACACCCACGTGGCGCCCGAAGCCCTCTCGCGGGTGAGCGCCTACGACGTGGTGGGATCCATCGCGCTGGCGCCCCTGGGCGAGGCCCTGGCCGGGCCCGCCGCCGAGGCGATCGGCACGGCGGCAACACTCTGGATCGCCGTCGGCTGCATCACGGTGCCCACGCTCCTGGTGCTGCTGGTGCCCGAGGTGCGGCGGCTGGGGCACGCGCCGGCGCAGGCGACCGGCGCGGAATCGGGCGGGTCGGCGTAGAATCGACCGAGCGAGATCCACGAAGAAGAACGGCTTCTCCCTCGTCGACCAGATCCAGGCCAAGAAGGCCCCGTAGACCTCAGGATGGGGTGCGCCCGGCGCCGGGGCTCCAGGCGTACTCCACGTCCGGCTCGTCCTCCGGCGGCGGGCTGCGTCCGAAGCGCACCGCGCGGAAGCCGTGCTTCTCGTAGAAGCGCCGCGCCCGCTCGTTCCTCTGGAAGGTGAAGAGGCGCAACCCGCCGGGCGAGCACTCGCGCGCGTGGGCCAGCAGCACGCTGCCGACGCCGCGACGTTGCCACGCCGGATCGACGAAGAGCTGGTCGATGAGGCCGTCGGCGTCGATCGCCAGCAAACCGACCACCTCGCCGTCCACCTCGGCGAGCCAGACCTCGTGATTCGGAACGACCTGATCGCGGAAGTAGCGGCGATGGTCCTCGAACGTGTACGTCTTCTCGACCGCCAGCCAGGGGTAGGCGTCGGCCTTGGAGCGACACCAGAGCCGGACCGTCTCGGTCAGCTCCGGCGCCCGCATCCGTCTGACCCGCACGTACATGGGGGAGCCCCCGGTCGCTGGTGCGCGTCAGCGTAGCGGTTAGGCTCTCGCGCTCGCCCTTCGGTCGGCGCCCGGCCTCCAGGAGACGTCATGAAGCTCTACATGTTCCCGGTCGCTCCGAACCCGACCCGGGTGCGGCTGTACCTGGCCGAGAAGGAGGAGGCGGGCAGCCCTCTCGACGTCGAGCAGGTCACGGTCAGCCTGCCGCAGGGCGAGCAGCACAGCCCCGAGCACGCGGCCCGCAATCCCTTCGAGCGGCTCCCGGTGCTCGAGCTCGACGACGGGACCCATCTGATCGAATCGCTGGCGATCATCGAGTACCTGGAGGAGACACATCCCGAGCCGCCGCTGATCGGCGTCGAACCGGAGGAGCGCGGCCGGGTGCGGGCGCTGGAGCGGGTGTGCGAGCTGGGCGTTCTCTACCCGGTGGCCTGGACCATCCACAACACCAACTCGCCGCTCGGTCTGGCGCCCAATCCGCCGGTCGCGGAGTTCTTCCGCGAGCTCCTGCCCCGCAACCTGGCCTTCCTGGAGGACACGCTCTCGGACGGGCGCCCCTTCCTGGCCGGCGAGCGGCCGACCATCGCCGACTGCACCCTCGCGGCGACGTTCCAGTTCGCCCGCTTCGGCCAGCTGGAGATCGATCCGTCCCACGGCCATCTCGCGCGCTGGGACGAAGCCTACCGCGCCCGCGGGCCGGCCCAGCGCACGCTGCTGCTGTAGACGGGGCCTGGCGGCGGCGGGGGTCGCTGGGCCGGTGCGGCGGCTGGTACGATCGCACGCCGTGAAACGGCTCCTGGCGGAAGCGATCGGCACCTTCGCCCTGGTTCTCTTCGGGACCGGCGCGATCGTCGTGGACGCGGCGACCGGCGGCGCGTTGGGACACGTGGGGATCTCGATCGTGTTCGGCCTGGTCGTGATGACCATGATCCAGACGCTGGGAGACGTCTCGGGCGCGCATCTGAACCCCGCGGTGACGCTCGGCTTCTGGGCGGCGCGCCGCTTCCCGCTGCGCGACGTGGCGCCCTACGCGGGCGCCCAGTGCGGCGGCGCGATCCTCGCCAGCACGCTGCTCCGGGTCCTCTTTCCCGAGGCAGACGGCCTCGGTGCCACCACCCCGAGTGGCGGCCTGGCGGCCTCCTTCGCCCTCGAAGTGGTGCTCACCTTCTTCCTCATGTTCGTGATCCTGGGCGTCACCAGCGGCGCGGAGGAGAAGGGGCTCTACGCGGGAATCGCGATCGGCGCGACCGTGGCGCTCGGCGCGCTCTTCGGGGGCCCCGTGTCCGGGGGGTCGATGAACCCGGCCCGCTCCCTGGGCCCGGCGCTGGTTTCGGGCCATTTCTCGGTCCTGTGGCTGTATCTCCTCGCACCCGCCTTCGGGGCGCTCCTGGCCGTGCCGGGCTGCCGGGGAGTCCGCCAGGCCGGCTGCTGCAGCGCCGACGGGGCCACGGCCTGAGCCAGCGGTCGGCCGCCCGACTGCCGACGGGGCCACCGCCTGAGCCAGCGGTCGGCCGCCCGACCGCCGACAGGGCCACGGCCTGGGCCGGTGGGTTGTGGCGCTCGAAAAATGCGTGATACCCTTCCGCCGCCGAGGAACCGTCCCTGCCCCGATCTTCTTCCGAGTCCTTTCTCATTCAGGAATTTCAGGAACAGAGTCTGTTTCGAAGCACGCCGCGAGAGCAGGGTGCTCGTCGTGGGCCCTTTGCGGGCGCATGCGGCCGAGGCCGCAACGTCTGAGTCTGCGCGCCCGCTGGTATCGCCCGACCGAGGTCGGGCACGGAGTATCGAAGTGAAGAAGATCTACGTCGGCAACCTGCCCTGGGCAACGACCGAGGCCGACCTGCGGGACTTGTTCGGCTCCTTCGGGACCGTCCACTCCACCGCCGTCATCACCGACCGGGAGACCGGCCGCTCGCGGGGCTTCGGCTTCGTCGAGATGGACCAGGATGCAGCCGATGAGGCCATCTCCAAGCTCGACGGTCGCGACTTCGGCGGTCGTCCGCTGCGTGTCAACGAGGCGCAGGAGCGCCAGCGCCGGGGTCCCGGCGGCGGCGGCGGCGGCCGCGGACCGGGCGGCGGCGGCCGCGACCGCTGGTAGCCCAGCAACCCCGGCTACAGCGTTCGCGGCCGCGGACCGGGCGGCGGCGGCCGCGACCGCTGGTAGCTCGACAACCCCGGCTACAGCGCTCGAATCGATGGGCGTCGGGCCGCTCGGCCCGACGTCGCATCTCTCTTCCTCCGATCTGCTCCGAGGTCCCATGGTCCTCGAAGTCGCCATCCTCGACGTTCGCGAGGGCCGGGCGCGAGCTTTCGAGGCGGCCTTTGCCGAGGCCCAGGCGATCATCGCGTCGATGCCCGGCTACCAGCGCCACGAGCTGCGCTCGTGCGTCGAGGACGCGAGCCGCTATCTCCTCCTCGTCTGGTGGGACACCCTCGAGGCTCACACCGAGGGCTTCCGCGGCTCGCCCGAGTACCAGCGCTGGAAGGCACTCCTCCACTCCTTCTACGATCCGTTCCCGACGGTGGAGCACTACGTTCCGCTCTTCGAGGGAGGCGCCTGAGGGCGTCGTGCACCTGCGCTCCGTCTCCGTCGAGCGCCCGACCCGCGACGCGCCGACCGGCTTCCCGTTCGCCGCACCCGCGATCGCCACCCTCGAGACCCTCGAGCTCTCGACCCCCGTGACCTTCCTGGTCGGCGAGAACGGATCGGGGAAGAGCACCTTCCTCGAGGCCCTGGCCTGGGCCGCCGAGTCGGTGGCCGCGGGAAGCGCCTCCCTCGACACCGACGCGAGCCTTGCCCACGTGCGGCCACTCGGCCGCGCCCTGCGACTCTCCTGGCAGCGCCGCACCCGGCGCGGCTTCTTCCTCCGCGCCGAGGACTTCTTCGGCTACGTGAAGGGCGTCAAGTCGCAGCTGGCCGGCTTCGCCGAGCAGGCCGCACGCGTGCGTGCCGAGAACCCGGACCTGGCCGACGGCGAGCTGTCGCGGATCAACGCTCCCTTTGCGGGATCGGAGGCGGCGCTGCGCGGCCGCTACGGCGACGACATGGACGCGCGCTCCCACGGCGAGCAGTTCCTGGACTTCTTCCAGTCGCGTCTGGTGCCGGGTGGCCTCTATCTCCTGGACGAACCGGAGGCGCCCCTCTCTCCCCAGCGTCAGCTCGCACTCCTGGCGATCCTCAAGGAGGCCTCCCTCGAACGGGCGTGTCAGTTCGTCGTGGCGACCCACTCGCCGATCCTGGCGGCGCTCCCCGGCGCGACCATCGTCTCCTTCGACGAGGCGCCGCCCGAGCCGGTGGCCTGGGACGACCTCGAGCACGTGCGGCTGGTGCGCGACTTCCTCAACCGCCCGGACGCGTTCCTGAGGCATCTCTAGATGCCCAGCGGGTACGAGATCCTCCCCGCGCGGCTGGCCCATGCGCCCCTGCTCCCGGCGCTCGAGCGCGCGGCCGCAGCGCTCTTCCCGGCCGAGGACCTCACTCCGGAGGATCGGCACGAGGTCACACCGGTCGCCGACCTCGAGGCGGCGTCGCGCGAGGGTCGCCTCTGGGTTGCGGTCGACGAGAGGGGCTCTCCGGTCGGCTTCGCCCTGGGCGACACCCTCGACGGTGTCGCCCACCTGGCGGAGCTCGACGTCCATCCGGATCACGGGCGGCAGGGGCTCGGACGCGCGCTGGTCGCCCGCGTCGTCGCCTGGGCCCGCAGCCGGGCCTACGAAGCCGTCACCCTGACCACGTTCCGCCACCTGCCGTTCAACGCGCCCTTCTACGAGAGCGCGGGCTTCCGGATCCTCGAGGAGGGGGAGATCACCCAGGGCCTGGCGGAGGTCCT
>JANQFA010000060.1 GCA_028278065.1 Myxococcota bacterium
CGCAGGAGACGTCGACGTGGCCATGATCGGTGCCTACACGGACATGGGCTCGGGATCCCGCGGCGCCGCCTTCGGACCGCAGGCGTTCCGGGCGCCGCCTGCCGACTACGTGACGTGGGGCGCGTTCTCGATGTCCCACATGGGAACCATGGTGAACCCGTTCACCGAGCTCAAGATCGTCGACTACGGCGACGCGCCGGTGGACCCCTTCAGCACCGAGCGCTCCATGGAGGGAATCCGCGCGGTCGTGCGCGAGGCCACCGAGGTGAAGAAGAAGGACGGGAGCCATGTGTTCCCCCTCATCATCGGCGGTGACCACTCGCTGTCCTATCCCAACATCGCAGCGGTGACCGACGTATACGGAAAGGGCAACGTGGGGGTGATCCACTTCGACGCCCACTACGACGCCACCTTCATGATGGGCCACCTGATCACGCACGGAGCCTGGGTCAAGCGTCTCATCACCGAGGGCCACGTGCCGGGCCGGAACTACATCCAGGTGGGGCTGCGCGGCTACTACCCGGACGCGGAGAGCTTCGAGTGGATGCGCGAGGAGGGCTTCCGCTACCACACGATGGCGGAGGTGGAGCGGCGCGGCTGGGACGCGGTGATGGAGGACATCATCCGCGAGGCGAAGGACGGCCCCGAGTACATCTTCATCTCCTTCGACATCGACACCCTCGATCCGGCCTACACTCCCGGGACCGGGACGCCGGAGCCCGGCGGGCTCACCACCCGGGAGGCGTTTCCGCTCATCCGCCGGCTCTGCGCGGAGACCAACGTGGTGGGCTTCGACCTGGTCGAGCTGCTCCCGTACCGGGACCCCGGCTACACGACCGTGCTCAACTCGAACCGCCTCGTTCGTGAGTGCCTGGTCGGTCTCGCGCTGCGCAAGAAGGGCATCGCCGGCGAGCACTATCTGAGTCCGCTCACCGTGGACGATGCGCGCTAGGATCCGACGCCATCGATGTCCACCTCCAAGAAGCTCTTCTTCCTCGCGGCGGGGATGTCCTTCCTGGCCTCGGTGTTCCTCTTCTTCACCGGGGACCACCAGCGCGGCATCTTCGTCGGAATCTGGGTCCCTTCCATCCTCGCGGCCGGCGCTCTCCTTCACGCCGGCCGCGGGGGGGACTGACGGAGAGACCGGGACCGTGACCGACCCGGGCCTCTTTGCGTTCGGATGCCTGGTCATGATCGTCGTCGGTATCGGGTTCGTCTACGCGAGCCTGCGAGACGATTGAGAGCCGGGAGCGCGCGTGGGACACAGTGGCTGATCCTCGCGGGGGTGTGCTCTCTCGCGGCGGTCGCCACGGGCTGGGCAGTGAGCGACCGCCTCGAGCAGCGCAACGACTTCTGCAACGCCTGCCACCTGCCCGACGGAACGCCCCTCCACCGCGACGTCCGCCGCGACTTCGACCGGCTGATCCCGATCAGCCTGGCCGGCGTGCACGGGCGCGGCTGGGTGGAGGAGCGCGAGGACTCGGCCTTCCGCTGTATCGACTGCCACTCCGGCAGCGGCGCGATCGAGCGGACCCGCGTGAAGCTCCTGGCCGCGCGGGACGGGCTCCGCTATCTGGCCGGCCGCTTCGAGGAGCCCCACGGCATGCCCTTCGAGCTGGGGCCGGCCACCTGCCTGGCCTGCCACCCGACGTTCCGGCGCTCGGCCGCTCCGGGCTGGACCGTCGAGGCCTACCACGGGCTCGCGGAGCACGACGAGGCGCCGGACGCGCCGCGCTGCGTAGCCTGCCACGCCGTCCACGAGACCGACGGCGACGCCTTCGCCTACTTCATGGCGCGCACCCGGGTGGACGCTCAGTGCGCGAGCTGCCACCAGCGCGAGGACGTTCCCGCGGTGCCCTCCCTGCGAATCCAAGAGGAGGCGGATCGCACCCGACCGCAGAGCCGGGGCGCCCCCCCCGCCAAGAGGTTAGTCTCTCGGAATGCCGTCTCGCCCCGATCGTCCCGCCTCCTTCCGCTACGTGGCGCGGGTCTACGCCGTGGCCCTCGCCGGCGCCTGGCTCGCCTGGTGGATCGCACCCTTCGGCCCCCAGGGCACCCTGCTCGCGGGACTCGTGACGGCCAGCGCCGTGGTGTACGCCGCGATCCTGCGCGCCGACAACGGCTCCGTATTCGATGCCTGGTGGAGCGTGCTCCCGCCATTCGCCGCGCTCTGGCTGACCGGCCTGTCGGAGGCCGACGGCCTCACCCCGCGGCAGGTCGCCGTTCTCGCGGTGGTCTGGTTCTGGGGCGTGCGCCTCACCTCCAACTGGGCGCGCGGCTGGCCGGGTCTCGACCACGAGGACTGGCGCTACGTGGACCTGGCCGGCAAGTGGCCGCTGCCGGGCTGGGCGGTGAGGCTCGTCGCGGTCGTCGGGTTTCCCACCTTCGTCGTGTTCCTGGGCTGCCTTCCGCTGCACCCGGCGCTGACCCAGGGTGATGCAGGCTTCGGCCCGCTCGACATCCTGGCCCTCGCCACCGGCCTTGCCGCGACGGCGCTGGCGCTCGTCGCAGACGAGCAGATGTGGTCGTTCGCACGCACGAAGCAGCCCGGCGACTTGATGGACCAGGGTCTCTGGCGGTTGTCCCGCCATCCGAACTACCTCGGCGAGATCGGCTTCTGGGTGTCGCTCTGGCTCTTCGCGCTGTCCGCCTCGCCGGGAGCCTGGTGGACGGGAATCGGGGCGCTGGCGATGATCCTGATGTTCCGCCTCGCGAGCATCCCCATGCTCGACGAGCGGAGCCATGAACGGCGACCGGCGTTCGCCGCCTACGCCGCCAGGACGCCGGCGCTCGTCCCCTGGCCGCGCCGGCCCTCCGCTTGACCGCCCGAGCGCGCTAGGGTCGCGCCTCCTCCTCCGGCATGCCCGCCCAGTTCGAGGCATCCCGGGGGCCGGCCGCCGGCTTCACCTCGACCGGGATGCCCGTGAGGTGGGCCATCCCGGAGACCGGATCCACGGCCTCCGGGCCATCGGCCGCCAGCAGGTTCACGTTCACGCCCGACGTGCTCGCCGCGACCGAGAGACCGCGCGCGTGCTGGTGGCCCCAGCCGTGGGGCAGCGCGACGGTCCCCGGCTGGAGGTCGGCCAGCAGTCGCACGGGAAGCCGCACCGCGCCCGTCTTCGAGCGCACGTCGGCCAGCTCGCCGTCTCCCAGACCGAGCCGCACGGCGTCGTCGGGATGGACGTAGAGGTGGTTGGTGGCGCCTTCACGCGCGAAGGCCTCATCGTTGTGGGTCCACGAGTTGTGCGTCTTCACGTGGCGCCGGGTGATCAGCCGAAGCTCGCCGGCCGATCCGAGCTCCGACTCGAAGGCGGCCTCGAGGCCGTGTGCCAGCTCGAGCATTCGTGGGGGTGCCAGCCGCACCCTGCCGTCTGCGGTGAGCACGCGCTCACCCAGGAAATCGCCGCCACGGGGCTCCGGCCGGAGACGACCGTGCGGAGCCTCCAGGAGCTGCGCGAAGCTCCCGTTGCGCGTTGCCCGCAGGAGCAGCGAGAGCAGCAGCTTCTGCGGCACCTCCCGCACACCCGACTCCCGGCGCACCCCGACGAGCCTCTGCAGGAGACGCATCACGCCCTGGGCCGCGCGAGAGCCGAACAGCGATACGCCGGACGCGCGGGCGAGCTCGAGGTAGATCGTGGCCTCGTCCAGGGCCTCACCGGCAGGGTCGACCACCACGTCGGTGGCCTGCAGATACGGCTTCGCCTGCAGCCCGAGCATGAGCGGGAAGACGAAGGGAAGGTCCGGCCGCTCGAACGGGGTCGTGGCCGGCAGGACATAGTGGGCCAGCGAAGCCGTCTCGTTCAGGAAGATGTCGGTGACGACGAGGAGCTCGAGCTCGGACAGGGCTTCGCGCAGGCGACCGGCGCCAGCCATGGTGATGAGCGGATTGCCGCCCGTCACGAAGAGGCCCCGAATGCGCTCCTGGCCCTGCGTCCGGATCTCGTCCGCGAGGATCGCGCCCGGGAAGACGTCGTTCACCGCGGAGAAGCCCCCCACCCGCGAGACGTGCGTCTGGGTCAGGTTGCCCTTGGCGAGACGGGGGAAGTCGAGGATGCCCTTGCCCACGAGGACGCCGCCCCGGCGGTCCAGGTTTCCGGAGACCGCGTTGATCACCTCCTGGACCCAGAAGGCGAGGGTGCCGTGGGCGCCCATGTTGACTCCGGTCGAGCAGTACAGCGCGGCGCCATCGGCCTCGCGATAGACCGACACCATGCGTCGGAGCGTCTCCGCCGGGATGCTCGTGACCTCGGCCTGTCGCTCGGGCGTCCACGGCTCGACGAGGGCGGCGACGTCGTCCAGCCCGGTCATGGTGCGCTCGATGCGCTCCCGGTCGATCTCGGCCGTGGCGAGCAGCTCGCGCAGGAAGGCCAGGTAGAAGAACACGTCGGTGTTCGGACGGATCGGCACGTGCTCGCCCGCGACCTTGGCCGTCTCGGTGCGGCGCGGATCCACGACGAAGACGCGACCCCCGCGCGCCTCGATCTCCCGCAGGTGGCGGGAGGGATTCGGAACCTGGAGGAAGCTCCACTTCGAGACGACGGGGTTGGCGCCGACCACGATCAGGCACTTCGTCCGGGCCACGTCCGGGTAGGTGAGCGTGAAGGGGAAGCCGTACATCTCGGTGGAGACGGCGAACTTGTTCGCGCAGTCCTGCGTGCTCGAGCTGAAGAAGTTGCGCGTCCCGATCCCGTCCATGAACCCCTTGGCGAAGACCGGGTGCAGGACGCCGAAGCCGGCCGCCGTGCCCACGTACATGGAGAGGCTGTGGGGCGAGATCGCCCGCAGCCGGCGCACCTTCTCGCCGATCTCCCGAAACGCCTGCGCCCACGAGATCTCGCGGAACGCATCGCCCTCGCGCTTGAGGGGTCGCTGCAGGCGGTCGGGCGAATCGTACAGCCGCATCTGCTTCAGGCCCTTCACGCAGGCGAAGCCCCGGCTGGCCAGGTGCGCGGGATCCGGCCGGATCTCCGCGACGCGGCGCCCGTCGGGCGTGGACTCGGTCCGGACCTCGAGTCCGCAGAGCGACTCGCAGATCCTGCAGAAGGTGTGCTGGGTGGTGGGCACCGGCATGAGGGCCAGGGTAGCTCCGCGCGACGGCCCCTCTAGCCAGGGCCCCTCCCGGGCGTGGCTAGAGAATCCCGTCCCAGACCGCTCGCTCGCGGTCGGCCGGCGCGTCGTCGAAGGTCGTCTCGCGACCCAGGCGCAGCGTCGTGCGACGCTTCGGCTCGTAGCGCGGCCAGCGCGCACCGGGCATGCCGGCGTGGCCCGGGTCGCCGCAGCGGGCAAAGGCCAGCCAGGCGTCCATGGTCTGCTCGGCCAGCCGCTCCGCCTCCGGGCCGCTGCCCGTGAAGAGCTCGGTCCCCTGCGCGCCGATGCCCCCGAAGACGAAGGGGAGCTCGATCGCGTGGCAGGAGCCGAGCGCGCCGCCCATGAGGGGGGACTCCCAGGTGAAGAGGTACATGTAGACGCCGTCGTGGTGGCGCTGCTGCGCCTCGGCGAGGCGGATCGCGGGGATGCGGAAGACACGGTCGCTCTCGATCGCGAAGAAGAGGTCCGTCGGCGTGGCGCCGCTCCCCTCGCGCGGGGCGCGGTAGGCCTCCACCACCCGGCTGGCCGCCTGCTCGCCGCCCACCTGCCTGCCCAGCTTGGCCAGCAGGCCCGCGTCGTCCAGGTCCTTGAGGCTCGGATCGAGAAACCCGAACAGCTTCCACTCGTCGCGTGTCGTCCCGATCAGGAGGTCGACACCGGCGGCGTGTCCCTTCTCGACGGCCGCGAGCGGCGGCTCGGGCAGGCAGTCCCCGTCGACCAGCGGCTGGAAGGGCAGGAGACCGAGCCGCGTGCCCAGCTTGAGCATGGTCTGCTGGTGGGTGTCGAGCAGCTTGTCCGGCGGGATGCGGCGCAGCTGGACGGCCCCGTCCTCGGGCGCGATGCCGAGCTCTTCCAGGAAGTGGCGCGCCACCTCGGTCGCCGTCTCGCGGGTGTGCACGTTGTGGGCGGCACCGCTCTGGGGAATGGCGCGCTGGAAGAGCCCGCGCGCAGAGGGCGCGCCGAGCAGGGTGGAGACGCTCATGCCGCCGGCCGATTCGCCGAAGATCGTGACGTTCTCCGGGTCGCCGCCGAAGGCCGCGATGTTCTCGTTGACCCACTCCAGGGCCGCGATCTGATCGCGGATCCCGGCGTTGCCGACCGCTCCGTCCATGTCCGGGCAGAGATCCCCCAGGTGGAGGAAGCCCAGCGGCCCGAGCCGGTAGTTCACCGTGACGACGACCACGTCGCCCCGCCGCGTCAGCGGTGCCCCGTCGTAGATCGGCTGGGAGCCCGAGCCGATCACGAAGCCACCGCCGTGGATCCACACCATCACCGGACGCCGCTCGCCGTCCGCCGCCGGCGTGTACACGTTCAGATAGAGGCAGTCCTCGTCCATGGGGCCCACGTCCATGCCCGGGAGCGGCAGCGCCATCGAGCTCTGGGGCGCGCTGGGTCCGAACTCGTGGCAGCTGCGCGTGCCGCTCCACGACTCCTCGCGCTGGGGCGCGGCGAAGCGCAGGGGCCCCACCGGCGGGCGGGCGAAGGGGATACCGCGGAAGACCTGGATCCCGTCCTGTTCGATGCTCTCGACGTTGCCGCTTCGGGTCTGTGCGATGGCCATGGAGCCTCCTTCGAGCCGGACCGGGAGGATAGCCGGGTTGGCGAAGGCGCCGCCCGGTGCGATCGGCGGGCGCTGTCGGCCGGCGGATCCTCCGGGGCTCGGGTCGGGCGTGGTCTCAGCCGATCGACCGCGTCGCGTAGCGCAGGGCCTCGGTCGTCGGCGACCAGTGGCCCGGCGACAGCCCGGCCTTGCGCTGCAGCTCGCGCACGAACACCCGCGGGTCCGGCACGTTGCCCCAGACCGCGGGCAGGAAGGTGGCCCGGACCCGCCCGTCCCGCAGCACGAGGCCGTCCACCCCGGGGCGTAGCGCCGCGATCAGCTCCTCCTCGGATCCCACCTCGAGGGGCTCGAGCGGCCCGAGCACCGCGATGTGCAGATGGACCGACGCGGCCTCCAGCGTGCTGAGCGGCTCGAAGCGCGGGTCGGCGAAGCCCGCGCGGAAGGCGTTCTCGGCCACGTCGTCGGCCAGGGAGCGGATCGGCTCGAGCGAACCCATGCAGCCGCGCAGCGAGTCGTCCGGGTTGGACAGGGTGACGAAGGTGGCTCCCGGCTCGCGCCACGCCTGCGGGCCGTGCTGCGGATCGGGGAGGCGCGGAGCGCCGTGCCGCACGCCGTGCGCGAGCGAATCACGCGCGACCCGGAGCAGACCGGGATCGTCGTCCCGGGACGACGCTGCCGCCCGTTCAGGCGAAGGCCCAGGCACCGTATCCCACCACCTGATCCCGCGAGCCGGCCGTGTCGCCGGAGTTGCGCAGGTCGAGCGTCCGCGCGGCCAGCCCGTGGCGGCGCGCCGCCAGCAGGAGACCGCAGATCGGCACGCGACCGCACGCCGACTCCTCGTCCAGTGCGCCGGGCTCGAGGGCCTCGATGGCCCGGCAGGCCGCGGCGTCCAGGCGGCGCGCCGTCGCATGATCGTAGTAGTGGCTGAGGTCCGAGCTCACGACGATCAGGGTCTCGGGACCGCCCCAGAGCTTCTCCAGCACATCGGCCACCTCTTCGTCCGAGGCATCCCCCACCGCGAAGGGAACCAGCGCGAAGTCACCGAGCACCCGCTGCAGGAAGGGCAGGTGGACCTCCAGGCTGTGCTCCGGCGCGTGTGCCTCGTCGCTCACGCGCACCTGGGGCAGCTCGCAGGCGGCAGCGACCGCCGCGCGATCCACCGCCACGGCACCCAGCGGCGTGACGAAGGCATCCGCGCTCGACGCCGCGAGACCCTGCACGAAGACGCGATGCGCCGGGCCCAGCAGGACGACCCGCGAGACGGTGTCGCGCACGGGAGCGAGACGCGCGTAGCCGCGACCCGCGATCGGTCCCGAGTACACGTAGCCCGCATGGGGGACGATCAGCGCCTTGGGCGGCGGCTCGCCGGCGGCGGGCGCGGCCTCGGCGAGGCACGCATCCACCATGCGGCCCAGCTCGTCGGCGTCGCGGGGATAGAAGGCGCCGGAGACGGCGGGGGTTCGCAGCTTCATCAGCGAACAGCATGCGCCCGGAGCCCGAGGGGTCAAGAGCCCCGCGTTTGACGTCCCGGTCCCGGAGCCCATCCTACGAGGATGGGCGGCTCGCTCGAGCACACGGTGCCGGCTCGGTACTGGAGGCCGCTTCCCAGCGGGGAGCTCGAGTGCGACGTATGCCCCCGTCGCTGTCGGCTGGCCGACGGCCAGCGCGGGCTCTGCTTCGTGCGGGCGCGTCAGGGCGCGGAGCTGGTGCTGACCACCTGGGGACGCTCCAGCGGCTTCTGCGTGGACCCCATCGAGAAGAAGCCCCTGAGCCACTTCCTGCCGGGCACGCCGGTGCTGTCCTTCGGGACCGCGGGCTGCAACCTCACCTGTCGCTTCTGCCAGAACTGGGACATCAGCAAGAGCCGCGAGATCGACACCCTGGCCGACGAGGCCCCGCCGGAGCGCATCGCCCGCGCCGCCCGGGAGCTGGGCTGCCGCAGCGTGGCCTACACCTACAACGACCCGGTGATCTTCCTGGAGTACGCCGTCGACACGGCGCTGGCGTGCCGCGAGCAGGGCCTGCGCAACGTGGCGGTGACGGCAGGGTACGTGTGCGAGGAGCCGCGCCGCGAGCTCTTCGCGCACATGGATGCGGTGAACGTTGACCTGAAGGCCTTCAGCGAGGACTTCTATCACCGGCTCTGCACGGCGAGCATGGCGCCGGTCCTCGAGACCCTGCAGTACATCCGGCACGAGACGGACGTGTGGCTCGAGATCACCACGCTCCTCATCCCCGGAGAGAACGACTCGGACCACGAGATCCACGCGGCCTGCGCGTGGGTGGTCGAGCACCTGGGCCTGGACGTGCCGTGGCACTTCAGCGCCTTCCATCCCGACTACCGGATGCTGGACACCCCGGCGACCCCGACCTCCACGCTGACCCGCGCCCGGCGCATCGCCCGCGAGCACGGCCTCCGCTACGTCTACACGGGCAACGTGTACGACGAGGAGGGCGGCAGCACCTTCTGTCACGGCTGCGGTGAGAAGCTGATCGGCCGCGACCGGTACGTGCTGACCGCCTGGAATCTCGATTCGATGGGCTGCTGCGAGCGCTGCGGGACACCCTGCGCCGGTGTCTTCGAGGCGAGACCCGGCACGTGGGGGCCGCATCGACAGCCGGTGCGGCTCGCGGAGGACGTGTGCTAGTCCGACACCGGCTGGCCGACGCGGGTCCGGCCGCGCTCGACGGAACCGTGCGGTAGGGTTCGAGCGTGCAGATCTGGAGGACCGCGTGGCGCAACGTCTGGCGGAGCCGGCGTCGCACGCTCGTCACCGTCTCGGCGATGAGCTTCGCGCTCTGGACGATGATCCTCTACTCCGGCCTCATGAGCTGGTATCTGCGCGACATGGAGGCCACCATCGTCGACCTCGAGGTCGGGGATCTGCAGGTGCACGCCCTCGACTACCGCGACGATCCCTCCCTCCACACGCGGATCGACGACGCGGAGGCCCTCCTGCAGCAGCTGCGGGCGGCCGGCTATCGCGCGACGGCGCGCCTGCTGGCGCACGGGCTGGCCGCCGCGGATGAATCGTCGGCCGGAGTCGCCTTCTTCGGAATCGACGTTCCGAGCGATGCGCAGGTGAGCCTGGTGCACGAGCACCTGCTCGAGGGAAGCTGGCTCGACCCGGCCGACAGCCACGGCGTCGTGCTGGGCCGCCGCCTCGCGCGCATGCTCGCGGTCGACCCGGGGGAGGAGATCGTGGTGCTCTCCCAGGGAACCGACGGCGCGATGGCGGCCGACCTGTTCAACGTGCGCGGCATCCTCGAGAACGTCGGCCCGGAGGTGGACCGCGGCGGGGTCTTCATGCCGGCCGCGACCTTCCGCGAGCTCTTCGTCCTGCCCACGGGGGTGCACCAGATCGTCGTGCGACGGCCGGCGGACACCGAGCTGGACGTGGCAGCCGAGGCCGTGCGGGCGGCCGCCAGCGGCCTCGACGTGCGCACCTGGCGCGATCTGATGCCGACCCTGGCCTCGTTCATGGACTCCGCACGCGGCGCCCTCGTGATGATGGTCGTCATCGTGTACGTGGCGATCGCGGTCCTCGTCCTGAACGCCATGCTGATGACGGTCTTCGAGCGCATCCGCGAGCTGGGCGTGCTGAAGGCGCTGGGCGTGAGCCCTGGGGGCATCCTGGGCCTGATGTTCGCGGAGATGGTCATCGTGACCGCGATGGCGATCGCGTTGGGCGTGGCCCTCGGTGCTCCCACGCTGCACTACCTGGCGACCGAGGGCTTCGAGCTCACGTCGCTCGCCGGCACCTCCGTGATGGGTGTCGCGATGAGCTCCACCTGGCACGCGGACATGAGCGCGGAGACCTTCGCGGTGCCGATCGGCGTGCTGATCCTCATCGTCACCCTGGCCACCAGCTACCCCGCGCTGAAGGCGGCCTTCATCGACCCGGTGCGGGCGATCCACCACCGCTAGGAGCGCCGATGAGCGGACCCAACCTGACATCGATGGCCTGGCGCAACCTGTGGCGCCATCGCAGGCGCACGCTCCTCACCCTCTCGTCCATCGCCTTCGGCACGACGCTGGCATGGCTCTTCACCGGACTGGGAGACGCGAACTGGCGCC
Source organism: Myxococcota bacterium (assembly GCA_028278065.1). Classification (GTDB taxonomy): domain Bacteria; phylum Myxococcota_A; class UBA9160; order UBA9160; family JAFDET01; genus JAFDET01. The sequence continues at coordinate 10,728 of JANQFA010000060.1, forward strand.
AGATGATCGATCTCGCCGCGCGCATGGGCGGGGGGCACGTGACGCTCCAGCACGCCGAGTACCTCGACTCGCCGACCCTGGCGCGCACCGTGACGCAGACACCCGCGCTGGCCAGCGTCGCCATGGAGGAGCCCGAGGTCGTGCGCGTCGTCGAGCGAATCTCCGGGAACCTGATGATCGCGTCCCCGGCGCGCAACTACGGAGCCGGGTTCATCGCCTTCGATCCCGAGGCGGAGGACGTGTCCACGCTCTCCCTCCTCGAGGCCATCGAGGCGGGCGAGGCACTCCGCTCCGGGGAGCGCAGCGGCATCGTGCTCGGCGCCAGGCTGGCCGAGAACCTCAAGGTCGGCATCGGGCACAAGGTGGTCTACACGCTCACCGACAAGGACGGCGAGATCGTGCAGGAGGCGGTGCGCGTCACCGGCACCCTGCGCACGGGCGCACCCACCGTGGACGGCGGCCTCACCCTGCTCCCTCTCGACTACGTGCGCAGATCCCTCCGCTACGGGCCCGACGAGGCCGTGCAGGTGGCCGTCTTCCTGGAGGACCAGCGCGCGGCCGACTCGGTCGCAGCGCGGCTCTCGCAGCGGGTCACGACCGGGAACGGCGACTCCGTGGCGGCGCTGCCGTGGCACGTCCTCCAGCCGGAGCTGGCCGGGTTCATCGCGATGAAGATCGCGGGAGCGTGGATCATGGAGGCGATCATCATGCTCCTCGTCGCGGCCGGGATCTTCAACACGATCTTCGTCGGGGTCATGGAGCGCATGCGTGAGTTCGGGATCCTGCGGGCGATCGGCTGGACGCCCGGACAGCTCGGCCGCCTGGTGATCACCGAGAGCGCCATGCTCGCGGCCTCGGGACTCGTGCTCGGGATGGTCGTGACGGCCGTCCCCTACTGGTACCTGAACCGCTTCGGCGTCGACCTGATGGGCATGATGGCCGCCGGCGACCAGGCCGCCGAGGTGGCGGGCATCGCGATGACGACGCGGATGCACGTCGACATCTACCCGGAGAACGCGTTCCTGATCGGCGCAGCCGCCGTGGTGGCGACGCTCCTCTCCGGGATCTACCCGGCCTGGAAGGCGGGCACGGTGGATCCCGCCGACACCATCCGGCTGGTATAGGAGCTCTCGTGGAGTCGCATTCGCCGGTCGTGGTCTGCAAGGAGGTGACGCGGGTCTACCGGCAGGGCAGCCAGGAGGTGCATGCCCTGCGCGGGCTGAACATGGAGGTGGCCGTGGGCGAGTTCACGGCGATCTGCGGCCCGTCCGGGTCGGGCAAGACCACGCTGCTGAACGTGATCGGCGCCCTCGACCGACCCAGCGGGGGGCAGGTCCTCCTCGAGGGCCGCGACCTCGCCGCACTGAGTCAGCGCGAGCGGAGCCACCTGCGCCGCGACCGCATCGGCTTCGTCTTCCAGGCCTACAACCTGATGCCCGTGCTGACGGCCTACGAGAACGCCGAGATGGTGCTGGCGCTCCAGGGTGTCGACATCGAGGAACGGCGCGAGCGCGTGGAGGGGCTCCTCGCGGACGTGGGGCTCGCGGGGATGGAGCACCGGACTCCCGACGAGCTCTCGGGCGGCCAGCAGCAACGGGTCGCCATCGCGCGGGCCATCGCCGCGGACCCGGCCGTGGTGCTCGCCGACGAGCCCACGGCCAACCTCGACTCCGAGAACGCCACCAACCTGCTCGACATCATGGAGCAGCAGAACCGCGAGCGCCGCGTCACCTTCCTCTTCTCCACCCACGACCCGCGCGTCATGGAGCGCGCCCGCCGCATCGTCCGCGTCGTCGACGGCCGCGTGGAGACGGACGAGCGCCGCACCTGATCGGGGTTCCGGGCTCGTCGACCCGCCGCTGCACACCGTCAGCGGGGGCTGGGACGCCGGCGGAAGAGGGTCTCGAGCATCCAGCGGAGGGCGGACGCCAGCTCGGCGCGGCGCGCCTCGCGGTCGGGTGCGTGGGCGATGGCCATGCCCGCCTCCTGTACGGCGCCGAACATGAGCTGGGCCAGGGGCCGGCGCATGCGCGGCTCGATGACGCCGCGCTCCTCCATCACGCCGACGATGGCGACGATGCGATCGAGGGTGGGCTCCGACACCACGTGGTGCCAGCGCTCCCAGCCGAGCACGGCGGGACCGTCCACCCAGACGATGCGGCGCGCCCGCGGATCGAGGAAGCCCGCGAGGAAGAGGTCGGTCAGCACCATCAGCCGGTCCCAGGAGTTCTCCTCCAGGTGGGAGGTCACTCTCCGCGACTCCACCTGGATGCGGACCAGGTCGTCCTCCAGCACCTGGGCCACCACCGCCTCGAAGAGGGCCCGCTTGTCGCGGAAGTGGTGGTAGAGGGCGCCCTTGGTCAGGCCCACCTTGCCCGCGATGTCCTCCAGGGACGCCCCGGCGTAGCCGCGCTCGGCGAAGAGGTCGCTCGCCACCCGGATCAGCTCCGCCCGGGTGGCTTCCGACTGAAGGACCTTCTTGTTCTTGACGTCCATACCGAAGGTATGTATATACCTACCGATGGTATGTGTCCAGCCGGGCAGCTCGATTCCTCCAACCCACTGTCTTCAAAAGGAAAGGAACGCCATGGCAACCGATGTCTCGGCACTCCAGGAAGAGCTCAGGGAGGACCCCTATCCCCTCTACCGGGTGCTGCGCGAGAGCGGCCGCGCCCACTGGAGCGAGCTGCCGCGCGGCTGGCTCATCCCCCACCACTCCGACGTGGTGGCGGTGCTGCGCGACCCGCGCCTCGGAGTGGACCGCCGGGTGCGCAGCGACAGCCGGTGCCCCCACGACCGGGCCTCCATCCTGGACAAGCAGCACGACCAGACGCTCTTCTTCATGGACCCGCCGGCCCACACCCGCCTGCGCGAGCGCGTGCGCCACGCCTTCACCCCGCGCCGGGTCGAGGCGCTGCGGCCGCGCATCCAGGCGATCGCCGAGGAGCTGCTCGAGGCCGCCGCGTCGCGCGGGCGCCTGGAGCTGATCGCAGACTTCGCCTATCCGCTCCCCGTGCGCGTGATCGCCGAGCTTCTCGGGATTCCCGCCGACGACCTGCCGCTCCTGCGCCGCTGGTCCGACGACCTGGCTGTGCTCCTGGTGGAGCCCTTCAAGGACGAGGACGCCGACGCGCGCTGCGAAGCGAGCCTGACCGAGATGCGCACCTACTTCGAAGCCGTGTTCAGCGAGCGGCGCAGTGCGCCCCGCGACGACCTCGTCAGCGAGCTGGTCGGCGCGGAACCGGCCGACGCACTCGACGACGACGAGCTCTTCGGCCTGGTCAGCCTCGTCCTGGTGGCGGGCCACGAGACCACGACCAACCTGATCGGGAACTCGGTGCTGGCGCTCCTGCGCAACCCCGAGGCGCGCCGCTTCCTGGCAGTGGACCCGAGCCGCACCGCCGACGCCGTCGACGAGCTGCTGCGCTTCGAGAGCCCGGTCCAGGTGGCGCAGCGCATCGCGCTGGAGGACTGCGAGGTAGCCGGGCAGCGCGTGCGGCGCGGCGACCGCCTCTATCCGCTGCTCGGCTCCGCCAACCGCGACCCCGAGGCCTTCCCCGAGCCCGACCGGCTCGACTTCCGGCGCGGCGAGGTGCGCCATGTGGCCTTCGGCTCGGGCCGGCACTTCTGTCTGGGTGCCGCGCTCGCACGCCTGGAGGGCGCGGTCGCCCTCGAGACCCTGATGCGCCGACTGCCGAGCTTCAAGGCCGACTTCGAGAAGCCGGTGTGGCGCCAGCGCCTGGTCCTGCGCGGACTCGAGACGCTGCCGCTGCGGTTCTGACCTTGGCCGGGGTCGCGACAGGGTCGACCGCCCAGATGCACGAAGGTGAAGGGGCGCAGCCCGACCTGGCCCGCGAGGTGATCGCCGCCTACAGCCTTCCCAGCCTGGGGATCGGCGCGATGGTCGGCCTGGTGGTGATCTACTTCCTGAAGTTCGCGACCGACGTCCTGCTGGTGGCGCCCGCCGCGGTGGGCGCGCTCTTCGGTGCGGCGCGGCTCTGGGATGCGATCTCGGACCCGATCGCGGGCCACTGGAGCGATCGCACCGAGCACCGACTGGGGCGCCGCCGCCCCTGGCTCTTCGCCTCGGCGCTGCTCCTGCCGCTGGGGTTCCTGGCACTCTGGGCCCCGCCGGCTGCGCTCGGCCAGCCGGGCCTCGTCGCCTGGCTCGCGGTCTGGGTCCTCTTCCTGCACACGGCGCTCACCGTCTTCGGCGTACCGCACCGGGCGCTCGGCGCCGAGCTCTCGCCACACCCCCACGACCGCACGCGCGTCTTCGCAGCCTCCTCGTTCACCGCGCATCTGGGCGCTGTGGTCGCCATCGCGGCGGTGGCCTGGATCGAGCGGGCTTCCGATCCGCGGGCCGCGGTGGTTCCCCTCGCGTTGGGCATGGCCCTGGCGACCGGCGGCCTCATCGCGACGGGTGCCGCCCGCATCCGCGAGCCGCGCCAGCACCGCGGCCGCGGCGGTGCGAGCCTGCGCCGCGCCTTCCGCGACGTCTGGCACCACTCCCGCGCGCGCGCCGTCCTGGTGGCGCGCTTCGTCCAGGAGATCGGCCTCGCCTCGACCCTGAGCCTGCTCCCCTTCGCCTCGGACTACCTCCTGGGCACACCCGGCTGGACTGCCTACTACCTGGCGAGCGCCGTCGCGGGCCTGCTCCTCGCCATCCCGATCTGGGTGCGGCTGGCCCGGCGGCTGGGCAAGCGCGAGGCCTGGATGGTCTCGGTCGCCGTCAACCTGATCCTGTTCGCGGGCTTCTTCACCCTCTCGCGCGGCGACGGAGCGCTCCTCCTGGTCGGGATCTTCTTCGCGGGAGCAGCCGGAGCCTGCTCCGGCGTGGTGGCGCCCTCGCTGCTGGCCGACCTGGTCGACGGGGACGAGGCTGAGACCGGCGAGCGCAAGGAGGGCGCCTACTTCGCGGCCTGGACCTTCGCCGAGAAGTCGGCCATCGGAGTGAAGTTCCTGGTGGTGGGCGCCATCCTCCAGCTCTCGGGCTTCGAGCCCAACGCCGAGCAGGGCGAGAGCGCTCTCCTCGGCCTGCGCCTCGCCATCGCAGGCGTCCCCGTGATCGGAATGCTGGTGGTGCTGGGGCTGCTGCGTCGGCTCCCGAGGATGGAGCCGTGACGCCGACGGCGCCGGTTGCGGACGAGCTGCTCGCCTCACTGGAAGAGCAGTACCGCGGCGTGGAGGTGGAGACGGCGCTGCTCGCCGAACTGCGCCGCCACCTCTCCCGCCCCGAGCTCGACTACGCCGAGCCGCCGCAGCCGATCCTCGGCGGCACCGCGTCGTGGATCTTCGGCTTTCGCCTCGCTCGGGCACCGGAGGGCTGGGGCGGCCCGCTCGTCCTGCGCCTGGCGCGCGACGACCACCCGCTCGACATGCGCTTCGAGGCCGCGGTGCAGAACGCCGTGGCCGCGCAGGGCTTCCCGGCACCGCACGTCCTGGCGGTAGACGAAGCGGGCGGCGAGCTGGCTCGCCCCTTCCTGGTGATGGAGCGCCTGCCGGGAACGGCCGGGCCCGCAGGCCTCTTCGCGCGCCAGGACGCGGGACCGCTGGCGCTGCTCCTCGCCGTGCCGCGCCTGGTGACGCGGCTCCCCCGGCTCCAGGCCGATGCGCTCCTCCAGCTGCACGCGCTCGACCCCGAGCCACTCCTGCGCGAGCTGGATGCGGCCGGCGTGGCTCGAGCGCAGGTGAGCTTGGAGACGCGCCTCGCCGCGCTCGAGGCCGAGGCGGACGAGCTGAAGCACACGGGTCTCTCCGCCCTGTTGCGCTGGCTGCGCGCGAAGCGCCCGCCCGAGCCCGAGCGCCCCTCCATCTGCCACGGCGACTTCCACGCCTTCAACCTGCTCTTCGAGCCGGGCCGCCTCGCGGGGGTGATCGACTGGACGGGAACGCGGATCGCCGACCCGGCTCTCGACCTGGGTGTGATCCGCGCCCAGCTCCAGATCAGTCAGCTCCCTGTTGCGCGGATTCCGGGCCGCCTGGTCCACGGCGTCCAGAAGCGGCTGCTCGGGAGCTTCGAGCGCCACTACGCGCGCACCCGAGCGGTCGAGCCCGCGGTCCTCGCCTACTACGAGACGCTGCCCTGCGCCAACGCCGTCGCGCGCATGCTGCGCCTCGGGAGCGACCCGAGCCGCGAGCCCTTCGCCGAGATGGCGTGGGAGCACCCGCGCGCGCTGCGGCGCCTGGTGGAGCGGGTCTCCGCAACGACGGGAGTCGCGCTCGACCTCGAACGCACGGCCGACTCGCGCCCGACATCACGCCCTGCGGGTCGGTGATTCGGGCGCGAGCCCTCGCGACGCGCTGCGCTCAACGCCCCCGGATGCGCTCCCAGACGCCCTCGAGCTCCTTGCGCACGGCATCGACGGAATCCGCCCCGAGCTCCGCGATCTGGCCTCCGATGTCGCGCAGGTGCGACTCGGCCGCCTGGCGCGTCTGCTCGAACTGGGCGCCGAGCTGCTCGTGCCGGACCTCGTTCCGCACCGCCTCGCCGAGCTCCGCGAGCTCGCGGCCGAAGCTCACCAGCAGGTCGTCGTAGGTGACGATGCCGACGGCCTGACCGCCGCTCAGGATCGGGATGCGGCGGACCCCGTGGTCGCCCATCTTCGCCACCACGGCCTGGAGGGGCTCGGTGGCCTGGGCCGTGACGGGCGGCGCGCTCATGATGGTGGACACCAGGGTGCCGTCGGGATCCTGGCCGGGGGCGACGACGCGGGTCACGATGTCGCGGTCGGTCACGACGCCTACCGCATCCTCTCCGTCGCTGGTGACGACGACGCAGCCGACCGACCGGACCTTCATGAGCTGGGCCAGACCGCGTGCGTTGGTGTCCGACCGCAGGCAATGCACCTCCCGCTGGTAGTGCTCGACCTGTCGCTTCGGCCGCGGAGCCTCGAGGCCGGCGGCCGCGCCGCCCGCTCCCTCCGCGCCCGCACTCGCCACGACGGGGAGCTGCGCGGACGTGACCCGGGCGAGGGCCGTGATCTCCTCGGCCAGCAGGCGCACCACGTCGTCCGCCGCGATGATCCCTTCGCCCCGGCCCTTGGCATCGACCACGGGGAGGCGGCGCACACGCTTGCGCTTCATGAGATCCAGGGCTTCGCCGAGCCCCGCATCGCCTGCGACGGTGACCGCAGGCCGACCGAGGGCGCTCGCCACCGGGGTGTCGTCGGGGTCGCGCTCCTCGGCCACGGCGCGCAGGACGATGTCGCGATCGGTGAGGACGCCGACCGGCCAGCCGTCCTCCATGACGACGAGGGACCCCACTCCCTCACTCTCCATCCGCTGGGCGGCGACGCGCAGCGTCTCGTCGGGCGCTGCGCTGGAAACGGCTCGCTGGCAGTAATCTTCAACAGGCATGGTGGCTCCTCCGGGTTGCTCTCATCTAGGTGCTACCACACTCTGAAGCAGCATCTTTCGTGCCAGCGAAACGCCGCCTCCGTGCCCTCCCGACCGCCTGCCGGCCCCACGGCGCCAGAGACTGAGGCATGGCGCCCCAGCGAAGGTCGCGCCACGCCACGACCTGGGGCGCGGCCGCTTCCCCGGAGCCTCGTCGGGAGGGTCAGCGCGATGCGTAGAGAAAGCGCATGTCGGGCCTCTCGGTGGCGAAGAAGTGGACCCAGATGTAGGCGTGGCTGAACGCCGCCACGACCAGGCCCGCCGCCGACCCGAACGCGAAGGCGATGGCCCAGATCCCGAGGAAGGCGTAGACGTACATGCCGTTGTGGGTGAAGCGGAAGATGCCGTCCTTCACCAGGGGCATCTCGCGATAGCGCGGCTCGAAGTGGTCCGCACCGGCGGCGCGCACCATGCCGAAGTAGCGCCCCACGCTGTACCCGGCGTAGAGCGCAGGCAGCGCGAGCAGCGCGGCGCCGACCAGCTGCGCCGGCAGCGGCAGGCCGAGGCTGCCGCGATCGAGCCAGGACAGCCAGAGGATCGCCACGAAGCGGCTGCCGAAGAGCAGGAAGAAGACCGCCAGGTAGCCGCGGAAGCCGAGCGTCGCGCTCGTCGCCGAGCGCGCGAGCTCGAGCCTCCACGCGAGCCACACGAAGATCTGGTGCGCCACGGGCAGGGCGATCGCCAGCCAGAACGCGGCGGGGAACGGCTCGCCGAGGTACCGCCAGGCCGTGTGGGCCAGCGCGAGGAGGACGGCCAGGCAGACGAAGTGCCCGAGCTGGCCGACCGAGAGACCGGGGGGCGTGGTCATCGGGGGCTCCTTTCGTGCTGGCCACATTCTATCTTTGTGTTAAAAAAGATTCAATGGCCCCGCCGGCAGACTCCAGGCGCCGCCCCGGACCCAAGGGAGGCGATGCCGCCGTCCGCGACGCGCTCCTCCAGGCAGCCGCAGGGCTCCTTTCGGATCAGGGGTTTGCTGCGCTGACCCAGCGCGGGGTGGCGGATCGCGCGGGGGTCACCCCGCCCATGGTCAAGTACTACTTCCAGGACACCCGCGGCCTCCTCGAAGCCCTCCTCGAGGCCGGCTTCGAGCCGATCCTCGCCATCCTCCAGCAGGCCGCCGCGGCCCCGGCCGTCGACCCCCGGGCGCTGGTCCGGAGCGTGGCCGAAGCGCTCTGCGAGCGACCCTGGCTGCCCATCCTCCTGGTGCACGGCGTCTTCGCCTCGCAGGAGCTCCGCACCCTCTTCGCCACCCGCTACGCCTCGCGGGTCCGCGCCCTCCTCGTGCAGCTCCTCGGACTCGCGCAGCAGGGCGGACGGCTGCGCCCCGGCCTCGATCCCGCGCTCACACCCCTCTCCCTCGTCTCGCTCCTGGCCTTCCCCTTCCTGGCGCGACCGGTGGTGGAGGAGGTGATGGGCCTGCAGCTCGACCGCGAGACCGCGCACCGCCTCGCCGACCAGATCACCGCGCTGGTGCTTGAGGCGCCCTCCGAGGCGTGAGGCGATCGGTGGGCCACGCCCATCACGCCGTGCGAGCAGGCCGTGTCTCGGCGAGGAGACGCTGCGGACGCGCGGCGGCCTGCACCGCGCGGAGGCTCAAAAGGCCAGGTAGTGCCGATCCTCCGCGGCGACGTACCGGTCCAGGAAGTCCTCCATCCAGTCTTCCACGGCGCTGCGCAGGTACTCGACCTCGCGGGGGGAGTAGATCCGGGAGCCGCGCGAGATGCGCTTGTGCCAGGCCCGCACGGGGCCGCCGAGACCGCGCTTCTCTCGCAGGCTGCGACGAATGCGGGAGAAGATCTCCGAGGGGATCCCGACCCGTCCTCCGAGTTCCTCCAGGCGATTCACGTAGCGGAGGAGATGGACCACATGGACCGGGGGCGTGCGATTCCTGCGGCGCAGCTCTCCGATCGGCGCGTGGGGAACGGGGACCTGAGCCATCAAGTCCTCGAGCAGGTCCGCGGCGACCTTGTCGTAGATCTGCAGTCGAACCCGGTCTCGCCCCCAGACCCCGACCCAGCGGTCCATCAGGGCAGCGTAGTTGCAGCGAGCGATGCGCTCGTCGAGCCGGATGAAGTCGCCGAACGAGGCCGGGTAGCGGCTGCTCTTCACCGCCTGTGCGAAGGAGCTCGCCATGAAGTCCAGCGGATTGCGAACGTAGACCAGCACACGCACCTCGACGTGCCGCAGGGCGCGGCGGAGGCGCTCGACGTGCTGATCCTGGAATGACGAGAAGCTCTCGGCGCTCAGGACGGCGATCTCCGCCGGACTCTCCTCCAGCTCGCGGTGGAGGCGGTCCCAGCAGCCCTCGTCACACCCGGGCGTCTTGCGGATCGCGGCGGCGAGCTCCTTGTGGCCGTTCTGCTCGCGGACCTTGGAGCGGCCGGACTGCGGGTAGAGGACCCGTTCGCCGAAGGGCTCGACCTGGGCGAGCAGGTACTGGATCGCCGTCGACCCGGTCTTGTGTGTCCCGATGTGAAGCAGGAGCGTCTTCACCACCGGATTCAGGGTAGCGACATCATCCTCTTCCCGAGGAGGGACCGGGTCCCACGCCCTCCAGCGCTCCTCGTGCTTCCAGGAGCGAGCCCGTTCATCCGGTGTCGGTCGCGCCGCGCCTGGATTCTCCCGTTCGAAGGCCGCCCGGACGAAGCGCCGGGCGCGGGAAGGAGTCCGGCGCCCCGGACCCCGAGAGCACCTCCCCGATGACCTCGAGAATCGCCTCGAGGGAGCGTCCGGGCCGGAAGAGGACGTCTTCGACCCGGAGCGGCGCCGCCACCTCCTCGTCGGCCGCGAGCAGCCAGGAGCGCAGCTCCTCGGGCCGCGTCAGGTTCGGGATGCCCCACGCCGCGAAGACCTCGGTCCGAACCACCGGACGCCCTGCCGGCTGGAAGCTCGCCACAGGCCGGCCGAGCAATCGCGCGACGAGCAGACCCATGGAGTGGGACCCCACGACCCGGTGCTGGTCCGCCACGAACGGCTCGAAGGGACGCCGGGGCTCGAGAGGATCCAGGGCGGCTTCCGGCAGGTCCGACGCGCAGCCTGGATCGAGGCGGGGATGGAGCCGCAGGGTGAGCGACACGCCGGGAAGCCCGGCCACGGCGCGCTCGATCCCGCGCACCACCTCGAGCTCCGGCCGCGGAGGGGCGGGCCGCCTGGCGCCGGGATCCAGGACGGGATTGACGAGCACGCCGACCCGCCGACACGCCGTCGGCGGCCGCGCAAGCGGCATCCGCCGGACGGCGCCGTCGAGATGGGGGTTGCCGGTGCGTCGCAGGATGCGTTCCGGAACGCCGCAGCGCAGGAGCAACGCCTCCGTCGAGGGATCCGCCACGCAGACCCGGTCGGGCAGGCCCGATGGCTCCGTGGCGTCGAAGCGCTTGTCGACGAGAAACCCCAGGTCGGCGACGATCGCCACGCTCGGCACACCGGCGCGGCGCGCCAGGCGGACGAGCCGGGGATGGTCGGTGCCGAAGCGGCTGGGCGCGTACACGAACGCCCCGGCGGAGACGACCCGCCGCTCGACCTCGGCGAAGTCCACCGTGCGGAGCTCGACCCGGTGGGGCGCCAGCCGCTGCTCCGGCCAGGGCGTGAGCGGCGCGAAGCTGAAGAGCGCAACCCGCAGGCCGGAGCTCCGTGCATGGTCGGCCACCAGGCGTACGACACGCCCGTTCAGGTTTCCGTTGGTGAGAAAGACGACGTCGCCGCGTCCACGGGGGAGGGCGTCAGGCATAGGGCAAGCGGAGCGGACACAGGCGGCGCCGGTCCTGGCGCGGCTTCGCATCCGGATGGACGCAGCGGCGCTCGTTGCTCGAGATCACGATGTGGTCGAAGCGCACGCCGGGGACGGGCTTCCAGTAGGGCTTGCCGTAGCTCGTCGGCAGTCGCCCGACCGCGGCCCTTCCCCGCCACGCGTCGCAGACCTCCTTCAGAAGCGGATCCGCAAGGCTCTCGGGCCGGCCGCGCGCGCGCGCCGCCCAGTCGGCGATCATCGCCCGGGCTACCGGCGTGTCCCCCCACCACATCACCTGCGAGGACACGTAGGGCTTCTCGGTCGCACCGGCCATCCACAGCACGGCGTCTTCGTCCCGACACCGAAGCAGCGCGCTCGGGCGGCGGTGGATCACGCAGTCGGAGTCGAGCCACACCAGCGGGCCCGACAGGCGGCGCCGCGCGCGCTCGAGCAGGATGGGCTTCTGGTTGCAGTTGCGCTTCCAGGCGCCGCGCTCCTCTCCCCGTACCATCTCGAACGGGAGCCCGAAGTGGCGACAGCAGCGCCCCAGGCGCTGCGCGTCCTCGCGGTATGCCCCGTTGGTATAGAATGTGAGGAAGGTCGGCGGCATGGAGGGGCGATCGAGAGAACGCGATTATACGCGTTCTCTCCCGGGCGGCGGTCACCCATCTGCTGCGGGAGGAGCCGTCCCGTCGATGAAGGCGTGGATCGCCAGACTCTTCGAGCACCCGGAGCTCCTCAAGATGGGCCACGCCCAGCGGGCCGAGGACCTGAACCTCGGGCTCGGCTGGGTCTACTATGGTCTCGCGAGGACGCTGCGACCCCGGACGGTCGTGGTGATCGGCTCCTACCGCGGCTTCGTCCCTCTCGTCTTCGGCCGGGCGATCGCGGACAACGGGGAGGGCGGCTCCGTCCTCTTCATCGATCCCTCCCTCGCGGACGACTTCTGGAAGGACCCCGCCTCGGTCGACGCGCACTTCAGGGGACTGGGCGCCGACAACGTCTGCCACTTCCTGATGACAACCCAGGAGTTCGTCCAGTCCGACGCCTACGCGGGCTTGGGCGAGGTGGGGATCGTGTTCGTGGATGGCTACCACTCGGCGGAGCAGGCGCGCTTCGACTACGAGGCCCTGGCACCCTTCGTGCCGGAAGACGGCGTCGTCCTGTTCCACGACACGCTTCGCGAGCGGACCTCGAAGGTGTACGGCCCGGGCCGCCTCTACCGCTGCGACGTGAAGCGCTTCATCGCGGAGCTGCGGGAGGATCCCGCTCTCCAGGTCCTCGACCTGCCTTGGGGGGAGGGACTCACCCTCGTGCGTCGGCCCGGGGAGGAGGGCTCCGGATCGTGAGCCTGCGCCTGCGCAGCCTGCCGCGCCCTCTGCGCAGCCTCCAGCGCACTCTGCGCACGCGGCGCAAGCTCGGGCGCCGCCGCCGCCGCCACTGGCGCGCGCGCCTGCGCGGCCTGCGCCGCTACCCGCTGGTGCTGCTGGAGGACCGCCGCCGGAACCGACCGCTGAGCGGGGTGGAGCCGCGCTTTCTCGTGGTCCGGCACTCCTCGCTGCCCGGCTTCTTCGATCCGTTTCTCGACTGGCTGGAGGCGGAGCTGCCCGAGGTCCGCCAGCGCTTCGAGCTCCGACTGCTGCCGTGCCGCGTGCGCGACTGGTCGCCGTACGCGCTGCACGTCCCGTGGCTGCAGGATCCCGTGCAGGCCTGGTCGCGCAGGGCGTACGCGCGGGCCCTGACCCTCGGCAAGGCCTGCGACTCCCACGGCATCCCCATCGTCAACCGCGTCGACAAGCTGCCGAACGCCGCCAAGTCCGAGGCGGCGCGCCGCCTCCACGAGGCCGGACTGCGAACGCCGCGCATGGCCCGGATCGAGGACGCCGCAGCCTTCCGCGAGACGCTCCTGGACATCCCGCTGCCGCTCTTCGTGCGCGAGGACTGGGGCCACGGCGGCCCCGTCTTCCGAGTGGACCGACCTCGCGACGCAGAGAAGATCCCGCTGCATCTGCTGGCGCGGCCGGTGGCCATCGAGATCGTCGACGTGCGCAGCCCCGACGGCCTCTACCGGAAGTACCGCTACCTGGTGGCCGGCGACGCCGGCATCCCCCAGCAGCTCCACGTCTCCACGAGCTGGATCACGCGGGGCAGCCGGAACCCGTTCAGCGAGGGCCTGCGCGACGAGGAGGTGGCCCACATCGAAGGCCCCAATCCGCACCACGATGCCTTCCAACAGGCGCGGAAGGCCCTCGAGCTCGACTTCGTGGCCTTCGACTACGGAATCGAGCCGTCGGGCAGCATCGTCGTGTGGGAGGCGAACCCCTTCCCCTACATCCAGGTGCCCCGCGGACGCCGCAGCCACCGCGCTCCCGCGGTGGAGCGGGCCTTTGCCGGGATGACCCGGCTCTATCTCGAGCGCGCGGACCTTGCCGTCCCCTCCCGGATCGACGAGGTGCTGCACCGGCGTTGAGCGACCACCGCCGCGCGACCGTCGAGCTCGACGACGCGCTCGCGCGTGGGCCTCGAACATCGCTGGCGATCGAAGGAGAGGTCTGCGCGGGCGCGATGTGGCCCGTGGGGGCTGATCTCCCTCTCGATCGTCGGAGCATGGTGGGCCATGTCCCAGGTGAATGCCCCACGCTGGCCGTCGGCGCCGCACCGGAACTGCCCTCCCCGGGGCGCGTCCGTCCCAGCACTAGAGGCCCGGCCCGCCAAAGTAAAAGCATCATATTGTCGAAATACGAAAATATGATATCTTAAAGGACAGGGCCTGCAAGGGCCCCAGGGAGGAGACATGGCCGGTGAGGAGTCCATCGCGGCGAACGTCGCCCGGCTACGGCTGGATCGGCAGCTGACCCAGGAGGAGCTGGGTCGGAAGGCAGGGCTCTCGCGGGTCGCGCTCGGCAAGATCGAGCGGGGGGCGGTGGTGCCGCGGGCCCGGACTCTCGCCGACCTGGCCAAGGCGCTCGGGGTCTCGGTCGGTGAGCTTGTGACCCCGGTCCGGCCCCTCGAGACCGTACGGTTCCGGGCCCACGCGCGGGTGCATTCCCGGGAGCAGATCCTCGCCGAGGTCGGGAAGTGGCTCGATGCATATGCGGCGCTCGAGGCCGAGCTCGGGGACGCCCGACGATTCCGCTTCGCGGCCGACGCGCGCCGTGCCGCGCGCGGCACCCCGGTCGAAGCCGCCGCGGCAGCCCGCGCAGCCGTTGGGATCGGGTCCGAAGAGCCCGTGCGCGACATCTGCGGGCTCCTCGAAGAGAACGGGGTCAAGCTCCTCTTGCTGGACAAGAAGAGCGAGTCGTTCTTCGGGCTCAGCGTCGGGGAGGGGGACGGCGGGCCTGCCGTCGTCGTGAACACCTGGGAGCGGATCTCCGTCGAGCGCTGGATCTTCACCGCCGCACACGAGCTGGGGCACTTGCTACTCCACCCCGCGGAGTACCAGCGCGACGCCACCGAGCTGCCGCTGCCAGCGGAGCGGGAAGCCGACCTCTTCGCGAGCCACTTCCTGATGCCCGAGGCCGCCTTCGCGAAGGAGTGGAACGAGACCCGGGGCCACCCGCTGCTCGTTCGGGTTCTCAAGGTCAAGCGGATCTTCCGAGTGAGCTACAAGACCGTGCTCTATCGCCTGGTCGAGTCGGGGCGCGAGACCAAGGACGTCTGGCGCGCGTTTCAGGGCCAACACCGAGGCTACTTCGGTAAGACCCTTCGGAAGACCGAGGAGCCCAAGGCGCTCGAGAAGAGCGAGTTCGCATGGAACTGGAGCCGCGCCGGCGAGCCGGAGGGCCTCTCACAGCACGACTTCGTCGAGGACCGCCTCTCGCGGCTCGTGCGGCAGGCGCTCGAGCAGGAGCACATCTCTCTCGGGCGCGCGGCCGAGATCCTGGGGCTCACCCGCGAGGAGATGAGAAAGCAGGCACGTGAGTGGGTGGGGTAGATGCCGCGGGCGCGAACGGTACTGCTCGCGGATGCGGACGTGCTCATCGACTACCGTGAGTCGGAGCTCGAAATCCTCGAGCTCGTGGTGGAGCACGTCGGGCGAGTCGTCGTGCTCGCGCCCGTGCTCGGCGAGGTCCGCGGCGTGACGAAGACACGATGCGCGAGCCTCGGCGTCGAGGTCGTCGAGGTAGAAACGGAGCGATTGCTGCGAGCCGCCAAGGTCGAATCGAGCGTGTCCTTCAACGACCGCCTCTGTCTCGTCGCATGCCGGGAAGAGGGCTGGACCTGCGTGACGAATGACGGCGCACTTCGGCGGCTCTGCCTGCGGCATGGCGTCGAAACCCGGTTCGGCCTCGGATTGATGGTGGACCTGGTTGCAGAGGGCGCCCTCACAAGACGGCGTGCCGTGGCCGTGGCGCGACAGATCCAGGCTGCGAACCCGCTTCATGTCAACGAGCGCGTATTGGAGCGCTTCCTGGCTGCCCTCGACGACCTGTAGCGCGGGGGCCGGAGGAGTTCATGCGTCTCCAGGACGAACAGCTTCTATTGTCCGCCTCCGATCTGTCGGCCCACCTTGGCTGCCAGCACCGAACGCAGCTCGACCGCCGCGCAGCGACGGGCCAGCTCGAAGCGCCTCCGCTCGATCCGATGTTGGCCGTCCTTCAGGTTCGCGGCCTGGCGCACGAGAGAGCGTACGTCGAGCACCTCGAAGAGGGGCGGTCGATCCGCCGCGTCGATCTGTCGGATGCGTCGCTCGATCCGGAAGGGATGGCAGCGACTCGGCGGGCGATGGCGTCCGGCGCCGACGTCATCACGCAGGCCCCACTCGTGGAGGGCCGTTTCCGCGGCGTCGCCGACGTCCTGCTTCGCATCGATCGGCCCTCTCCAGCGCTCGGAGAATGGTCCTACGTCGTCGTGGATACCAAGCTCGCAACGGAGACACGTGCGGGGACGGTGCTCCAGCTCTGTCTCTACACCCGAATCGTCGGCGAGATCCAAGGCCTTCTTCCGGAAGAGTTCTGGGTCGTATCGCCAGCCGGCCTGGAGAGCCCCGAGAGGTTCCGAACGACCGACTACCTGGCCTTCGCGAGACGGATCGAGCAACAGCTCGAGGAGGCGGTCGATGGCGAGCTCCCTGAGGAGGCTCTGGCCCCGGAGCCCGTGAACGAGTGCGACATCTGCCGCTGGTGGAGCCGCTGCGACAAGCGGCGCCGCGAGGCCGACCATCTCTCCTTCGTCGCCGGGATCAGCCGCCTGCAACGGCGTGAGCTGGAGCGGTTGGGAATCGGCACGCTCACCGCACTCGCGGGAGCGACGTTCCCCTTGGATCCCGCGCCCCAGCGAGGATCCGCGGAGAGCTATGAGCGGGTTCATCACCAGGCTCGCGTTCAGCGGGACTCGATCGGCAAGGCGCCCGTCGTGGAGTTTCTTCCCGAGGCCGGGAAGCCCGGAGAAGAGGCGCGGCGGCTCGGGCTGGCACGCCTCCCGGAGCCCTCGCCCGGGGACGTCTTTCTCGATCTCGAGGGCGATCCCTTCGTGGAGAGCGGTGGGAGGGAGTACCTCTTCGGCTGGGTGACGATCGGAGACGATGGAGAGCCTGTCTACACCGCGCGCTGGTCGCTCGATGCCGCCGCGGAGAAGGCTGCCTTCGAGTCGCTGATCGACACTCTTCTGGCCCGTTGGGAAGAGCATCCGGACTTCGCCGTCTACCATTTCGGCGCCTACGAGCCAGCGACGCTGAAGCGCCTGATGGGTCGGCACGCGACTCGCGAGGAGGAGCTGGATCGTCTACTCCGCGGAGAGCGCTTCGTGGACCTCCACGCCGTCGTGCGCGAGTCGCTGCGGATCGGCGTCGAGACCTACGGCCTCAAGCAGCTCGAGGCGGTGCACGGTTTCGAACGCGACCTCGAGCTTCGCGAAGCCGCGCTGCACAAGCACCGGTTCGAGCGGGCGCTGGAGCTCGGGATCCCAGAAGAGGCGCCCGAGGGCTCCGCAGAGGCCGTGGAGCGCTACAACCGCGATGACTGCGTCTCCACGTGGCGGCTTCGCGACTGGCTGGAAGAGAGGAGGACCGAGCGGATCGAGGCCGGCGCCGAGCTGCCGCGCCCCGTGCTGGGCGAAGGCATCCCTTCCGAGGACCAGGAGGAGCGCGCCGCCGAGATCCAGGCGCTCATGGACGCCCTGCTCGAAGGCGTGCCGGACGAGCGCGAAGCCCGGAGCCCTGAAGAGCAGGCTCGCTGGACACTGGCGCACCTTCTGGAGTGGCATCGCCGCGAGGGAAAGGCCGGATGGTGGGAGTTCTTCCGGCTCGCGGACCTACGACCATCGGACCTGCGCGACGAGAAGAACGGACTTGTCGGCCTCGAGTTCGTGAGCCGC
>JANQFA010000076.1 GCA_028278065.1 Myxococcota bacterium
GATTCACCCGCCCCGCCCGACGACGAGCCCGCGAGCTCGCCCGCGCCGACCGGCAACTGGGAGTTCCGCGTCGCGCCCTATCTGTGGGTGACGGACCTCAAGGCCGACGTCAGCTACAAGGACGTCTCGGGCACCCTCGATCCCCACATCAAGGATCTGCTCAAGAACGTCCAGATCGGCATCATGGGCAGCGCCGATCTCTACCACAAGCCGAGCCGGCTCTCCTTCTACACGGACCTCCTCTTCGTGCGCATGAAGGTCGAGGAGACTGTGGGTCCCTTCCAGGTGAGCGCCGGCCCCTTCTCGGTGACGAAGCCGGGTGCGCAGAAGCAGGTGGGCCCCTTCATCGTCCGCACGCCGCAGGGTCCGGTCAGAGTCGGTCCCTTCGACGTCTCCACGGGTCCCGTGAAGGTCACCGTGCCCCGCGTCGAGTTCCCCGTCGGGCCCTTCGACATCGAGCAGACGCTGACCCAGATCGCCCTGCGTGCGTCGCTGGGGTACCGGGTGCTCGACTACCCGCTGGCGGACCTGCTGGGCAAGGAGAGCTCGGATGACCCGCGCCGGATCCGGACCGACCTCTACGGCGGCGGCCGCTTCTGGTGGATGAAGGTCGAGCTCGACGTGGAGTACCCGCCGATCAAGACGCCGGGCTTCACGGTCTCGCCCGAGCTGGTGGCCTATCCCCAGATCCAGCTCCCGTCGGCATCGTTCTCCGGCGTCACCTTCGGCGGCGAGGACATCGAAGAGGAGGTCACCTCGTGGTGGGTCGATCCCGTCGTCGGCGTCCGGACGCTGATCGATCTCCACGGTCCCTTCTCGCTCTTCGTGGACGGCAACGTGGGCGGCTTCGGGATCGGCTCCGCATCGCAGTTCAGCTGGGAGGCCCTGGGCATGTTGACCTGGCGGTTCGGCGAGAAGTGGACGGCCGCCGCCGGCTGGCGCGCCCTCGACGTCGATCGCCGGGTCGGAGACCTGGAGGTCGACCTGCTGATGCACGGACCGATACTCGGGCTGATCTACCGCTTCCGCTGATCCCTCTGCCGAGGATCTACCCGAGTGCCTTCTGGGCGATCTCGCCGAGGAGCGCGACGCGCTCGACGTCGTGTCCGTTGACGGGGAGGTCCACGGTCACGCCGTCGATCCCCATCGCGACCGCCTCGGCGATGCGCTCGCCGACGGTGTCGGCGTCGCCGTAGACGAGGACCTTGCGGACCATGTCCAGGATCGTGTCGTTCCAGCCCTTGACCTCGGCGATGCGCCGCAGGTCGGCCTCCAGCTCTTCCAGGGTGGGCGCGACGGCCACCATCAGGAGCTTGGTCACCGCGATCTCCGAGCGATCCCGTCCGAGCCGCTCGCAGTGGCCCGCCAGCGCTTCGAGCTTGCGGGGGATGTCGGCGACCTCGCCGGTCAGGTTCGACTCGTCCGCGTACTGCGCCACCATGCGCAGCGTCTTCTTCTCTCCCTGGCCTCCGATCATGATCGGGATGCGCGAGAGCGGCGCCGGGGAGTTGGCGGCCTCGGAGACCGAGTAGTGCTTGCCGCGCAGGGTCGGGGTCTCGCCCCGCAGCATCGGCACGATGATCTGCAGCGCCTCCTCCAGCTTCTCGAAGCGCTCGCCGAAGGTCCCGAACTCGAAGCCCAGATCGACGTGCTCCTTCTCGAACCAGCCCGCGCCGATGCCGAGCGTGGCGCGACCGTGGGAGACGTGGTCCAGGGTGGTGATCGTCTTCGCGAGCAGCGCGGGATTGCGGTAGGTGTTGCCGGTCACGAGCGCCGACAGCCGCACCCGCTCGGTGTGCTGGGCCAGCGCGGACAGCATCGCGTAGCACTCGAACATCGGCTCGTCGTGCGCCCCGATTCCCGGCAGCTGATAGAAGTGGTCCATGACCATCACGCGGTCGTAGCCGGACGACTCGGCGGCTTTCGCCTGGGCGACGACCTCGTCGAAGATCTGGTCCGGCCGGGTGTCGGGATAGGTGAAGTTCGGGATCTGGTAGCCGAGGCGGGTCATGAGGCCCTCCGGGCGCGCGGGGTGGGTTTGCCCGGTGAGCCTAGCGCCGTCGCCCCGGCGCGTCGCTCCAGGGCGCATCGTGGTTGATGAAGTCCTCGATGTTCGTGTAGCCGTTGCCGTCGAGGTCGCCGCGGGCATCGCTCGGATCATCGGGGTCGAGCCCGCGCGCCAGCTCCCAGCCGTCGGGCATGCCGTCCCGGTCGCTGTCCTTCGGCGCGGGCTCGGAGGCCAGCGCGGGCAGGCCTCCGACCGCGTCCGGGTCGTCGATGATCGAGCCGCCGCGCTCGACGAGGCTTCGGATGACGCGAGCGTCCACTGCGTCACGCCGGGGTAGCGATGCGCCCACCCGGGCCAGGATCTCGCTGTAGGCCTTCCGGGCGGGCAGCGTCGTGACCCGGGGCGCGGCGTGTCGACGGGACGTGAGCACGTGCTCCTGGCTGCCGGGCACGAGCTTCAGCGAACCCGGCCTGGTGTTGCCGCTGGCGTGGATCGAGACCGGGTGGCTTCCTCGGATGGCGAAGACCGGGGGTTTGCCGCTGTCGGGTCCCGGGATGATCGTGTTTCCGACGTAGTTGATCTTCAGACCTCGACCGGCCGTGACGCGGGTGATCGCGCTGCCGAAGTTGTATATGACGTTGTTGACGAGATCGACGGTCGTGCCGCTGCCGCCGATTCGCGGATTGCGCGCGTTGTTGTGGGCGAACAGGGTGTGATGGACACTCACGTTCCCCGCTCCGAGCACGGCGGCCATGCTGTGCTCGCCCATCTTGTGGGTGCTGGCCCGAAGCCCCTCGGAGATGATCGACCATTGGATCGTGTTCGTGTGGCCCAGGACCGCGAGGTTCTCGTCGATGCCCCAGCTGATGGAGCAATGGTCGATGACGACGTGGTGCGCGCCGCGACCGAGCCGAACGGTGTCGGGCATGTCGGGGGGGCCGGTGCGCAGACGCAGGTGTCGGATCACGACGTCGTGGGTCTTGATCTCGAGCGCTCCCTTCTCGGTGCCGTGGATGGCGATGCCGTCGCCCGGCGCGGTCTGGCCGGCGATCGTGAGATAGGGCTCTTCGATCATCAGGGGGCCCTCGTAGGTGCCGCTCACGGCGAAGACGACGATGCGCGGCCCGCGGGCCTTGATGGCTGCTCCCAGGCTTCCGGGACCGGCTCCCCGGAGGCTCGTGACGACGTATACGTCGCCGCCCCGGCCACCCGGCGTATCGCTGCCGAAGCCCTCCGCCCCCGGGAAGGCGGGCAGGCCCCGGGCCGTGCCGGGCGCGAGCAGGACCATCGCCGCCAGGAGCCGGAGCGTCCGCCGCGGGCGCATCGTCGTTCGACATGAACCTCGTCGATTCGCCAGTACCATGGGTGAGACCGTGTCCTCCGAATCATCCATCACCACGAGGGAAGCGCCATCCCATGAGCGAAGCGCACGAGCGCTGCTTCACGGAGGCCCGCATCAACGGCCTCACGCTGAGGAACCGGCTGATCAAGTCCGCCACCTTCGAGGGCAAGAGCCCGGGCGGCGTGCCCAGTCCGGAGCTGCTGCGCCTGCACGAGCGGATCGGCGAGGGCGGGGTGGGCATGACCACCCTCGCGTACTGCGCGGCGGAGGCGGACGGGCGCATCCACGAGAACCAGCTGTACATGCACGAGGGCATCCGGCCGCAGCTCGAGCAGCTGATCGACCGGGTACACCGGACCGGAGCCAGGGTCGCCGGGCAGCTGGGCCACTGCGGCAACTTCTCCAAGAACCGCGAGTTCCAGGGCAGGCGTCCGCTGGGCCCGACACGCGCGATCAACCCCCTGGGCCTCACCTACGGGCTCCCCTTCGCCGGGGCCCTCACGGTCTCCCAGATCCGCGAACGGGTGCAGGTGTTCGCGCAGGCGGCGGCGTTCATGGTGGACGTGGGCTTCGACGCCATCGAAATCCACTTCGGGCACGGCTACGGGATCAGCCAGTTCATCAGCCCGAGGACCAACAGGCGGACCGACCAGTACGGAGGGCCGCTCGTCAATCGCGTGCGCTTCGGGCTGGAGGTGCTCGAGGCGGTTCGCCGGGCCGTGGGAGACCGCTTCCCCCTGCTCGGCAAGATCAGCATGACCGACGGCGTGCGCGGTGGGACCTCCGTGGACGATGCCGTCGAGATCGCCGGAATGCTGGAGTCGGGCGGACTCGACGTCATCGTCTGCAGCGGAGGAACGAGCAGCATGAACCCCATGCTCCTCTTTCACGGCGACAGCATGATGCCGGGACTGATCGAGCAGGAGAAGAACCCGCTCATGAAGCTGGGCATCCGCCTCGCCGGCAAGCGGATGTTCCGGGAGTACCCCTACCGGGAGACCTACTTCCTGGACTCGGCCCGGCGCATCCGGGAGAGGGTGCGGTGCGGGGTCTGCTACATCGGGGGCGTCTGCACCGGCGAGAGCATCGAGCGTGTGATGTCGGAGGGATTCGACTTCATCCAGCTCGGCCGCTCGCTCCTCTTCGACCCGGACTTCCCGCGCCGCGTCCAGGAGGAGCGCGGCCATCGCAATGGCTGCACCCACTGCAACCGCTGCGCGACGCTGATCGACGCTCCGGGCGGCATCCTCTGCCCGCTCAAGCCGGAGAACTTCGAGCTCCCCGCCGCCTGACGGGCCCGCGCGTCGATTCGGGCTGCCCTCCCCCTCAGACGCAGGGATCGAGGCGCAGGGTGATCGTCTCCGGCCCGGGACCGTCGCCGAACATGCCCAGGACACCGCCGAGTCGCTGGACCGCGTACTTCTCCTGACGCAGGTCGAAGGTCCGGCGGTTCGCGACGGGATCGTCGACGATCCGCGGGATCACGCAGCGAGTGGAGCCCGCGCGCAGGAGCTCGAGCTGGACGCCGTCGATCGCGTGGCGGGTCGCTTTGGAGCGCGGCATGGAGACCCACTCGACTCCTTCGTGGTCGACGATCCAGAGCCGGAGCTCGGCGTCGGCCGCGTACAGGACCACCACCTCCTCCAGCTCCGCGAAGGCTCCGTACAGCGCGAAGAAGAGGAGGATCGGCGAGGCGGCGAGCGCCACAGCGCGCAGGATTCCCGGAGTCCGGTCCGCGATGAGCAGGCCGGCAACGACGAGGCACGAGACTCCGCCAACCAGTCCCCGACCCGGGATCCCGTAGGGCCCCGCGTGCTGGAGCGGCACGAGGAACGCGGCCAGTCCCGCACAGAGTGCGAGGATGCCGACGATCCGAGCCGCGATTCGCGCCTTCGATCCATTCATGGGAGCCTCCCGGTCTGCTGCTCGGCCCATCCGCGTGGGGCTCGATTCTGCCACAGACCGGGTGTGGGCCCGATGCCGCCGTGCCGGGGTGCTTGCGCCGAAGCCCGGTCCGCCCCAGCATCGGGGGATGCACACGCTCACCAGACTACGAGCTCTCGCCCCGATGATGCCGATCCTCCTGCTGGCCTGGCCGGCCACGGCCTCCGAGGTGGACCACGCGGGGCACGACTTCCATCGTCACCACCTGGCCGTCTTCGGCGGCGGCACCTACCACGAGAAGCACAGCGAGCACGGGGGAGCGCTGGCGCTCGAGTACGAGTTCCGCTTCCACCGCTACGTGGGAATCGGTGCCCTGTACGAGTGGAACTTCGGGATCGAAGACGATCCGAGCGTGTTCGCCATCCCGGTCGTGGTCCATCCATGGCGGGGCCTCAAGCTGATGGTCGGGCCCGGCTGGGAGTTCTCGCGTGAGCGCGATCCCCTCCTGCGCTTCGGTCTGGGCTGGGACTTCCACGTCGGAGAGAACCTCGTGCTGACGCCGCTCGTCTCCAACGATTGGGTCGCCGGCCATCACAACACCAACTACGGCCTCGCCGTGGGCTGGGGCTTCTGACGGCGGGGCTTCAGAATCCCCGCAGCGTGGCGTAGCGATCGCGGTGGTAGATCGCGTCGCCGAGGGTCAGCTCGGCGGCCTTGGCGCGCTTGAAGAAGAGGCCGATCTCCTCCTCGTCCGTCATCCCGATGCCACCGTGCATCTGGAGGGCCTCTCGGGTGATCAGGCTGGAGACGTCCGAGCAGCGCGCCTTGACGGCGCTGGCCATCTGGGAGAGGCCTTCGCGGCCCTCGTCGAGGGTGGTGTGGGCTTCGCGCACGACCGAGCGCGTCAGCTCCAGCTCGCAGAACATGTCGACGATGCGATGGCGCAGCGCCTGGAAGGTGCCGATCTTGACGCCGAACTGCTCGCGCTCCTTCAGGTAGGCGAGCGTCCGCTCGAACGCCTCTTCCATGGTGCCGAGCATCTCGGCGGACAGCCCGATCAGCGCGCGGTCGAATACCGAGTCGAGAAGCTCGGCGCCCCCGTCGACCTCCCCGATCACGCGGTCGGCGCTCGCCTCGACCCCGTCGAGGCGGACATCCCCCGCGTTGCGTCCGTCCACCATGTGGTTCCGGTGGATCGAGAGGCCGCTGGAGCCCGCATCGATCGCGAAGAGGGTGAGGCCGTCGCGCTCCCGGGGATCCCCGCTGGTCCGCGCCGTCACGATCAGCGTGTCGGCGACGTGGGCGTCGAGGACGAACTGCTTGCTGCCCTCGATGCGCCAGCCGTCCTGGTGCCGCTCTGCGCGGGTCGCCACCGCCCAGGGATCGAAGCGACCCTGCTCCTGGAAGGCCAGGGCGAGGATGTGCTCGCCGCTGCAGACGTCCACGAGCAGCTCCTTCTTGAGCGGATCCCTCGCGCCGAGGAGCACCGCGTTTCCGCCCAGCAGCACGGTCGATACGAAGGGTTCGGGTGCCAGCACGCGCCCGCACTCCTCGAGCACGGCCCCGAGCTCCCCGTACCCCATGTCGGCCCCGCCGAACTCCTCGGGGAAGACGATGCCCGCCCAGCCCATCTCGGCCATCTCCCGCCAGAGCTCCCGAGAGAAGCCCGTGGCGTCCTCCGTGTCCCGCAGCTCGCGCATCCGTGTGACTGGCGACTTCTCCTGGAGGAAGCTTCGCGCAGTCTGCTTGAGGATCAGCTGGTCGTCGGAGAGGGTCAGTGCCATGCTGTCGTCTCCGTTCCCGCCGCGGATCATGGTACTCGCGTCGGGCGGCTTCGGCATCTGTCGCGCGGGGGACGCAGGGCATACAATGGTGCCGACCCGGTGGCGCGGGATTCCAGCAGCGAGGTGCTCCATGGGATCGCTCGATTCGTTTCGCAGCGAGGTCCGCGACTGGCTGGCCGAGCACTGCCCCGAGGAGATCCGCGTGGGGGTGCGAGAGCGGCTGTCGCGCACGCGCTTCGACGAATGGGTCCGCACCCTCGGCACCCGCGGCTGGGCGGCTCCGGGCTGGCCGACCGAGTACGGAGGCGGCGGGCTCGACCGCGAGCACCGGGCCGTCCTGTCCCAGGAGATGCGGGCGATCAAGGCGGTCCCGCCGGCCGGATTCGGGCTCAGCATGCTCGGTCCCACGCTCCTCGACCTGGGCACGGACGACCAGAAGCAGCGACATCTTCCCCCCATCTGTCGGCACGAACTCATCTGGTGTCAGGGCTACAGCGAGCCCGGCGCGGGTTCGGACCTCGCCAGCCTGCAGACGAGGGCCGTCCTCGAGGGCGACGAGTACGTGGTGACCGGCCAGAAGATCTGGACCACGGGGGCACCGCACGCCGACTGGATCTTCTGCCTGGTGCGCACGGACCCGGACGCGCCGAAGCACGAGGGAATCAGCTTCCTGCTCTTCCCGATGAAGCAGGAAGGCGTGAAGGTGTCTCCGATACGACTGATCGATGGGACCGAGCACTTCGCGCAGGTCTTCTTCGACGGAGCCCGTGCCAGCACGAGCGACGTGGTGGGTCCGGTGAACGGCGGCTGGACCGTGGCCAAGCGCCTGCTCCAGCACGAGCGCGGAGTCGCGAATCCCGAGGGACGCGCGGCGGGGGCCGGCAAGAAGAAGGGGCTCATCGATCTCGCCCGGGAGCATCTGGGCGTGCGCGACGGCAAGCTGGACGACCCCGCGTTGCGCGAGCGCATCGCCCAGTACGAGATGGACTCGCAGGCTTTCGGGCTGACCATGAAGCGCGCGGCCGAAGAGGCGAGCGTCGGCCAGACGGAGCGACAGATCGCCTCCATGTCCAAGTTCCTCTGGTCCGAGCTGGGCAAGCGGGAGCAGGACCTGGCGATGCAGGTGCTGGGCAGTCGTGGACTCGGCTGGCGCGGCGAGGGCTTCGAGGACACCGAGCTGGCGCGTACGAAGCGCTGGCTCATCACGCGCGCCGACTCGATCTGGGGGGGTACCAGCGAGATCCAGCGCAACATCATCGCCAAGCGCGTGCTGATGATCCCCGAGTAGTCGGGGTCAGCCATGGTCCGTGAGCAGGTCCTCGACGAGGCAGGCGGTGGCGTGGGCAGGGGCCGCGGCGGCGGGATCGATGAGGTGGGCGAATGAACCCGGGAGTCCTCGGGCTGGTGCTGCTGGCGATCTGCGTGGGCTGTCTGCCGCCGATCCAGGCGGGCATCAACGCGACGGTGACCCAGTATCACGGTCACCCGTTGTGGGGTGCGCTGACCAACACGCTCGTGGCGAGCCTTGCGCTGGCGACGGCGATCCTCGTGCTTCGCGTCGCGCCGGGCGATCTGGCGGGCCTCTCCCGCGCGCCGGCCTGGAGCTGGCTGGGGGGCGTGCTGGGCGCCACGATGGTGCTCTCGGCGATCGTGATCGCTCCACGGATCGGCGCCGCCTCCTACGTCTCGGCGATGGTGGTCGGCACGGTCGGCGCTTCCCTCGTGATCGACCACTTCGGGTGGATCGGATTCCCCGAGCATCCGGTGACCGTGGCGCGGATCCTCGGCGGGGCCCTGGTCGTCGCGGGCATGATGCTGGTGCAGCTGGACTAGCGAGGCGAGCGGGCCGGGAGGTCGATCTCGAGGGTCTCTCCAGGAAGCAGCGTACGCCGCTCGTCGAGCGAGTGCAGCCGATCGCCCACCCGCAGGCAGGCGATCGGGAGCGAGCCCTCTTCGACCGTCAGCGCGACCGAGACGGAGCCGGACGATTCGGGTCGCTGGCAGACCGTCCCCCAGGCGCTTCCGTTGGACCAGAACCAGCTCGCGGGCCGGGGTGATTCCGCGACGGCGAACGTCTGCTGGACGGCGTCCCAGCCGAAGCCGGTCCAGGCCAGGATGCCGGCCCAGCTCGCCATGGCGCGCACGTAGTGGTGTCCGCACTCGGCCTCGTCGAACGGGTTGCGTCGCTCGCCGTCGTAGCGAGCGCGCACGTCACGGACGATGCGGAGGCCCTCTTCGGCCATTCCTTCCAGCAGGCAGTGGGAAGCCACGACGTACTCGAACCCCGTCATCACCTCGGAGTGGTAGGTGAAGGGCTCCGCGGGCATCTCTCCGCGCGGGTAGCTCGCCATCAAGAGCGCGGTCTCGTCCCCGAGCGCGTAGACGCGCATGGGGTTCCAGTGATCCCCGAAGCCCTCGCGCCGGTTGTAGCGGAGGATGCTCGCGAGGGTCGCGCGCACATGATCGGGATCGTGTAGCCGGTCCAGACCGCTGAGCCGCGCGAGCCACTCGCCGACGAGCTGGTCGATGAGGCAGCCGGTCCCGAGCTGCAGCGCGGGGTGCATGGGATCGGAGGCGCCCATGTCCGAGCGCAGCCCGGGGCGGATGTCTTCGGGCCGGAGCGGACGGATCTCCTGCTCGTAGTACTCTCCGTTCCAGAGATTCGCGTCCATCCAGGCCGCGCCCTTCGAGCGCAGGCGCTCGCAGCGATCGGCGAGCTCGCCGTCACCCAGGTGCCGCGCCATCTCGGCGGTCGCGCGCAGCGCGGCCAGGTACCACCCCTGGATCTGCGGGTGCGGACCGTAGTACTCGCAGTCCATCGTGTTGTGCTGGCAGCCCTCCATCACGCCGTCGCCGTCCGCGTCCCACGAGCCGGGCAGCCAGCAGAAGGAGAGGGAGCGTCGCGCGGCGGGCCAGACTCCACGCAGCCATTCGTCGTCGCCGCACAGCCGCCACTCCCGGTAGAGTCGGACGAGCGAGCCGAGCTGCCCGTCGGCGGCCGCGAGGCCGTTGCTCGGGGTGCCGAGAGGCAGATCGACGCGGAACGACTGGAGGCCGTCGACGTCGGTGGCGTCGCGAAGCTCCACGGTGCGCATCGAACGCGCGAGCTCGGCGAAGAGGTACGGCGTCGCGAGCTCGTAGTTCCAGACGTGCGTACACGATCCCGGGCAGCAGCCACCGGCGTCTCCGGAGCCCTCGTAGCCCCAGAGCTCGCCGGAGGGCAGGCGGAAGACGGTGGTGGAGCGCAGCGTCGAGACGTTCGCGAGGGCCGCCTCGACGAGCTCGCCGGGGATGTCGCTCTCGGTGAGGGCTGCGACGAACCGGCGCGTGCGCTCCTCGAGCGCCGGGGCTTCCTCACTGAAGCGGAGGGCCGCCTCCCAGGCGTCGGCGAAGCGCTCGCAGTAGTGGTTGCCGACGTGTGCCGGCCGCGGGTCCGGAGGGGGGCCGGCGCGGTACACGCGGCGGTTGGGGAATCGCCATGCGAGGATGAGCGACAGTGCGAGCGTCGCCCCGGGCTCGACCGTCGCTCTCTGGCAGAGCGCGCCGACCTCCGGCTCGTCTTCCGCGTCCGGCTCGAGTCGGCCCTCGTCCACGAACTGGCGCCAGAGCTGCTGTCGCCCGCGCTGCCACCGGCCCGGCAACCAGCCTTCCCGCGACTCCGCCGGCCCGACCATCGCGACGCAGAGCGTGCCGAGCTCCCGGGCGGTCTCGGTCGCCCCCTCGCGCGAGAAGACGAGGCCGGCCAGCTCGCCCGAGCGGCGCGTCTCGATCCTCGGCGTGCCGTCCCCACCCAGCCAATGGCGATGGGTCGCCAGGAGAGACGCCTGGATCGCGCCTGGGCCCGGGTTGTGGAGGACGACGCGGAGGCCGGCGACCGGCCACCCGCTCGCTTCGGCGTCGCCGGGCACCAGCGGGTTCCAGGCCTCCAGGCGCACGTCGAGCGGAACCGAGGGGTCCTCCAGCTCGACCTGCGCAAAGGGATACGCGCACCCGCAGCGCGCACGCGCGAACCGAGGCAGCCCGGCGTTGGCCGTCGTGGACCCGAAGACGCCTTCGTACTCGTTCCTCGGAATCGGCCCCTCGAGCAACCGGCAGTCCACGCGGCCGTCGGCGTCGCGCGTACGCAGCCCGAGCAGGCAGTCGGCGGGCGTGAAGCCCTTGGCCGGCTGGTTGACCAGCTCGAAGTCGCGGAGCTGCCCGCGCCCTCCGATGGAGATGGTCCCCGTTCCGATTCCGCCGAGGGGCATCGCGATTCGCTCGAGCCGGGTTCCCTCGTACCAGGTGAGGGTGGGCGTGCGGGACGGATCGGCCACGGTCGGCGCAAGGGTAGGGCAACGCCCGAGCCGGGGCCGGGAATCTGCCCGGGGAGCGGCCTAGCCGATAGACTCGACGTGCCTTCCGGCAGCGAGCCGCCGCGGCTCGAGTCCGGGCAGGTCGAGCTCCACCGGGACCGGAGACTCGATCTCCACGCGGGTGCGATCGGCGCGGATGCGGATCAGTCCGTGGGGTGTGGGCGCGGCGCCGCCCGCCCAGTCCAGGTCTCCGAGGCGGGGAGCGACCCGCGCGACGGCGAAGCCGGGCTCGGCTGGCTGGATCCCCAGGGTGTACATGACGAGATCACGGGTCGGGGTGCTGCCCCAGCCGTGGCAGTGGGTGCCTCCCTCCCACAGCTCGGGCCAGCTCGTCTCCCCCCGGTCGAGGAACTCCTGCCAATCCCGGCAGAGGGCGGGGATCGCCTCGCAGCGGCCGGCGCTGGCCACTGCGTCGTGTACGACGTAGCGATAGAAGGGCTGGGCGGCGACGATCTCGTTCTCCACGTCCCAGGTGGGATCGCCGGGGCCCAGTGCCAGGTACTGCTGGCCCGTGATCTCGGCCCAGGTGGACCGGACGAGGCGGGTGCGATCCAGGATCGTGTCGAGCACGCGCGGGATCCGATCCTCCGGCACGAGCTGCGCCCACACGGCGGTGGCGCCGGCGTGCTGGCTCATCGGACGTCGAGGCTCGCCGTCGACGGCGTGGTCGACGTAGCTGCCGCGGGCTTCGTCCCAGAAGAGCTCGAACGCCTCCCGTATGGCCGCGTGGCGCTCGCGCGCCCAGCCCGCCCGGCCCCGATCGCCCAGCCACTCGCTCATCTCGGCGAACTCCAGCAGGGCCCTCGCCCACTGCGCGTTCAGGCACGACGATGTGTCGGAGAGGTGCAGGGCCGCCCAGTCGATCAGCACCCACTGCTCGACGTGACAGACCAGGCCCTGATCGCCGATATAGGGAAGGAACCAGCGCAGCACGCTCTCGGCACCCGGCAGGAGCCTCGCGACGAGATCCCGATCTCCCGTGTAGCGCCAGAGGTTCCAGAGCGAGCGGATCCAGTGCAGGGGCCACTCCGGGATCGTCACCGAGACCGGCTCGAGATCGCTCCCCGCCGCCATCGGCAGCATGCCGTCGGGCCGGGGCGAGCTGGACATCTCGGGATGCCAACGGGCCAGGCCCCAGTCCGCATTCGTGGTGAGGTGCACCATCTGGTGGACGACGGCATCCCCGGTCCATCCGCGCTGCTCGCGGGAGGGGCAGTCCAGGTAGGCGTCGTGCGCATTGATCGCGACGCTGCGCTTGCCGACCTCGTAGATGCGCTCGAGGATGGGGTCGCTGCAGAAGAACTCCGGCCCCGGGCGCACCGGGTAGAGGCGTTCGTGAACCTGGAAGCGGCGCAGGGTCACCGGGTCGGATGCGCCCCGGACCGCCAGCAGCGCGAAGCGGAAGCCCATCGGGTCGAAGCTCTCGAAGACGTCGTCGCGGCCGCGGGTCCGATAGCGGAAGCTGGAGGCGGAGGTGGGATCCAGGACGTCCGTCTGGGGTGGGGATTCGGTCTCGCGCACGGCCAGCTCGATCTCGACGCCGGGTGGCGCGTCGACCTCCATGGCGACCGTGCCGGAGACGATCCGACCGAAATCGAGGCGCACGAGCCGCGTTCCTTCGCCGTCGAGGCTCGCGGGGAGCGCGCTCCCGACGTCGATCTCGCCCACGACTTCCCGACGCTCGTCGCTGAAGGCCGCATCCGGCGGCGGCTCCGTGACCGGGACGGACGCGACCCGCCATGCTCGAACGACGCCGGGATTGCAGGTCTCCCCCTCGAGCTGCGGGATCGGCCGACGGCGCAGCGCGCCGTACGGGTTCGAGGGTGGGGATTGGACCCGCGCGTCGCCGCCGATCGAGAGCGGGTTGATCACGACCGCGGCCGGCCAGGCCGAGTCGTCGAAGTCCGGCTGCTGCCAGCCCACCGGGAGCCGGCTCGCGTCCACGTCCTCCCTGGGGATCGCGGAAACGCCCTCGCGCTCGAGCGGCCTCCACGCGTCGGCGAGCAGGCTGCGCCAGGACGCATCCGATCCGAGCCACTCGCCCTCTCCGAGATCCAGCTCGAAGGCGACGGCTCCGCGCCGGCCCAGCCCGATCGCAGGCCGCGCTGGCGCCCACCACGGCGTGGCCACGGCGTAGTAGCGCGCGTGGATCGCGATCGCGTTGGCCCCCTGGCGCAGGTGCGGCGCCAGGTCCAGCTCGTCGTAGCAGAGCTTGGAGAGATCCCCGCGCACGGGTCCTCTCGACACCTCGCTGCCGTTCACGAACAGGATGTAGCGCGAGTCGGCGACGACTCTCGCGGTGGCCCGCTCGGGAACGGCATCCAGCGACAGGCTGCGGCGCAGCAGCGCGTTCTCCTCGCCGGTTCCCAGGGTCGGCATCCCGAAGGTCCGCGTCCGGGGAGAAAGCTCCGAGGGAGCCCAGATCCAGCCGGCGTGCCAGCGACGATGATCCACCCGGTCCCTTCCCCGGGTCAGCCGCGCGGCGCTTCCATGAAGCGGGCGAAGGCCTCGGCGTGGTCGGGGTGCCAGCGCGAGAGGGCGGGGCGGTTCTCGACGATGTCTCCCGCGGTCCAGAGGATCCGCTTCTCGTCCATCTCCCGGGTGGTCTCGTTGTCCGGGCACAGGATGTAGAAGTCGTTGCGCGCGATCCCCTCCATCAGCGCGTCGGCCACCTGCTCCGGCGTCCAGGCACCCGGGGGCTTCTCCGCCAGGAAGCGGCGGATCATCCCCGTATAGGTGAATCCGGGAATCAGCAGGTGCGCCGTCACCCGGCCCTCGGTCTGCTGGCGCAGCGTG
Organism: Myxococcota bacterium; assembly: GCA_028278065.1. Taxonomy (GTDB): domain Bacteria; phylum Myxococcota_A; class UBA9160; order UBA9160; family JAFDET01; genus JAFDET01. The sequence goes on from JANQFA010000076.1 coordinate 14,167, forward strand.
TGGGCGAGCCCTTCCGTCAGCGACTTCACGCCGGACTTGCTCACGTTGTAGGCCGTGTCGCCGGGGGGCTGGGTGATGCCCTGCTTCGAGCCGGTGTTGATCACGAGCCCCGGCTCGCCACTCTCGACCATGGCCGGAACGAAGCGCTGCACGCCGTGCAGCACTCCCATGAGGTTGACGCCGAGGACGCGCTTCCAGCCCTCGGGGCTCGAGAGCGCGTCGCCGCCGCCGCCGGTTCCGGCGTTGTTCATGATCACCGAGACGGAGCCGAAGCGCTCGGCGACGGCCCCGGCGAGGCGCTCGACCGAGTCCGCATCGGAGACGTCGGTGGGGTGCCCGAAGACCTCCCCCGACGCCTCGAAGCCCTCGACCGCGGCGTCGAGCACGTCCTCCTCGAGGTCCGCGATGCAGACGCGGAGCCCGAGCGCGGCGAAGCGCTTTGCGGTCGCGAGTCCGATGCCGCTGGCTCCGCCGGTGATGACGGCGGCGTTTCCGGGCTCGAGTGCGGGATGGGGAGTCTGCATGGGTCTCCTCGGCATCGGGGCTGCGCGGCGTGGACGTTCGCGTGGTCGCCGGGAGGGTAGCCGGCTCGTAGTCCAGGGCTCGCCTGCGGGAGCCTCGGACGCAGCCCCGGCGAGAGTGATCGGCGTCACGGGCTCTTCCCTCGCGTCGGGTCGATGCGGGTGACCGGGGCCGTGCGTCGGTGGCGCGCCGGCCCGGGGGAGCGTCCGATGCAGGCAGCAAGCACGAGGTGGATGGGTCTCTGCGCACTCGTTGCGCTCTCGGTCGCGAGCCTGGGCGCCCGCTGCGGGATCGCAGGACTCCCCGAGACGCCGGACTGTCCGCTGATGCCGGTCGACAGCTACTGGCATGCGAGCGTCTGGGATCTGCCGGTACATCCGCGCTCCGACGCCTGGGTGGCCAGCATCGGTGCCGACGCGCCGGTGCATCCGGACTTCGGGTCGGGGCTCTGGCAAGGGGGGCCGATCGGGATTCCCTACACCACCGTGGGGAGTGAGACGCCTGGCGTCGAGGTGAGCTTCCTCTACGCCGAAGAGAGCGATCCCGGGCCGTATCCGATCCCCGAGGACGCTCCCATCGAAGGCGGGCCGGATGCCACCGGGGACCGCCACGTCCTGGTCGTGGACCGCGACGCGTGCCTGCTCTATGAGCTCTTCGACGCGCATCCCCAGCCCGACGGCTCGTGGTCCGCCGGCTCCGGCGCGGTCTTCGATCTCCTCGGATACACGCTTCGTCCCGAGACGTGGACCTCGGCGGACGCGGCGGGGCTGCCCATCCTGCCCGGCCTGGTTCGCTACGACGAGGTCGAGACGGGAATCGTGCAGCACGCGATCCGCTTCACGGCGCCGCAGACCCAGCGCGCCTACCTGTGGCCGGCGCGCCACTTTGCGAGCTCCTCGAGCGATCCGGACCTGCCTCCCATGGGCGCCTGGTTCCGGCTGAAGCGCTCGATCGATCCGGCGGACTTCTCGCCCCAGACGCGGCCCGTGGTCCGCGCGCTCCAGCACTACGGGATGATCCTGGCCGACAATGGCTCGCCCTGGTTCCTGTCCGGCGCGCCGGATCCACGCTGGGACAACGACGTGCTGCGCGAGCTGCGCGACCTGCGCGGAGCGGACTTCGAGGCCGTCGACGCCTCGGGCCTGATGGTCGATCCGGACTCGGGGCGCGTCCGCCAGCCGTAGCACCGTGTCCTCCCCGCGCGTAGACTGCCCGGATGGGCGAGAAGAGCGCGATCGTGATCGGAGTGGGGCCGGACCGGGGCCTGGGTGCGCAGCTCTGCCGACGCTTCGCGGCCGAGGGACTCCGGGTGCTGGTGGCGGGGAGGACGCAGCAGAAGCTCGACGCCGTCGTCGAGTCCATCCGGCAGGACGGAGGCAGCGCCGAAGCCATCGTCTGCGATGCCACGAGTGAGTCGGACACGCGCGCTCTCTTCGACCGGGCAGGGGACTCGCTCGAGCTGGCCATCTACAACGCGGGCAACAACACGCCCGGCCGCATCGCCGAGATGGAGGCGGACTTCTTCGAGCGGAGCTGGCGGGTGTGCTGCTTCGGGGGCTTCCTGTTCGGGCGCGAGGCGGTGCGCAGGATGCAGCCCCTCGGCGGCGGCACCCTCCTCTTCACGGGCGCGAGCGCCTCCCTGCGCGGCCGCGCCCACTTCGGCGCCTTCAACTCCTCGAAGGCCGCCCTGCGCACGCTGGCCCAGGCCATGGCGAAGGAGTACGCGGAGGACGGGATCCACGTGGGCCACGTGGTGGTCGACGGGGCCATCGGCGGCGAGAAGATCATGAACGGGCTCCCGCAGTACGCCGAGCAGCTCGGCGAGGAGGGGATGATCAGCATCGAGGGAATCGTGGACGGCTATGTCTTCCTCTACCACCAGCCGCGCCGTGCCTGGACCTTCGAGCTCGACGTCAGGACCTCGAAGGAGAAGTGGTAGACCGCCGCGGCGGCGGCGAAGCGCCGTGGCTTCTCAGGCGGTGCCCCGAAAGACGTCCACGAGCGCCTTGCACTGCTGCACGGCCGCGGCGACCTTCTCGGCGGCGGTGTTGCCCAGCCGAACGACCACCAGGTCGAGCTTCGGGCTGAGCATGATGCGCTGGCCGAAGGCTCCCTGGCAGCTGAAGAGCCCGAGGCTTCCCGGGATCACCCAGAAGTGGGCTCCGTAGAGCCCGTCGGACTGGGCGCTCGGCGTGCGCGAATAGTCCACCCAGCCCTCGGGCAGGATGCGGCGGCCCTCCCAGACCCCGTCGCGCAGGTAGAGGAGCCCGAAGCGCGCGAAGTCCCGTGCGCTGCAGTAGCAGTGGCTCGAGCCCACGAAGTGGCCGGCGGCGTCGAAGCGGGGCTTCGGCGAGCGCATGCCCAGCGGCTCGAAGAGCTCGCGCTGCATGAACTCGCGCATGCCCGCCTCGCCGCCGCCGATGGTGTCGCCGACCAGGCGGGCCAGCAGGTTGCTGGCGCCGCTGTTGTAGTTCCAGCGTGCCTCCGGCTCCGCGACCTTCGGTAGCGTGGCGGCGAAGCCCGCCACGTCGGCCTTGCCCTCCCCGAAGAGCATCGGGATCACGTCGGACTCGTCCGGGGCGTAGTAGCGGACCGAGCCGTCCCCGAGATGCTCGGCCTCCCGGAAGCGCAGGCCGTCCACCATGCGCAGCATCTGGTCGATCGTGATCTCTCGGCGCGGATCGTCGTCGCCCCACTCGGGGACCTGCATGGGCTGCCGGATGTCGAGGCGTCCCTCCCGAACCAGGATCCCGACCAGGGCGTTGGTGATGCTCTTGGCCACGGACCAGGAGGCGAAGGTGTCGTCGGGACTCGCGTCGTGGGCGTAGCGCTCGGCGACGATCCGTCCCCGCTGCACGACGACCACGGCGTGGGTGCGCTCGAGATCCTCGGGCTCGGGCTGCGCGAACGCGTGGTCGAGAAGCGCCTCCAGGGCGGCCCGGTCCGCGCGCGGGTCGAGCTCGCCGCGCGGCCATTCGCCGGTGGGCCAGGGGACGCCTTCGGGCTGGGGCGGAAGGGGGAGGAGGCTCATGGGGTCTCTCCGGCTCAGGGCGTGTCCTCGAGCGCCACGCCGTAGTGGTCCGTGTAGGGTCGCATCTTCTCACGCAGCTTCCCGGGATCGAAGCCCCACTCTTCCGGGGCGTAGCGGTGCGTTCCGAACTTGCCCTTGGGCTTGGCCGCGACGTAGGCGCGGATCGCGTCGGCGTGGTCGCCCCGGAAGGGACGGCCCATCCGGCCGTACAGCTTCTCGACCGCGGAGGCGGGATCGGCCATCAGATCGCTGAAGTGGGAGTCGACGATGCGATCCGGCAGCTCGCCGGCGGCGCGGCGCCGAGCCAGCAGGATCATCATGTCGCCCAGGCCCGTGCCCGCCTCGGGCAGCTCGGCCGAGTCGCTGCGCTCCCAGCGCACGGTGGCCAGGGTGCTCAGGCTCGACGGCTCGGTCTTCAAGGGGTCGCGGTGGGTGTGCACGACCCAGGCGTCGGGGTAGCTGGCGAACAGCAGGTCGATGAAGACGAGGTAGAGGGGCGTCTTCAGGATCCAGGTGGGCGGAGGCCCGCCGTGCTGGAGGGTCTGCAGGAAGGCGCGGTGGTAGTCCATGGTGGCGGGGTAGTCGGGCATCCACGCCGGGATGTTGGCGATCATGGACCAGTGGCCGCCCGAGAAGCCCGGCAGGGTGATCGTCACGCACTCGACGGGGAGGTCCGAGCGCAGCTCGTGGATCGAGGCGAACTCGGGCTGGACGTCGGACCAGAGCTCCTGCTCGCACTCGGCCATCGCCCGGCGCGCCTCGTCGGAGCTCCCGTCGAAGGGGAGGGGGTGCAGGGCCTCCCAGGCCAGCGGTGCCCGGGCCTCCGGGTCGAGGGCGAGGAGCTCGAAGAGGATCGTCGTGCCCGAGCGCGGCGGGCCGGTGATCACGATCGGCTGCGCGATCGTCTCCTCGGCGATCTCGGGGCGTTCGCTGCGGGCGCGGGCCAGGAGGAGGCGCGTGCGGAGTCCGCGCAGGAGCTCCTGCCGGGTCATCAGCCGGCCCAGGGCGTTCAGATCGCCGGTGGCCTCCAGCTCGACGATCAGCGAGTCGAAGCGCCCGCGCCAGTCGCCGTCGAAGTCGCCGAAGTCCGCGAGCCCTCCCGTCGACGCGGTGGCCGTGCGCACCAGAGCGTCCCCGTCCAGCGGGATCAGATTGGCGGCGCCCCCGACCGAGTCGCCCATGGCGTTGATGCGGCGCACCCAGTCCGGCCGCGTGTAGTGCCGGGAGAGGTCCCTGGTCCCCGCCACCGACTAGAGGCTCGCCACGTCGACGAGCTCGGTCTCGATCGGGGCCACCTCCTCCTCGGGCAGGAGGAAGCGCCAGAAGAGCATCCCGCTCGGCAGCCCCGCCGCGTCGATCCAGTTGGGTGTCCCCGGGTCGCAATGGGCCACGACGATCCGGAAGCTCCCGTCCGGCTCGTGCCGCACCTGGCGGCGGTTCAGGGAGACGCGCCGGTAGCGGTACGGCGGGGTCTGCAGGCGGTGGTTCCAGAGCACGACGTTGGCGAAGCGGCAGCGCGGGAAGCGACCGCGCATGATGAGAGCCTGGTCCGGCTCGATCTCGTAGAGCGTCTGCCGGTAGTCGATGTCCTTGGCCGCGTAGCCGATCTCGGTGTTGCTCTCGCCCGGCTCGGGGCCAGAGAAGCGGTTGACCTCGCGGGACACCCAGGCGGGCATCACCTCGGGCGGCAGATCGGGGAAGTCGATGGTGGCGCCGCGCACGAAGTGGATCACCCGCCGGATCCCGGCTGCGATGGCCGCGTCGTCCATCGGGGCGGCGGGGCCGGGATGCTCGAGGGGCTCGATCGAAAGAGGAACCTGGAGGGTGGGGTCGGCGGCGGCGCTGCGCTCCCACTCCCAGTAGTGGCGGGTGGTGATGCTCCCGGCATCCGGCTCGAGGCGCAGCCAGTTCCGGGGCTGCGGCTCGGGGCTGGCGATCACCTCGAAGCTGCCGTCGGCCTCGACCTCGAACTCGGTGTCGTTCAGGGTGGAGACGACTCCCTTCGAGAGATGGCCCTCCTGGGCGCCGCTCTCGACGCTGAACGAGGTGTACGTCGCGCCCTGCACGTTGCCCCGGATGCGGTAGGTGTGGGCGGGATCGACGATCGTGCCGTAGTAGGCGGCGTCCGGGTTGTCGCCCAGGAGCTTCTTCGTCGGAGAAAGCCAGCGGTGGAAGGTCGGACGCCGCGGATCCGAGCCGAACCAGAACTGGAAGCCGTGCTGGAGCGCGTTCGCCACGAGGTAGCGGCCGGCAGCCTGCTGCTCGGCCGTCTGCATGTTGCGACGCCCGGGATCGTAGTAGTCGGCCTCGATCTCCTCGATGAGGTGGGCCAGCTCGCTGTAGGCCTGGGCTGCAGCAGACGCGCTCGGAGCCATGGTCCTACTCGAGCTCCAGGCCCTCGAGCCGATCGTCCTTGCGCCAGCCTTCGAGGATCTGGAAGAACTCGATCGAGCCGCCTCCGTAGAAGCCGTTCTGGGCGGAGAGCTCCGACACCTTGCCCTCGTTGTTGTAGTAGCCGGGCGTGCAGCTCTCGAAGAAGTCGCGCGCCATTCCGGCCTTGGAGAGGCACTGCTCCACCCAGCCGGCTTCGCCCTCCTCGGTGACCTCGATGCGCCGCGCGCCCGCGTCCTGCCCCTTCTTGATGATGTAGGCGAGGTGCCTGGCCTGCTCGTTGAGGAGGTGCGGGTAGTTCGCCGTGAAGCCGGCCTGCGGGTTGCTCATGATGTAGCAGTTCGGGAACCCGTGGACGTGCATGCCGTGCAGGGTGCGGATTCCGTCCGCCCAGTACTGCGACAGGCTCTCGCCGTCGCGGCCGTACATCTCGAGGCCGGCGCGTCGCGAGTAGTCGGTGCCCACCTCGAAGCCGCTCGCGTAGATCAGGCAGTCCAGCTCGTACTCGAAGCCGTCGACCACCACCCCCTTCTTGGTGATCCGCTCGACGCCCTTCCCGTGGGTGTCCACCAGGGTCACGTTGGGACGGTTGAAGGCCTCCAGGTACTCGTTGTGGAAGCAGGGCCGCTTGCAGAACTGTCGGTAGTAGGGCTTGAGGGCCTCGGCTGTCTCCGGGTCCTTCACGATCGCATCCACCCGCGCCCGGATCTCCTCCATCTTCTCGAAGTCGGCCATCTCGGCGGCGCGGATCAGGCCGTCGGGGGAGAGATCCTTCGCCTTGCCGTCGCGGATGTTGTGGAGGAGGTTCCCGATGATGTCGGTCCAGCCGTCGTTCACCAGGTCCTCGGGCTGGGGAACGCCCGAGACCAGCGCGTTGAAGTTGTCCATCCGGTGCTGGTGCCAGCCGGGCTGCAGCGACCTGGCCCACTCCTCGTCGGTGGGCGGATTCACCTTGACGTCGATGGACGAGGGTGTGCGCTGGAACACGTAGAGCTGCTCGGCCCACTCGCCGACGTGGGGGACGCACTGCACGGCCGTGGCGCCGGTGCCCACGATCCCGACGCGCTTGCCCTGGAGCCCGGTCAGGTTCCCCTCGGAGTCCCCTCCGGTGTAGCGGTAGTCCCAGCGGCTGGCGTGGAAGGAGTGGCCTTCGAAGTCCTCGATGCCGGGGATGCCGGGGAGCTTCGGCCGGTTGAGGGGGCCCGTCGCCAGGCAGACGTAGCGCGCCTTCATGCGGTCGCCGCGGTTCGTGGCCACGACCCAGCGCGTCGCCTCGTCGTCCCAGCGCAGCTCCTCGACGCGGGTCTGGAAGCAGACGTCGCGGTAGAGGTCGTACTCGCGCGCAATGGCCTGGCTGTGGTCGAGGATCTCCTTGCCGTAGGAGTACTTCTCCTTGGGGACGTATCCCACCTCCTCGAGGAGCGGGAGGTAGGTGTACGACTCGATGTCGCAGGCGATGCCCGGATAGCGGTTCCAGTACCAGGTGCCGCCGAAGTCTGCCGCCGGATCGATGATGCGGATGTCCTCGACGCCCTGCTGGCGCAGGCGCGCGCCGGCGAGGAGGCCGCCGAAGCCGCCCCCGACGATCAGGACCTCCACCTCGTCGCTGAGAGGCTCGCGCTCGAAGCCGGGCTCCACGTAGGGATCGTCGAGGAAGTGGGCGAAGCGGCCCTTGACCTCGACGTACTGCTCGTTGCCGTCCTCGCGCAGGCGCCTGTCGCGCTCCTCGCGGTAGCGCTGCCGCAGGGCGGTCGGGTCGAACCCGAGTCCTTCCGGGCTGGCCGCGTCCCGATCCGAGGTGGTCATGTCGGTCTCCTCCGGCCCGCCGGGCGGTCCCGAGAATGCTGCACTCTCAGGGCAGGATCAATCCCGCGGCTCCCAGGGCCGGTCGGGCTCCGTCACGCCGTAGAGCTCGGCCGCGTTCCCGAAGAGGACGCGCTGACGTGTCTCCTCGGGGAGGTGCCCGAAGGCCGCGTCGATCTTCTGGCGCACCTCGGCTCCGTGCAGGCAGATGGGATGCGGGTAGTCGGTCTCGAACAGCACGCGGTCGGCACCGACCTCGTCCAGACACTGCCGGGCGGCGAACTCCTCGAAGAACGTGCAGGCCCAGACCTGCTCGCGCATGTAGTCGCTGGGGCGGCGCCGGAACTCGGGCTTCTCGGTGCGTACGTTCGCGTACTCGAAGCCGTGGTCGAGCGCCTCCTTGACGAACGGAATCCAGCCGATCCCGCTCTCCACCGAGACGAGGCGTAGACCGGGATTGCGCGGCAGGATCCCCGACATCACCACGTCCATGAGCTGGATCGCGTTGGCCAGGAGGATCGACATCGATCCCGACACGGTCGTGGGCCCGATGCCGTGTGCGGCGAAGCGGGCCGGGTTCATGAGCTGGTCCTGGAAGTCGCCGCTGCCGATGTGCAGGCTGATCGGGAGATCGACGTCCCGTGCCGTCTCCCAGACGGGATTCCAGTGCGGGTCGCCGATCAGCGGCATGCCGAAGTCCTGGGGCGCGCTGGTGAAGAGGATGGCGCGATGCCCCAGCTCGCGGCAGCGCCGGATCTCGCTCACCGCCGCGTCGACGTCCCAGAAAGGGGTTGCCATCACCGGGACGAAGCGGCGCGGGTCCGGTGATATCCACTCGATCAGCCAGTCGTTGTAGGCGCGCACGCAGGCCAGCATCAGCTCCGGGTCGCCGAGACCGAGGAAGGTCTCGCTTCCGAAGCCGCCGATG
>JANQFA010000090.1 GCA_028278065.1 Myxococcota bacterium
CCCGTCTCGTCGATCGCCAGCACGATCCCCGGCGTGGACTCGGGGGCGGCGCCGAGTCGCAGAAGCAGCGGGAGGAGCTTCGCGAGCTGGTTCTTCGCCGAGGGCCGCTCGTGCATCCAGTCGACCACGGGGACCCGCCAGGCGGGCATGGAGAGATAGAACGTCCCGGCTCCGTCCGCATCCAGGCCGTCGACCATCCCGGGCAGGTTCTCGACCAGGCGATCGGAGCTGCCCGCCTTCGGTCCCGAGAGCCAGTAGCGCGTCACCCGATAGGCGAAGAACTCGGCCACGGCGACGAAGTCCTCGGCGGCGGACAGCTCCACCCCGACGGGGAGGAGCAGGCCCTTCACGAGCGTCCGCACCTCGCCCGTCTCCGGATCGAACGCGCGAAGCTCGCTCGTGGGCCGCGCGGCCAGCATGTTCAGGAACGCCTCCTCCTCATCCGAATCGCCGTAGCGTTCGGTGTGGGCCCCGTAGTAGACGACGCCGTCGCTCGCCACGGCCACGCCCGCGGTGCCGAAGGGAAGCCCCTCCAGGGTCGGGAGCCGGCGGCTCGCGCGCGCGGCATCGATCAGGAAGTGGGACCCGTGGAGGTCGGCGACGACCAGGTTGCCGTCGGGATCCACGTCGATCTCCATGGGCCGGCCGCCCGGCTCCGCGTACACCTCGGCGGAGTAGGTGCCGTCCACCGACGCCAACAGCCTCATGATGCGGCCGGTCTCGTCCCCCGCATAGATGTTGCCGGCTTCGTCCAGCATCAGCTTGTCCGCGTGACGTACCTCGCCTTCCGAGATGCGGACGCACGCCTCCAGCTCGCGATTCGGGGCGAAGGGTCCGGTCGGCTCCGGCATGGGACCCGAGCGGAAGGCCCGCGAGTCGATCGGCGCGGGCGTGGCGAAGCAGATGCCGAGGCCCAGTGCCAGCGCGATGAGGACTCCGTACCAGACCCTCATGACGGCAGCTTACAGCGCCGGGGCGGCCTCCGGGACAGCCGTCCTTCTGCTCGCGAGGAAGGGGCGAACCCGGCTACCCTGGCCGGGCCGCCGGGACGTCTCCGCGTCGCCGGCCCCAGGGAGGCCAGGCATGACCCGCAGGATCCTCCTCCTGGTCGCACTGACCGTGACGCTGGGCCTCGGCTCGGCGCCGGCGGGCGCCCTCAGCGAGGAACGCTGGACCGACGCCACGCCCTACGGCGTCTTCTTCAACGACTACGACCCCAACTTCTACACCGGCTTCGTTCCGCGCGTGCAGGACCGCCGGCGCATCAAGGTGCACCTGGCGCGCGGCAACCAGCTTCGCATCCGCATGGTCCTCCCGGACGAGACCCTGGACCACTACCTCCTCGACCAGGTCGCCAAGCACGATCTCTACCAGGAGGTGATCGACAAGGAGGTCATCACGCTCACCTCGAACACGGCCTGGGAGGACTACCACGCGCGCTTCGAAGCCGAGGGGCTGCGCGAGAAGGCGTCGCGGAAGGGGAGCCTGTCGCCGGAGAAGTGGCGAGCCCTGAACGTGGAGGTCATCGACAAGCTCAACCCGGAGCGGCTCTACCGGATCCGCAAGGACTTCCGCACGCTGGCCTCGGACTGGCAGAAGCTCCTCTCCACGTCGGCTCCGCCGGAGGATCTCGAGGCGAAGCTCGACCTCGTCAACGCCCTCTTCCCGCGCCGGATCTTCGCCTACAAGCTGAGCGAGGAGCAGGAGGCGGCCTTCGCGGAGCTGATCTCCCTGGCCGGAGCCGGCGACTCCGCGGCGTTCGCAGGGAAGGCGGAGGCCTTCTTCCACGACGTGACCGAGGGCATCTACGAGATCCGCGACGGGAAGATCGACTACTACGAGTACACGGCGATCTACCCCGCCGGCACCTACGACACCACCACCCGCTACAAGGACCGCCAGATCCCCGCCATCACCACCCAGGGCATCTGGCTCTTCCAGCCGCGCCTCTACGGGACCGGAATGGTGGGAATGGTCGACTACATCTCGGCGGCCGGCTACTACGGGCTCATCCCCATGTTCCCGTACGAGTACGCCGGCGGCAGCTCGTACAACTCGATCCACAACACCGGCATCAGCAACTGGATCGCCGGGCACAAGCTGCTCCCGAAGGAGTGGAAGAGCTACACGGAGGGAAGTCGAACCGGGAAGGCCTACAACCGGGTGGCACTGACCAGTCGCGGGCCGGTGTCACACGGCTGCACGCGGCTCAACTCCGGGCACCTCGCCGAGCTGCGCGAGCTGCTGCCCTCGACGTCGGCGGACATGGAGGGCGTCGTCAACTACCGCAACGTCTCGTACTGCTACGACGTCTTCGATCGGCGCGGCGACGGGAACGTCGAGATCATGGGCGTGCAGTACTACATCGCCTTCCGCCACACGAACCAGCGTGTGGCCAAGCAGATCTGGGCGCAGAACAACCGCAAGGACTTCTACGACTGGCTCTACGGCGACGAGATGAACTACGGTCCGGTCGGCCAGGTGACGTTCGACGACGTCTGCGAGGGCAAGTTCGTCGGCAAGAAGGCCGTCGAGGGAAGGCGCTGGAAGGGCCTGAAGCTCTACGAAGCGCCCTACCAGCCCGAGACCCTGCAGTTCTACAAGATCAAGGGCGTGAAGTCCCTCTCGCATCAGGGCATGGACTTCAACCGCGAGCTGCGCCGCGTGGGCTACGGCTACTCGGTCGACCGGGCGACGCTGCTGCTGGACTGAGCGGCACCCGCGGCGGGCAGGAGCTCCCGCACCGCTCGGCGTGTCACCCGCGCGATGAAGGACCCGCGATAGGCCGGGCTGCCCTCCAGATACACGGCGATCGCGAGCTGATGTCCGGACGCATGCCGGACGATGCCCCCGTCGGCGAAGATCGGACCCCAGGTGCCGGTCTTGGAGAACACCTCGAGGTCGTCCCGTCCGTCGGCGCCTCCCGCGATGCGATGCGCGAGATAGGGCTGCTTGCGGGGATCTCGCCGCATGCGCTCCCGCACCTCGGCGGAGCTCGTCGGCGAGAGCGCCCGATCCGTGGCGAGCAGGGCCAGGAGACCGGCGGTTCCGCTGGCGGTCATCGCCTGGCGGTTCCGATACGGCCCCCCCTGGTAGGGCAGCGCCCCCTCCACGTCCGGGTCCTCCAGGAACTGCACGTCGCGGCCGTAGAGATCGCCGCCTCCGTCGTAGGTGGGATGGACGGTGTGCAGATCGTCGATTCCGAGCTCCTGCAGCCAGCGCTTCACCCGGTGCCGGCGGCGCTTGAACTCGGCGTAGGTGTCGGGATCGAGGCGCGGACCCGCCTCGGTGTCGGTGAGCCGGCGCAGCACCTCCTGGGTGGCGCGATTGCTGCTCCGGTAGATCATCGCCTCGAGCTGGCGGTCGAAGGCGGAGTCGATCTCGAGGAGGCCGCGGTCGCGCCACTCGTAGGCCGCCATCAGGTAGACGAACTTCACGACGCTGGCCGGATAGACGGGGGAGTCCCCGTTCCAGTGCGCCACGCCGGGCGGCCCGTCTGGCGGCAGGTCGACGAGCGCGACGCGCACCATCTGCTTGCGCAGGGCCGCGTCCTCCTGCCTCAGCGCCTCGACCGTGGAGTCGAGGAACTGCTGGATCGGGGCCTCCTCCTCCAGGACGGCGTCGGCCGCCGCGGGGGCAGCCCCAAGGAGCAGCACGAAGGCCCCCATGGCCGAAACGAGCGAGCGCATCGCGCCAGAATAGACCGTCTCTCGGCGAATCGGGCGTGCTGCGGGCGAGCGGTCGTGCCACGATGGGGGCCAGCCCCGCACGGAGGGGCCGGAGGCACCCTTGCCGAGGACGAAGATCCGCATCGGCGCGGCGACGGCACGCATCGGCGCAGCGACGACACGCATCAGTGCGGCGACGGCACGCATCAGCGCGGCCCTGGTCGCCGCCAGCCTGGCGGGAGCCGCGTACGCCGCGGAGCCGCGCCTGGACGACGCCACCCGCCGCAAGCTCGACGAGAACTTCGCCACGTGCCTGCGCAAGGAGAAGGGCCCCTACACCCTGAACTACTGCGTCTGCAAGGACGGCAAGCGGAAGCCGGTCTGGGTGGACGGCAAGATCGTGACGCCGTGCGGCGGGAGCCCGCGCTTCTGCGCCGCCTACCGGGAGCCGTGGGCCGAGGCGCTGGCGGACGAAGGGATGTACATCGCGAACCTCTTCGCCCGGGACCTCTTCCTCTGGGACAAGTTCCCCGACCATCACGACCTGGTGCGCGGATACGTCCTGGAGAAGTTCTTCATCGACACGCACCCCGAGCACAAGCTCGCCAAGATGCGCGCCTACGGCGGGCTGGCGGGGGCCGAGTACGAGGCGCGCGACGCGCCGCGCTTCTTCGAGCGCTACCTGGATTCGGCCCGCTTCGACCAGCCGCGCCACTTCCTGCTGGCCTTCGAGCTTCAGCGTCGCTTCTTCGTGCGCAACGACCAGGCCAGCATCAGCAAGGCGCGCAACCTGGCGAGCGCCATCCAGCGGGAGCGATCGGACTTCAAGCCGCTGCGGGACGCGGTCCACAACCAGATCTCGGCGGCCCAGATCCCCCGCATCCAGGCGTACCGCAGAGGCCTGAAGGCCGGCCCCACACGCGACCGGGTCGACGAGCTGATCCGGGAGATCGAGCGCCTGACCGCGCTCGACGACTCGGCGCTCCGCAAGCAGATCGGGCAGATCGAGGACGCCAGGACGCGCGCGGAGCTGGAGAAACGGCTGCCCAAGGCCGACGCCGAGCCCGTGGCCGCGGTGGCGAAGCTGGGTGAGCTGATGCGCTTCGCGCGCCGGACCGTGGAGGAGCGTGAGGTCTCCGCCGCCGATCGCCGACGCCTGGTCGACCTGGCGGTCGCCGCTGCGGGCGTCGTCCAGCAACGCGGCATGACGCTGCTGTCGGACGGCGGGCTCAGCGTCGAGGCACACCTGCGCCTGCTGATCGCCGCGACCGACGCGTCGTACGGAAGCGGGCTCCTCATGGAACGCGAGCGCGCGGCGAACGTGGCCGATCTCGAGCGGCTGGTCGCGCGCCGCAAGGCCACCCGCGCCGAGCTGAAGGAGGCGCTCGATCGGGCCGCGCGGATCGTCGAGTGGGCCCAGCACACGGCCTCGTACGCGTTCGAGGAGGTGAGCGAGCCGTGGATCCACCTCATCCCCGAGATCACCCACGTCTGGGACGACATGCTGCGCGGCTCCCCCCTCATGGTCTACGCAGCCGCCCTCGAGCGACTCGCGGACCACGCGGCGGGAGAGCACCGCATCCTGCACGAGATCTTCGGCGCCTCCGTCGATCGGGGCGTACGCGCGCTCAATCCGGGGCTGGCGCTGGGCAAGCTCCGGATCTCGCCCGACGCCGGCAGCTACTCGCGCGACGAGATCCTCGCGCTGGCGACCACCCCCGCAGACCTGGAGCCGGCCGCCGGCATCCTCACCCAGGGCGAGGGCAACATGGTCTCCCACGTCCAGCTGCTGGCCCGCGCCCTGGGAATCCCCAACGCGGTGCTGAGCCCCCAGTCCTTCGATCGCTTCCCGGCCCACCGCGACAAGGAGGTCTTCTACATCTCGACACCCGGGGGCCGGGTGATCGTGAAGGAGGCGTCCGCGCTCGGCCCGCAGGATCGCAGCGTGCTCGCCGAGTACACCCGCAACGAGCGCCGCGACGCGGACGGCGGGCTGGGTCGCGGCGACCAGCGCCTGCACATCGACGTGGAGCGACTCGATGTGGCCTCGGCGGACGTGTTCGATCTGGCCTCGGTGCGGCGCAAGGACTCGGGCATCCGCTGCGGCCCCAAGGCGGCCTTCCTCGGCGAGCTGAAGAACCTGTTCCCCGACAACGTCGCCCGCGGCGTCGTGGTTCCCTTCGGCGCGTACTACGCCCACTATCGGGCGGCACCGGCCGTGGTTCCGAAGCCGCTTCAGGCCCGCGGCCTGGTGAAGTCCGGAGAGAGTCTGGAAGCCTTCGTGAAGCGGACCTACGCGGCCTTCTTCGGCGAGATGGTGGGCGATGGACGCACCGAGCGCGAGCTGTCCGACTGGATCCGCCCACGCCTCGACGTCGTCCGCCACTCCATCGAGTCCCACCCGCTGTCGCCGAAGCTGCGCGAGGCGATCCAGGCCGAGCTGAAGCGCCAGGGCCTGCTCTCGAAGAGCGACCCGAAGCAGACGGTCGGGCTCTTCATCCGCAGCGACACGAACGTAGAGGACCTCGAGAACTTCAACGGCGCCGGACTCAACCTGACGGTGTTCAATCGCCGCTCCCTGGATGACGTCTTCAGCTCGCTCAAGGCCGTCTGGGCCTCCCCGTTCAGCTATCGCTCCTTCTCCTGGCGCCAGACCCTGATCGACGAGCCGCTCTGGGTACTGCCGTCGGTGGTGATCCTGGAGAGCGTCTCCACCCTGAAGTCGGGGGTGCTCGTCACCGCGGGGATCGACGGCTCGGATCGCAGCCAGATGCTGATCGCCACATCCGAGGGCGTCGGCGGCGCCGTGGACGGAACGCCGGCGGAGACGCTGGTGTGGTCCAGCGACGGCGTCGAGCTGGTCTCCATGTTCAAGTCCCCGTACCGGCGCCTGCTGCGGCCGGAGGGCGGCAGCCACATCGTCGCGTCGACGGCCAGCGAGCGCGTGCTGGACGACCGCGAGATCAAGGCACTGGTCGCCGCGGCGAAGCGGATCGACCAGTCCCTCGCCCCGTCGAAGGACCGCAGCGGTCAGGCCCGTCCGTGGGACATCGAGTTCGGCTTCGCGGACGGCAAGCTCTGGCTGTTCCAGACGCGCCCCTTCATCGGGAACGACTCGCTGAAGAACGTGGCCGCCCTGGCCGCGTACGAGAAGCCGCACCGGGGAGAGCGCGAGACGGTGCGCTTCGGCGAGATCGTGAAGTGAAGCACCACGCGCCGGGGGCTCTGTACCTGGCGCTCCTCGCAGCGGCGGTCGCGTCCGCGGACGGGCCCACGACGGCGGTCGTACCGCCCACCGCGACGCCCCGGGTCCGCATGCTCGAGGAGCCGCCCACCTTCGGCCTCCGGTACACCCGCTGGGAGCCCACCTTCTACACCGGCTTCGCTCCACGGGCCCGCGATCCGCGCCGGGTGCACCTGCACGTGGGTCGCGGAAACCAGCTTCGCATCACCCTCGTGCTCTCCGACCAGGTTCTCGCGGACTACGCGCGCGACCTCCGGGCGAGACGCGACACCTACGACGCCCTGGTCGCCTCGGGTCGGATCGTGACCACCCAGAACCGCGCCCTCGACGCCTTCCGCGCGCGTCTCGACGAGCTCGACCTGGACGGCCGCATCGCCGCGGAGGCGTCCCTCGACGCCGCTGCCCGTCGCGAGCGGAACCTCGAGCTGATGGAGGCGCTGAACCCGGGTCGCGTCTTCCGCATCTCGATGCCCACCGCGGAGGTGGTGCGTCGCTGGCTCGCCGAGCTCCAGCCCACCGACCGGACCCGGATGGACCGGGACCGGCGCCTCGAGCTGCTGAACGCCCTCCTGCCCACGCGCCTCTGGATCGCCGAGATGGACGCCTCGACCCGCCGCGACCTCGCAGCGCTCGTCGACGCAGCGCCCCAGGGCGGCCGACCCGACGCGCTCTTCTCCGAGCGCTGGCTCGCCCTCCTGGAGAAGGTCGCGCCGGGCCTCTATCCGCAGCGGGGAGGGCGCATCGAGTTCGCCGAGTTCACGGCCGTCCATCCCATCGGCACCTTCAACGAGTACACGGACTACAAGGGACGCAAGATCCCCCTCTACCCGACCCCGGGTCGCCGCGCCCTCACCACCCACCAACGCACGAAGACGGTCGACCACATCCCCACCGTTCCGGCCTACAGCTACTCGCCCTGGATTCCCTACATGCACGTCGGGACGAAGCTCCACAACTCGTTCCATACGCTCTGGTGGCGGATGCGGCCGAACGAGACCGCGTTCCTTCCGGGGCCTTGGAGGGATGCGTCCGACGAGCCCTATCTGTGGCTCCTCTCCCGGGGACCCATGTCGAGCGGCTGCACGCACCTCACCACCGGGCACATCGCGGAGCTCCGCCAGGTGCTCCCGGCCGACAGCGACGCCCTCTACGCGATCGACGCGTTCCTGAACCGCTCCTACGACTTCGACGTCTTCGACATCGACGGCGACTTCGCGCCCGAAGTGATGGGCGTGCGCTACTTCGTGGCCTACTCGCTGCGCAACAAGCGTCCCCACCGCCTGCGGGTGCGCAACGAGCGCCGCGCCTACTACGACTGGCTCTACGCCGGTGAGCTGCGGCTCGCGGAGGGCGGTGCGGGGAGCTTCGCCGGCGCCCACGCGGGCCGCTTCGTCGAGCGCACCGCCCGCCGCGGCCGCCTCCATCGCGAGATCCCGCTCTACGAGGCGGCCTACGAGCCCGAGCGCATCCAGTTCTACCGGCTCGTGGACATCGCCTTCGCCCGCGAGCTCCGCCGAGCCGGCGCCGACCACGCCTTCGTCGATCCGGGCGGACCCTGACGGGGCCCTTCCCGATCGCGGTCAGCGGTCGGAGAGGCGGCGGAGGATGCGGCGGATGCCGCCGCGACGCCCGGGGGCCGGTTCGAGGGAGATCGCCTTGGCGGCCTCGTGAACGCAATCGACGATCTCGTGCTCGGCGTCCAGGGAGAGATCGACGAAGCGGACGCCCATTCCGAGCGGCATCGCGCCCTTGATCAGGTTGCCCGGTACGTTGGTGTAGATCACGCGCCCCTCGACCACCACGTCGCGACGCGGGAGCACCAGCTCGAGCAGGACGCGCGATCCCCGCACTGCCGGCCGGGGTGTCTCGATGAAGGCACCACCCGCCGACAGCGTGTAGACCCGGCCGGGCCTCGCCAGCCGCCTGCCGACGATGCGCGCCCTGCAGTCCACCGGGACGCGCTGAGCCGCCCGCTCGTTGGCGTGGCTGCCGTCGCCCAGCGCGCGGTTGAGCTGGAAGCGGAGCACGGCGTCGGTGCAGGGCTCCCACACCACCATCTCGATGCCGGCCTCGGCGATGCGCGCGATGCCGCTGGCGTCGGGACGCGGACCGTAGGCCACGAAGTCGAGCTCCTCGTTCCCCGCCCGCGCACGCAGGTCGCGAACGGCCCCGGACAGCTCGACGACGGGAGCATCGAGGAAGATCAGGACCGCCTCCATCGGGTAGCGCCGGTCGGACAGGATCCTCTGCGCGGCCTCCGCGGTCTTCGCGAACAGGGCCCGAAAGCCCAGCTCGCGAAGCCGGGTCGTCATCGCGTCGCCGGTGTCATGGCTGCTGGCAAAGACGAGGATGTTCGGCTCGGCGGCCAAGTCGGCCCTCCCCGGGCTGCTCATCGGCCAGACGGCGTCTGAGCCTGCGTGGTGTCCGACGCGGCGCGGGCGCCGTCATGCCTCCGGCAGCCTGCCGTCCGTGGAAACCCCGGGGGCCGAGACGCGGCGCCGGGCGGCAGTCCCCCCGGTCCGCGGGGCGCCGGGGGCTGTTTGGACCTAGGATGGAGGGTTGGAGGAGCCGAGAATGAGCCGAGGGCTGCTCCTGGTCGTGGTGGGCCTCCTCGCCTGCAGCGGCCCGCGGGGCCCCGACCCGGTGCCGATCACCCCGGAGTCGATCGCGGAGGCCGCCCGGGTGCTCTCCGAGGTGGCCGAGAAGAACCCGGACTTCGCGCTCGACGAGGGCGGCTTCCGGGTCCGTGCGTCCACCTACACATGGGTGGTGACACCCGGGATGCCCACCGGCCCGCACGGCGGCGGCGGGGGACCCGTCGTGCGCAGGATGGTGAGCGGCCCGCGCACCACCCGGTGGCGCCTGGAGGACATCGAGAGCGTCGAGTCGCAGAAGTGGCTGCTCTCGTCGGCGGTCATCGTGCGCCTGCGCGGGAACAAGGAGCCCTGGATCTTCGAGCTGGACGACCCGGAGGAGGCCCACCGCATCGTGAACGCCCTGGACCTGTTGCGGCGCGGCAATCTGCAGGAGCCCGGGGGCCCGCGCCCCCCGGCCGGAAGGGGCCCGGAAGGCTGAGCTGAAGCCCTCAATCTGCCGGCGCCCGAAGCCGATGATTGATGCGTGAGGTCGGGGTTTCCGTGGAGAGGGGTCCGCCTGGTGGTCGGTCTGGCCGTGTTCGTCGCTGCCCTCGGCGCGACGGCCGGCCCGCTGGCCGGATCGGTCGCGATCGCGCCGCCGCGGGTGCCGTCGGCACTCGCCGAGCTGGCCCAGGGCGCGGAAGCCTGGCTGGAGCTCCAGCTCGGCGCGGCGGACGTGACCGTTGTCGATGCCAACGGCGCGGAGCTGGCGCTGGAGAGCGAGTGGATCCGTTCCGGACCGAGCCTGGAGGTGCGCCTGCGCCTCCGGGACCAGGCGACGGGCGCCCTGCGCCTCGGCGTACGCCAGCGCGGCGCGGCCTCCGATCCGGGCCAGGTCGTGCAGCAGGCGACCGGCGTCCTGCTCGACTCGATGGGCCGGTCGGGCGACGCGACGCGGGCCGCGCCTGCACCCACCCCGGAGCGCCTGGCCCGAGCGAGCCGCGCGCTCGCGGCGATCGAGCGGGGCGAGCTGGCGCTGGCGCAGCGCAGCGTGGCGAGCCGCGCGTCCGCCCTGGCCGAAGCGATCCGCTCCCGCATCGCGGACGCCACGCCCGATGCGCCGGTGTCGGAGCGCGCCCGGGTGCTCGTGGCCGACGACCAGGTCGACGCGGCGGCACGACTGCTGCGACCGCTCCTGGACGAGGCCGGCGACGCCCGGCTGCTCCTGGCCGCCGCCGAAGTGGCCCTGGCCCAGAACGACCCGCGGCGTGCGCGCCGTCATCTCGAACGCGCCATCGCGCTGGACCCCGGTCTCGCGGACGCGCACCTCGCGCTCGGCCGCTTGCTCTCGCGCATCTCCGAGAGGGAGCGTGCGAGGCGGGCCCTCGCGCGTGCGGCGGAGCTGCGACGAAGCGACCCGGAGCCCGTCGAGGCGCTTGCGCAGATCGATCGCGAGGGCCGCCGAGCCGACCATCTCCTGGAGGCGGCGCGACGCGCCGAGCGGCGCTTCGAGTTCTCGCGCGCCCAGCGCCACTACGAACGCATCGAGGCGCTCGCCCCGTCGCGGCGGGCGGAGATCCAGGGCCTGCGCGGCTCGGCGTACGAGCGCGCTGGCGAGGTCGAACGGGCGCGCCTCGCCTACGAGCAGGCCGTGGAGCTGGGCTCCACCGAACCGGCTACCTGGCGCGGGGCCGCGCGCGCGCGTCTGGCGGCGGGAGACCCAGCCGGAGCGGAGCGAGCCTGGCGCGAAGCGCTCGACCGCGGGCCGAACGACCCTGAGACCCTGCGCGAGCTGGGCAGCTTCTACCTCGAGCAGGCCCAGCCGGACGCGGCACGCCCGATCCTCGAGCGCGCCGTCGCCCTGGAGCCCGCGCACGGCGGGACCCGACGCGACCTGGCGCGCGCCCTGCACGAGGCAGGCGAGAGCGAGCGCGCCGTGGCGCTTCTCGAGGAGACGCCCTCCCCCGCCGCACCCGAGCTGCGCGAGGCGGCCCGGATCCGCCTGGCGGGCGGCGACCGGGAGGGAGCGCGTCGCGACCTCGAACGGGCGGTCGCCCTCGACCCCGACGATCCCGAGCTTCAGCGCGAGCTGGCCGACGCGGCCGAGGCCGTCGGCGACGGGCGCGCGGCGAGCCGGGCCCGCGAGCTGGCGGTGCGTCTCGACGGGGGCGCTTCCCTCGAAGCGCTGCGACCCCGCGAGAGCGGGGGAGACGAAGCCATCGTGTTCGACGGCGCCGCGTGGCTGGCGGTCCTGGTCGACTCCTTCCCGCGCGTCAATCCCGAGAGCCGCATGCCGGTGGAGCGGGTCGCCCTCGTCGGGATGGCGCCGCCGGCCGACTGGCAGGCACGTGCCGTCGCCTGGCTCGCACCCCGGCGCCTCGACGAGAGCCGGATCCTCTCGGACATGGAAAAGGTCCTGAGCGGCGCCTTCCAGCTCGTCCCGGTGGACACCGCGGTTGCCCCGGCCGCGGTGCGCGGCCTCTGGACCTTCGATCCCACACGGGAGGACATCGCGGAAGCCAACCGCGCCTTCGGAACCCAGGCGGTCTTCGTGCTGCGCGCAGGACGCGGCGGCAGCCTCGAAGCGCGCATGATGCTGGGCGCCGCGAGCCAGGAGGTCGCACTTCTCGCCAACGCCATCGAGCTCCCTGCGGAGGCCCGCGTCTGGTGGACGGCAAACCCCATCGCCCTCTCTGGCTACGCCGCCGCGCTGCTGGCCCTCCTCTGGCCGCTCCTGCGCGGCTGGGGAAGCGTGGTCGTGAAGCTCGAGTACCTGAAGCTGGGCCGCACTCTCTTCACGGTGCGGCTCTCGCGCAAGCCCGGTCAGGCCAAGATGGGGAAGGGCCGCGAGAAGGCGATCAAGCGCTTCCGGCGCCGGGCGCGCGAGTGGAGCCGCTTCTCGCGCACCATCGAGGGCCGCGCGCTGACCCTGCGCTGGATCCCGGCGCGCACCTGGTACGTGACCGTCCACGGTGTCCTCGAGGACCGGACCACCGGCGAGGTGACGGGAAACTACTTCGAGGAGCAGACCGTGACCGTGCGGCGCGGCAAGCCCGCCGAGCTCCTCTTCGACTTCCGACCGACGCACTGCAGCGTCGAGGTGTGCGTGACCCGGGGCGAGGAGCTCATCGACCGCGCGCTCGTCGCCGTGGAGGGCAAGCCGGACTCCATGCGCGTGACGCGGGGCGGCGTCACCCACCTCGCGGTGGACCAGGGCCGCTACACGATCCTGGTGGGCCACCACGACCGGGTGCTGACGCGGCGCATCCAGGTCGACTCCCTGGAGCCCACCTCGACGACCATCGACCTGGGTGACAGCGCCGCCACGCTCTTCGAGGGATGTCCCGACGCCGTGGAGCCCTTCGTCAGCGGAGCCCGCGAGGAGGCCGCCGCGCACCTCGAGCGCATCGGGAACGTCCAGCTGGCCCGGCGTCTGCACGCGGAGCGCGCGCGGCAGCGGGGGGACGGCAGCACGGCCGCGGAGCTCTTCGAGGAGTCGGAACGCTGGGCGGAGGCCGGTGCGGCGTGGCTGGAGCAGGGTCAGCCAGAGCGGGCGGCACGCTGCTTCGAACAGGCCGGCGATCCGGCCGCCGCCGCCGGGGCCTGGCTGAAGGCGGGCGACCCCGTTGCCGCGGGCCGCTGTCACGAAGAGGCCTACGACCACGAAGCCGCCGCCGAGTGCTACCGCCGGGCGGGCGAGCGCGAGCGCCTGACGGCGCTGCTCGAGAAGACCGGCGACTACTTCGCCGCGGCGGAGTGCGCGGTGGCGGACGCCAACGCGGACCGGGCAATCGAGAACCTCCAGCGCATCGATCCCGCCCACGGCCACTATCGGGAGGCCGCCCGGATGCTGGGCGACCTCTTCGCGAGCAAGGGCGAGGTGGCGCTCGCGATCGAGAAGCTCGAGGAGGCGATCGCGGGATCACGCTCGGACTCGGTCCCGATCGCAGTGCGCATGAAGCTCGCGACCCTCCTCGAGGAGGCGGGCCTCTTCGAGCGCGCCGTCGCGGCCTACGAGGAGGTGCAGCGCCACGACTTCCACCATCCTGAAGTGGCCGAGCGGCTCGAGGCGGTGCGGGCGCGGGTGGCGGCCGCCCAGGCAACGACCCGCATCGCGAAGGGAACGGGCGCTCCTTCCGCTGAGCCCTCCGAGGAGCGCTACGAGATCCGCGGCGAGCTGGGCCGCGGCGGCATGGGAATCGTCCTGGAAGCCTGGGACAAGCGCCTCGAGCGGACCGTCGCCCTCAAGCGACTTCCCGACAACCTGTCCGAGCACCCCAAGGCGGTGGAGCTCTTCCTGCGCGAGGCGCGCGCTGCCGCGAAGCTCAATCACGCCAACATCGTGACCGTCCACGATGTGGATCAGCGCGACGGCGCCTACTTCATCACCATGGAGCGGCTCGAAGGTGCTCCGCTCAACCACCTGCTGCGCAAGCGAGGCCGCTTCAGCGCCAACGCGGTCGCGCGAATCGGCGTCCAGGTGTGCGCCGGGCTCCACTTCGCGCACCAGCAGAAGATCGTGCACCGCGACATCAAGACCTCGAACCTCTTCGTGACCCGGGACCAGATCGTCAAGATCATGGACTTCGGCCTGGCCAAGTCCCTGGCCGAGGTGCGCCGCGCCGGAACGGTGATCGGCGGGACGCCCTACTACATGGCGCCGGAGCAGGCCGTCGGCGACCGCGTCGACCATCGCGCCGATCTCTATGCCCTCGGCGCCACCCTCTTCGAGCTGGCCACCGGCGGCGTCCCCTTCAGCGAGGGCGACCTGGCCTACCACCACCGGCACACGCCCCCGCCCGACCCGCGCGAGCGGGTGCCCGACCTGCCCGAAGGTCTCGCCCGCCTGATCCTCCAGCTCCTCGCCAAGGCCCGCGACGCGCGACCCGAGTCCGCCGCCGAGGTGGCCGCGAGGCTGAAGAGCCTGCTGCGCGCCGCTTGAGAGCCCCCGGGATCGTCCCGGACCGGGTCGCCGCATTCGCCGCAGCCAAATGAGGCATTATGCCCCATTTGCGTGACCCTGCGACGCACGTGGAGCCTTCTCGTGGCTCCTCATGCGGCACGCCTCCTGCATCGAAAAATCAGAATTTCGATTACCCGTCGAGGAGGCTCGCATGTCCGAGTACGACCCGTTCGCCGAAGAGGTGATCGCCGACCCGCTTCCCTTCTACGCGCGGCTGCGCGCCGAATCGCCGGTCCACCCCCTGCCCCGGTACGACGCATGGGCGCTGTCGCGCTTCCAGGACGTCTGGGACTGCTCGAGCGACCCGCGCTTCTCCGCCGCCCAGGGCACCACGCCCGCCCAGGTCCTCACCAAGGACCAGCCCGTCACGCCCATGCTCAACGTGATGGACCCGCCCGAGCACACCCGGCTGCGAGCGGCGATCCGTCAGTGCTTCCTGCCGCGCTACCTGCGGGGCCTCGAGCCCGAGGCGCGCAAGCTCTTCGAAGGCCTGGTCGACGAGGTGATCGATCGCGGCGAATGCGACGTCGTCCAGGACCTGGGGCAGCGCCTCTCGGTGACCGTGGCGTGCATGGCGATCGGCCTGCCCGTCGAGGACGGCGCGATGCTCAACGAGATCGTGAAGCGCTTCTTCCATCACGATCCGGAGCAGGGCGGCATGACCGCCGACGGGATCGCCGCCCTGGGCGAGCTGACCGACTACTGCGTGGACCACGTGCGCCGGCTGCGCAAGAGCCCCGGGGAAGGGCCCCAGGCGTTGAACGCGCTGGTCGCCTTCGAGGACGAGAACGGCCGGGGGTTCGGCGACGAGGAGGCCGCCTCCCACACCACGATGCTGATCATCGGCGGCTCGGAGACCTTTCCGAAGACCCTCGCGAACGGAGTCGTGCGTCTCTGGGAGCACCCGGACCAGCGCGCCCGGCTGGCCGCCGACGCCACGGGCACCATCGACGCCTACAACGAGATCCTGCGCTACGACATGCCCACCCAGTTCCTGTGCAGGACGCTCACCGAGGACGTCGAGATGCACGGCCAGCAGATGAAGGCCGGCCACGGGGTGATGTTCCTCTACGCATCCGCCAACCGCGACGAGCGCGAGTTCGACGAGCCCGATCGCTTCGACATCACGCGCGGTGCGGGTCGCATGCTCTCCTTCGGTGCGGGAACCCACGCCTGCCTCGGCACGCACGTGGCCCGGGTGGAGGGCAGGATCACCCTGGAGACCATCCTCGCGCGGATGCCCGAGTACGAGGTGGATCTCGATGGGGCCGAGCGCCTGCACACGGAGTTCGTGCAGGGCTTCTCGTCGCTGCCGATCCGCTGGAGCTAGCTCGGCCGCGCGCTACCCGTCGTGGCTGCGCTCGTCGTCCCGCTCGGGGCAGTCGTCGGCGTCCAGGTAGTGACGCGCGGCGGGCCCCTCCCAGTCGTCGAACTCGCCGCGTCGCACGGCGCGCAGCACCAGGAGCAGGAGAACCGCCGCGAGGAGCAGCGTGGCCGGGATGGTGAGGCCGAAGGAGCTCACGCGCCGGGCTTCCAGCGCAGGAGCCGCACCGCATTGCCCGTGACGACCAGCGACGAGAGACTCATGAACACCGCCGCGCCGAGCGGCCCCAGCACTCCGGTCACCGCGAGGGGAACCGCGACCGCGTTGTAGCCGACGGCGAAGGTCAGGTTCTCGCGGATGCGGCGGAAGGTCGCGCGAGAGAGGTCCACCGCGTCGGCCAGGGCGGCGAGACGCGGCGCCCGCACCACGACCTCGGCCGCGTGGACCGTGACGTCGGCTCCGCGCGCCATGGCCATGCCGACGTCGCCCGCGGCCAGGGCAGCCGCGTCGTTGACGCCGTCTCCCGCGACGATCACCGTGTGGCCGGCTGCCTGCAGCTTGCGCACCGCCTCGACCTTCTCCTCGGGCGAGACCTCGGCACTCCAGGTGGGGACCCCGCTGCGCTCGGCGGCGAGTCGCACCGCATGGGGATGGTCGCCGGACACCACCTCGGCGGCGAGACCGAGGCTGCCCAGGCGTTCGACGGCGCGGGCCGCGTCCTCGCGCGGCGGGTCCTCGAGCGCCACGAAGCCCAGCACGCGCGGGCCGTCGGCGACGAAGGCCAGCGAGGCGCCCGTGCGCGCCTCGCGCTCGGCGCGCACCTCCAGCTCCTCGGGGACGACCACCCCCGCCTCGCGCAGGAAGCTCCGCGAACCGACCCGCAGCGCACCGGCCTCGACGCCGCGACCGGGCACGATGCGCCGCCCCTCCGGTGCCTCGCGCGCGGCCAGCCCCCGCCGTTCGGCCTCCTCGCGCAGGCCCACCGCGACGGGGTGCACCGAGGCGCCCTCCGCCGCCACGGCGGCCTCGAGCACCTCCGACTCGGACACCCCGCCAGCCGCCACACACTCGCGCACGGCGAGCCTGCCCTCCGAGAGGGTTCCGGTCTTGTCGAGGACCACGACGTCGGCGGCGGCGCAACGCTCGAAGGCCTCGCCGCTCTTGAAGAGGAGCCCCGCGGCGGCGGCGCGACCCAGGGCGGCCGTGACGGCGGCGGGGGTGGCCAGCCCGAGCGCACAGGGACACGCCACGATGAGGACCGAGGCCGCAGCCAGGGCCGCCTCGATCCCGCTGCGACCGCTCGCCAGCCAGGCCACGGCCGTCAGCGCGGCGACCACCAGCACGGTAGGTGCGAAGTAGCGTGCCACCCGATCGACCAGACGCTGCACGCGGGGGCGCTCGGCCTCGGCGCGCTCGAGCAGCGCGGCCATGCGCGCCAGCACGCCTTCTCCGGGCCGCGCCACCACGTCCACCTCGACCTCGGCCACCACGTTGCGGCTGCCGCCGGTCACGGCCTCGCCCGGCTCGCGGACCACGGGGGCCGACTCCCCGGTGAGGAGCGCCTCGTCCACCTCGGTCCGCCCCAAGACGATCGTGCCGTCGGCGGGAAAGGCCTGGCCCGGCGGAACCACCACCCGGTCGCCCACCTCGAGACGCGCGGCCGGGATCTCCTCCAACCCGTGCTCGCGACGGCGCAGGGCGGTGGCCGGCGCCATGGCGGCCAGGCGCTCCACCGCTCCCGCGGCGCGGGCGCGCGCGCCGCGTTCGAGGGTCCGCCCCAGCAGGATGAGGAATACGATCATCGCGGCCGAGTCGACGAAGACGTGATCGGCGTCGCTCCAGGTGCCGATCACGCCGGCGACGAACGCGGCGCCGATCCCGAGGGAGATGGGCAGGTCCACCGGGATCTCGCGGCTCCGCAGCCCGGCCCAGGCGCCCCGCCAGAACGGGGCCGCACACCAGGTCGCGGCGGGAAGCGACAGCGCGAGGGCCAGCCAGCGCAGGCCGCGCCGCACGCCGGGCTCCATGCCGTCGGGCCCCGCCAGGTAGAGGCCCAGGGCCAGGAGCATGACGTTGCCGGCCAGGAAGGCGGCCACCAGCACGCGGATCAGGGCCGTGCGGGCCTCGCGCGCCGCGGGGCGCTCGAGCGCCTCCGGATCGAACGGGACGGCTCCGAAGCCGAGGGACTCGACGGCGGAGACCAGACCATCGACCCCGACCCGCTCGGGGTCGTAGTGCACCACCGCACGGTGGCTGGTGAAGCTCACCGAGGCATCGCTCACGCCCGGCTCCTCGCGCAGGCGGCGCTCGACGCGGCTGACGCAGCCGGCGCAGTGCATCCCCTCCAGGAAGAGACCCGCCTCCGCAGTGGCCGCGACGCTCACGGCGCCTCCCCCGACTCCTCCGCCACGGCGCCACGCCCGCGATACGCCTCGTCCGCGTCGTCGACCACGAGGGGGTCCGGGTTCTGGATCGAGATCACCAGGAACGCGATCGAGCCCGCCACCATGAAGGCCAGCAGACCGGCGATGATCCAGGGCCAGGGGCCCGGCGGCGGGCGCTCTTCGGTCATCGCGCACCGCCCGGCATCACGAAGCGCGACTCGCGCTCGACCTTCAGGTCCGGATGCGTGATCTCCTCCACCACGAAGCGCACGTCGATCTTGCCGAGCCCGTCGTCCTGGCCGTTGCGCGCCACCACGAAGACCCGCGCCTCGATGTTGCTGGTGGGCGGCATGAGTACCGGGTTCAGGCCCGTCACCAGCTCGAAGCTCTCACGCGGCTCGATCCCGAGGCGGAACACGCGCTGCTCGCGGTCGCGGTTCTGCAGGTGCAGCGTGAAGGCGTTGCCGATGCGTCCGTCTGCCATGCGCTGGTAGAGCATCGCCCGGTTGCGCTCCACCTCCATGCCGAGTGGCTTGCGGGCCCCGAGGGAGGCTCCGAAGGAGGCCACCACCAGCGCGAGGAGACCCGCGTACACGAGCACCCGCGGCCGCAGCCAGCGGATCGTCCCTCCCTCCAGGCCCACCAGGGACCGATAGGCGATCAGGCCCTTGGGACGTCCGATCTGCTCCATCACGCCGTCGCACGCGTCGATGCACTGCGTGCAGGCGATGCACTCGAGCTGGAGCCCTTCCCGGATGTCGATCTCGGTGGGGCAGACCTCCTGGCACAGGCCGCAGTCGATGCAGTCCCCGTCCACCCGGCCCTTCTTGCCGCGCGGCTCGCCGCGGCCCTCGTCGTAGGCCACGACCAGGGTATCGCGGTCGAAGAGCACGCCCTGGAAGCGGGCGTAGGGACACAGGTACTTGCAGAAGTTCTGGCGCAGGAGCCCGAAGTCCAGGTAGGCGAGGACCGTGGCGGCCGCGAGGAACCCCATCGAGGCGCCGGAGAGCTCTCCGCTCTGCAAGGCGGCGAGCATCTCGTAGGGCGATCGGAAGTAGCCGACCAGGTGGAAGCCCACGAAGGCCGAGATCGCGACCCAGCACGCGTGGGTCAGCACCTTGCGCCAGGGCGCCACCCGACCGGGAGGGCGGCTGCGGCTCCAGCCCTGGAGACGCCGCGCGACGAGCGCGTAGACGTCGCTGAAGACCGTCTGCGGGCACGCCCATCCGCACCAGAGGCGCCCGCCCAGCGCCGTGAAGAAGAAGAGCGCGAGGGCCAGGCCCGCCACGATCATCCACAGGAAGTAGAGCTCCTGGGGGAAGATCGTGAGGCCGAAGACGTGGAACTTGCGCCCCGGAATGTCCAGCAGGATCAGGGGCTGTCCGTCGATGCGGATCCACGGCACGGCGAGCAGGATCACGATCAGGATCGTGTCCGCTCCCCAGCGCAGGCGCCGGAAGGCGCCTTCGACGGGGCGCGCCGAGAGCACGACCTAGCCGTCCGTGCCGAAGCCCGGCGCGCCCATGCCGGGCTCGTCCGACTTGGGCAGGGTCTCCATGTACGCGAGCACCTTCCAGATCTTCTCGGACCCGAGCTGGGCCTCCCAGGGCGGCATGCCCTCGGGGCGGCCCTTGGCGACCGTCTCGAAGAGCGACACGTCGTCGTCGCCGTACCTCCAGTACGGGTCGACCAGGCTCGGCCCCACCAGGCCGGAGCCATCCGGCTTGTGGCACGCCACACAGATGGTCGCCCAGGTCTCCGAGCCTTCGGCGATGGCCGCGGCATCACCCCGATACGGGTTGGTCGTGGGCATGTCGGCCTTCACCGCCGCAACCGCCACCGAGACCCGCTCGACTTCCTCCGCGTACTGGACCTCCTGGGACCAGCCGGAGAACAGGTACCAGGGCACGTAGAGAACCGCCCAGGCCACCGTGATCCCGAAGGTGATCCACCACCAGCGCGGTACCGGGTTGTCCTCTTCGCCGATACCGTCGTGATCGGCGCCGTCGACGCGTTCGCGCTCGGGGATCTCCCTGGCTTCAGCACCAGACATCGTCGTCGTCCTCCAGCATGCGCTTCGCAGGCTCTTCGAGACGCTCCTTCCGCGACCCCGAGAAGACCCAGATCGCGATTCCCAGCAGCGTCAGCGCCAGCACGGCCAGACGCCCGAACTTGTACAGGGCGATCCACTCCACCTCAGCGTCCTCCCGCCACGGCAGCCGCCCGGTCGACACCCAGCCGCTGCATGTAGGCGATGAGGGCCACCACCTCGCTGGTGGCCTCGCTATCGGTCACTTCGACCCCGTCGCGCTGCAGCCGCTCGACCACCTCGGCCGCCTGCTTGCGCGCGTCGCGTTCCGCCGAGGCGATCTCGGCGTCGCTGTACGGGTGACCCAGCCTGCGCAGCGTCTCCATCTTGCGCGCGGTCAGCGACAGGTCGAGCTGCCACTCGAACATGTGCCCGAAGTCCGGCATGTTCGAGCGCGGCTCGATGTCTCGCGCGCTCCGGAAGTGCAGCCAGTGCCACGAGTCCGGATACTTGCCGCCCACGCGAGCCAGATCCGGCCCGGTCCTGCGCGATCCGTAGAGGAAGGGCCGATCGTAGACGTTCTCGCCCGCCACGGTGAACGGCCCGTAGCGGTCGGTCTCGGTCTTGAAAGGCCGGATCATCTGGCTGTGGCAGTTGTTGCAGCCTTCGCGGATGTAGAGGTCGCGCCCCTCCAGCTCCAGGGCGCTGAAGGGTCGCAGGCCGTCGATCGGCTCGACGGTGCCCTGCATGAAGTAGGGCGGAATCAGGAGCACGAGCCCGCCCACCAGGACCGCCGCCAACGTCAGCAGGGTGAAGCGAAGCCCGTCGTGCTCGAGCGGTCGATGCCAGTCCCAGCCCATCGTCTACTGACCTCCCGCCACGGCGGCCGCGGCGCCCGGGCCGGGCTCCGGCGCCGGAACTCTCGTGCTGCCGCTCTGGATCGTCTTCCACACGTTGACGAACATGATCACCACGCCCGCCAGGTAGAGGGCTCCCCCGAACACGCGCAGCACGTCGTAGATGCGGATGGCCGCCACCGTCTCGATGAAGGTGTAGACCAGGCTCCCGTCGGGATTCGCGGCGCGCCACATCAGGCCCTGGGTCACGCCCGAGATCCACATCGACGTCACGTAGATCAGCAGC
The DNA here is from genome assembly GCA_028278065.1 of Myxococcota bacterium. Taxonomy (GTDB): domain Bacteria; phylum Myxococcota_A; class UBA9160; order UBA9160; family JAFDET01; genus JAFDET01. The sequence continues at coordinate 21,332 of JANQFA010000090.1, forward strand.
CCGAGAGTCGCGACCCAGAAGTGGGCCTCGGCCAGGCGCACGCTGTAGAGCTGCGTGTGCCAGAGACGCGGGATCATGTAGTAGAGCGTGGCGAAGCAGGTGAGGGCCACCCAGCCGAGGGCGCCCGAGTGGACGTGCCCGATCGTCCAGTTGGTGAAGTGGGACAGCGAGTTGACGGTCTTCACCGCCATCATCGGCCCCTCGAAGGTGCTCATCCCGTAGAACGTGATCCCCACGGCGAACATCTTCAGCAGGGGATCCGTACGCACCTTGTGCCAGGCACCGCGCAGGGTGAGCAGTCCGTTCACCATCCCGCCCCAGGAGGGGAGGATCAGCATCACCGAGAAGGCCGTGCCGAAGGTCTGCGCCCAGTCCGGGAGCGGCGAGTAGATCAGATGATGGGGACCCGCCCACATGTAGATGAAGATCAGGGACCAGAAGTGCACGATCGACAGCCGGTGCGAGAAGATCGGCTGGTCGATCTGCTTGGGCAGGAAGTAGTACATGAGGCCCAGGATGGGCGTGGTGAGCAGGAATCCCACCGCGTTGTGCCCGTACCACCACTGGATGTTGGCGTCGTGCACGCCCGCGTAGGCCGAGTAGGACTTCAGCCAGGAAACCGGGAGCGCGAAGCTGTTGAAGATGTGCAGCATCGCGATGGTCAGCACCGTCGCGATCCAGAACCAGATCGCGACGTACATTCCCTTCTCGCGGCGACGCGCGATCGTGCCGAAGAAGTTGACCGCGTAGACCACCCACACCACGGCGATGGCGATGTCGATGGGCCACTCGAGCTCCGCGTACTCCTTCGAGGTGCTGATGCCCAGCAGCAACGTCACCGCGGCGGCGACGATGATCCCGTTCCACATCCACAGGTTGATGCGCGAGAGGGTGTCGGAGAACATGCGCACGCGGCAGAGGCGCTGGATGCCGTAGTAGCTCCCGGCGAACACCACACCCAACGTGAAGCCGAAGATCACTGCGTTGGTGTGGATGGGGCGGAGGCGCCCGAAGTGGAGATAGGGGGGCAGATTCGCGTCCGGCCAGGCCAGCTGGATGGCCGCGATGAGCCCCACCAGCATCCCGACCGCACCCCAGACCAGGGCGGAGATCGCGAAGCCCCGCACCACCGCCATGTCGTACTCGACCCGTTGGCTCATTCCATCCTCCGCGGCGCCGCCCCGGGGGCGGGCCGCCGCCCGCTCGGTTTGCAGGAAGAATGCCGCCGCGAGACGTAGCGTCCGGGGCGTAGAACCCCGCCCAGAAACATAGATGCCCCACCCGACCCCGCGAATGGGCCATTTCGACACAGTGAGAAGGCAGGAGAGACCGCGAGGCCCCGGAATCCGAACAGGGCCTCCGGCACGGCTCCTGCACCCCGAACGAGACATGAGAGCCCGAGATGTCCGCAGGCTCATCCTGGTGGACCACGCCCTGATCCGAGATCTGCTGCGCGAGCTCGAGGCCCTCTTCAGCCGGGCTGCCCGCGGGGAGCACGTCCTGGACGAAATGGCCTGCCAGCGAGCCCGCGACCTGCGGCGCCTGTTCGTCGCCCACCTGGCCCTGGAGGACAACCACCTCGTGCCGCTGCTGCGCAGCGCGGACGGCGCCCAGCGGGCGGAAGCCGCACGCCTCGCTCACGAGCACGCGCTCCAGCGGGAGCACCTCGAGACGCTCCTACGCCACCTCTCCGAACAGCGTCGCCCCGCGCCCGCTCTGGTGGCGGAGCTCCACGAGCTCGTGCTCGAGCTCCTCGAGGGCATGCGGGGCGAGGAGCTCGCCGTCCAGTCCGAGGACTTCCTGGGCGGCGAGGCGGTGCCCGTCGGCATCGGTGGACCGTAATGCGTCCCCCTCCCCTCGGCATCGGCGGATCATGATGCGGCCCCCTCCCCTCGGCATCGGCGGACCGTGATGCGGCTCCCTCCCGCCCCCCTGGAGCTGCCCGCCTTCGCCGAGCTGGCGGCCCTCGTCGAACGCCATCGGACGAACGCCCCGCGCTACACGAGCTATCCGCCGGCGCCGGTCTGGTCGGACGACTACGGCGCCCGGGACCTCGCCGACGCGCTCTCCCTCGCGCCGGAGGAGCCGGCGGACGGCATCTCGGTCTACGTCCATGTCCCCTTCTGCAGCAGCCTCTGCCATTTCTGCGCCTGCAATCGCATCGTGACCCGCGATCCGGAGAAGCCCAAACGCTACCTCGACACGGTGCGCACCGAGGCGCGGCTCCTGCGCGAGCACCGCGGCGAGGCGCACTGCGGGCAGCTCCACTGGGGAGGCGGCACGCCCACCCACCTCTCGCCGAAGCAGCTCATCGAGCTCTTCCGCATCGTCACCGGCTCCTTCCCGCTGCTGCCGGACGCAGAGGTCTCGATCGAGGTGGACCCACGCGTCACCACCGACGAGCACGTCAAGGTCCTGGCCGACCTCGGATTCCGGCGCATTTCCCTGGGCGTCCAGGACACCGACTCCCGCGTGCAGCAGGCGATCCACCGCATCCAGCCCATCGCCACCACGGGCACCCTGGTGGAGCGCGCGCGGGCCGATGGCTTCGAGGAGATCGGCTTCGACCTGATCTACGGACTGCCCTACCAGACCGAGGAATCCTTCGACCGCACCGTCGACGAGATCCTGCAGCTCGTGCCCGACCGCATCGCCCTCTACCCGTACGCGCACGTACCCTGGGTGGCCAGGCAGCAGCGCGGGTTCGAGCGCGGAGACCTGCCCGAGCCGGAGGTGCGCCTGCGCATCTTCGTCTCCGCGATCACTCGGCTGGTGGAGGCGGGCTACGTCTACGTGGGGATGGACCACTTCGCCCGCCCCGACGACGGCCTCGCCCGAGCCCTCGAGGACGGCACCCTGAACCGGAACTTCATGGGCTACACGACCCGCGCCGGACTGGAGATGCTGGCGATGGGCCCGAGCGGGATCAGCGAGCTGGCCTCCGACTACGCCCAGTCGTTCCGCGGTCTGGACGAGTGGGACGCAGCGGTGGGCGCGGGCCGGCTCCCCGTGCTGCGCGGCCACGTGCTCAGCGACGACGACCGCGCGCGCCGCTGGGTGATCCGCAGCCTTCTCTGCCAGGGCTCGGTGCGCGACGCCGAGTTCAAGGCCGCCTTCGGAATCGGACTGCGCCGCCGCTTCGCCCCCGAGCTCTCGGATCTGGCCGCCCTGGAGGACGAGGGCCTGGTCCGCGTCGAGGACGACGACATCGTCCTCACCTCCCTCGGCAGGCTGTTCGCGCGGAACGTGGCCCTGCGCTTCGACGCCTACGCCTCGCCCATCGGAGCCGCCGCCGAGACCCGCTTCAGCACGACGGTCTGAGCGCCCACTGCTACAGTGCTCGGCGGAGAATCTCGATGTCGCGACCGCACCTCGCCTTCCTGCTGTGTGCCCTGCTCCTGCCGAGCGCGGCGACGGCCCAGATCGCCGCACCGGGCCTCGGCCTGGATCGGCCGGACGTGGACGACGTCTTCCTGACCGGCCTCGCCGCGGGCCCGCCGGCCTTCTACATCGGCGTGGCCATTCCGGGCTACTACGCCTACGTCGACGGGCCTCAGGTACTGCAGATCTTCCAGGGCGGCGTGATGGCGAACGGCGCCGGCGCGGGCGCCGCGCTCACCTTCCCGATCGCCACGTCGCTGCAGACCCAGAACGTGCTGACGAACACGCTCCTCCCCCCGTTCGCCACAGGAGCCCTCGCCGGCTTCGACGGCTCCACGGTGCTCGTGGTGAGCGCATTCATTTTCGAGCCCGATCAGGTGAAGCGCTCCCAGTCGTCGAAGGGCGGCCGCGTCAAGCTGAAGCAGAAGGACTCCGTCGGCTTCCGCGTGGGACGCTTCGGCGTCGGGACCTACCTCCTCTACTCGACCGCCTCGACCGACTTCTTCAACCCGGGACCCGTCCAGGGCTGCAAGGGCGCAGCGGACATCCGCGCCACCGACCCGCCCCGGGTCAAGATGCAGGTCTCCTGCCGGGGCGCCGCCGGAAAGGTCCTCAAGGAGTCCATCGCGCGAGAGCTCGGTCTCCGCGGCGGCTTCAAGCTGAACGGCGAGTTCCAGTCCCCTCCCTAGGCAGGAATGCCCGAGAGTCGCGCCTCAGCCCCGCACCAGCAGAAGCGAGAGCGCCGGCCAGTAGGTGACCACGAGCACCACCGCGAGCAGGATCGCGAAGAAGGGGACGGTGGCGCGGTAGACCTCGAGGACGGGGCGCTCGAAGCGATAGCTGGCGATGAAGAGGTTCATGCCCACGGGCGGCGTGATGTAGCCGAGCTGCATGTTGGCCAGGAAGATGATCCCGAGGTGCACCGGATCGATCCCGTAGCCCACGGCCACCGGCAGGGCGATGGGGACCACGATCACGATCGCGGAGAAGATGTCCAGCATCATGCCGAGCGCGAGCAGGAAGAGGTTCAGCAGGATCAGGAAGGTGAGGCGGTCGTCGATGCGCGCACGGATGGCGTCGAACATCCGCGTGGGGACCTCGGTGTCGATCAGGTAGTTGGTGGAAGCCAGCGACACCGCCAGGATGATCAGGATGGCGCCCACCATCACCATCGACTCGCGCATCACGGCGGCGAGACGACGCAGGTGGACCTCTCGCCGGACCACCACGGTCACGAGCAGGACGTAGAAGGCGGTCACGGCCGCGGCCTCGGACAGCGCGAACCAGCCCCCGTAGATCCCGCCGAGCACGACGAAGGGGAGCGGGATCTCCCAGAGGGAGTCCCGCAGCGCGGAGCGCACCTCGGCCCCGGAGATCCGGGCGCGGGCATGCCCGCTGCGCCGGCAGGTCCAGAGGCTCCACGCCGAGAGGGCCGCCACCATCAGCAGACCGGGGAGGACGCCGGCGGCGAATACGTCGTCGATCCCCACGGGCTGGTCGAGCTGCATCTGCTGGGCGACGACCCCGTAGAGGATCAGGGGCAGGGCCGGGGCGAAGAGGAGCCCCAGGCTCCCCGAAGTGGTCACCAGGCCGAGGCTGAAGCGCTCCGGGTAGCCGGCGCGGAGCAGCGCCGGGTAGAGGAGCGCCCCCAGCGCCACGATGGTGACGCCCGAGGCGCCGGTGAAGGCCGTGAACAGAGCACAGGTGACCAGCGAGACGACCGCGAGCCCGCCGGGCAGACCGCCCAGGAAGACGCGGGTGAGGCGCACGAGCCGGTCGGGCGCCTTGCTCTCGCCGAGCAGGTAGCCGGCGAAGGTGAAGAGCGGAATCGCGACCAGCGCGGGCATCTCGGCGATGCGGTAGATCTCGATCGCGATCACCGAGAGGTCGATCTCTTCCCGGTGGAAGCCGAAGAGCGCGCTCGTCGCGATCAACGCGAAGAGCGGCGCGCCGAGGATCGCCAGCACCAGGAGCGCGACGGCGAGCGGGATCATCCCTGCCCCTCCGGCGCCACCGACGCCTCCGGCCGCAGCGCCCGGCGGGCCTCCCGCACCGTGCGCCTCGCGTAGCGCAGGGCCATGGCGGCGAAGGCAACGGGGATGACCGACTCGAGCACCCAGGAGGGAACCCCCGCGAAGGCGACCGTGACGAACTCGAACTCCGAGCGGACGAAGCGGAACGAGTGCCAGGCGACGACCGCACAGACGACGGCCGCGAAGAGGCAGGTTCCAGCGGCCACGCCCGCGTGCGCGCGCGGAGGCAGGATCCGCGAGATCGCATCCACGCTGATGTGGCGACCGTCGCGGCTGGCCGCCACCGCACCGAGGAGCCCCAGCCAGAGCACGAGCACCCGCAGGGTGGGATCGACCCAGGGGAGGCCGGTATCGAACAGCGTCCGCAGCAGGATCTGCAACGCGGCGAGACCCACCAGGGCCCCGAGCAGGGTGGCCAGGAGGCCGTCTTCGACATGGTGGAGCAGCCCGCTCGCCCGGGGGGCGGCTCTGGGAAGCGGGGCCTCGCTCACGGCCCCGAGGCGCTCCGGAACTCGTCCAGGTGGCGTTCGATCTCGTCGATCACGGCGTCGTCGTAGATGCCTTCCTGGCGGAGCTTCGTCACCGCGTCACGGGCGATGCCGTGCCAGCGCTCCACCTCTTCGCCGGTGGCGGGCGCGACGAACTCGATGCCCTGGGACTCGAGGGCCTTGCGCGCGCCGGCCTCGCCGCTGCGCGTCTCGGCGTCCAGCCGGGCCGCCGAGGCCCGCACCACCTCGCGCAGGATCCCCTGGTCGCGGGGGTCGAGCTTCTTCCAGGCGCGGGCGTCGATCACCAGGGTGCCGGTGAGGTAGCTCAGGGGAACGTCGGTCACGTAGCGGACACGGGTGTGCCACTGCAGGGCGATCGCGCCCTGGGGCGGCGCCGCCACCGTATCCACCAGGCCCGTCTGCAGGGCCGTGTACACGTCGGCCAGCGTCAGCTGCACCGGCGACACCCCGACTGCCTCGAAGGCGCGCTGGCTCATCGCGTCGCCCTCCTGGATCCACACCTTGGCGCCCTGCAGATCGGCCACCTCGCGAGCGGGCTTCTGGGTCATCAGGTAGGCGAAGCCCTGATCGTTGATGGCCAGTGCCACGAGCCCGACCTCCTCGAGCCCGGCGATCATCCCCGCGTCCATCCGCTCGCGCACGTAGTCCGCCTCCTCGTAGGAGCGGAAGAGGAGCGGAATCCCGTACAGCTCGAGATCGGGGAAGACGCCTGCAATGGCGCCGCTCGTGAATGCGCCGCCGTGCAGCTGTCCCGCGCGCATCTTGCGCAGCACGGTCTTGTCGTTGCCCATCACGCCGCCCGGATAGAACTTGAGGCGCACGCGTCCCTCGGTGCGCTCCTTCACCGCTGCGGCGGCGGCGCGCATCTCGCGCATCCACGCGCTGCCCTCGGGCGCCACGGTGGCGATCTTGAGCGTGGCCGCCCAGGACGGAGAGGCGAGGCAGAGCAGCGCGAAGAGGGTGAGGATCGGGCGAAGCGACATCGATGCTCCCGTCAGAAGTACTCGTCCGCGGCCTCGAGAAGCCTGGCTGCCCGCTCCTGGGCGAGGGTGTTGCTCAGGGTGAGCCCGGGCTCCCGCGGATCGGCCTCCACCACCTCGCCCAGCAGGCGGTCGTGGAGCGGTCGATCGAACACGAGCCGGGCGTACTGGCGCGCATAGTAGACCTTGGCGATCAGATTGCGTCCCCCGGAGATCTCGATGGCACGCTCGAAGTGGCGCCGGGCCTGCTCCGGCCGGCCGCCCAGGCTGGCGGGCCGCTGCGTGTAGAGGACGCCCAGATAGAGGTGAGCCGTGCCGCCGTCGTGGACGTCGTCCAGGGCGACCACCCGCTCCATCAGGGCCTCGACCTTGGGGATGTCGGCCACCACGCCCCAGTCCTCGGCGTGCAGCTGGGACCAGCCCGCCCAGGCGGAGCCGAAGCCGTACAGCACGGGCAGGTCGCCCTCCCCGACGCCCTCCAGGGACTCCGCGAACGGCTCGAAGGGACCGTTGGTGGCGTCGCACACGTCGCGCAGCTCCAGGCACAGGGCGCGCCGCGCGTAGGCCAGGGCCCGCTCCCACATGCGCCGCCCGCGGGCCCCCTCGTCGACGAAGGCGGAGGCGTAGGCGCCGTACAGGCGGCTTCCCGACAGGAGGAGCTCCACGTCCTCGGGTGAACCCTCGATCAGCCCGTCGAGGGCCAGCAGGTAGGCGGGCGCGCCGTCGCGCACGGTGGCCACGTCGTCCTGGTTGACGATCGCGAGGTAGATGTCGTTCGCGAAGCCGCTGGTCGCGGAGCGCGTGAGCGAAGCACACCCCAGCCCCAACGCGACGACCGGGACGAGTACGACGGTCAGACGCAACACCGTCGCCGAGCCTAGCGCGCCCGGCTCAGACGGGGGTCACCGAGACCGCTACGCCGGACGCCCGGATCAGGCGGGGGTCACCGAGACCGGTACGCCGGACGCCCGGATCAGGCGGGGGTCACCGAGACCGGTACGCCCGTCGCCTCCGCCACGATGTGGGCGATGTCTTCCAGACGGCTCGCAGGTGCGGGGGTGACGCCCTCCTGGCGCGGGGACTCGTCGATCGTGTAGACCTGGACGGCGCGGGGGGCCAGCTCGGTCACCTGCTCCACCCAGCGAGCCACTACGTCCGGCTCCACGTTCGACACCTTCCCATCGACGAAGCACGCCTGGATGGTCACATCGTCGATCTCGTGGTAGGCGGCCAGGATCTCGTCGAGGTGGTGCAGCTGGTTGGGACGATCGACGAGCTCGGGGGCGGCGTCCAGGGCGAGGATGCGCTCGTCCAGCAGGGAGAGCGCCCGCTGCACCTCGGCGCGGCGCACGCCGCTGCCGTTCGAGAGGATGCGCACGGGAACCCCGGGGCGGGAGCGGCGGGACTCCGCCACCACCTCCGCCACGACCGACCCGAAACGGGGATGCAGCGTGGGCTCTCCGAAGCCGGAGAGGGTGATCGAGTCGATGGCGCCCGCCCGGCGCAGGGCCGTGGCCAGCGCGCTCCCGACAGCGCCCGCGCTCGGCCAGTGCTGGCGCCCCTCTTCAGGCCGCTCGACGCTGCAGTAGACGCAGTCGAAGTCGCAGACCCTGCAGCCGGGCGGGGTGAGATTGATGCCGAGCGAGCGTCCCAGCCGCCGCGAGTCGACGGGGCCGTAGATGATGTCGCCTTCCACCGCGTATCCTCCCGTCCGCGTTCCCCCCCGCCACGGGATTCAGTAGACGACTTCTGCCTCGAGCTTTCCGTCCTCTCCCCGCACGATCTTCATGCGGGCCATGCAGGCCATACAGTATACGCGGTCACCGGGGCGCAGCTCGCGAGTGGAGCGGATGACCACCATGCAGACCGGGCACAGCACCTCGTTGGGTGCCAGGCTGTCCCCAGCGCCCTCCCAGCGTCGATAGAACTTCCGGTACTTCTTGGGGACCTCGTCGAAGCCCCGATCGTCGAGCACGTAGCGCTGCCGCGGGGCCTTCTCCCCCTGGGAGTCCGGACTGAGGGGATCGCTCATGTCCCGAACCCCAGGCGTTCGACCGCCGACAGGTAGCTCCTGCCCAGCTCGGGCGACTCGGAGCTGGGCAACCCGATCTCGGCCGACACGTCCTTGAAGCTCCCCAGCACCATCGGGTCGAGCCTTCGACGCACCTCGGAGAGCCGGGCCAGGTTGTGGGGCGCGGCCTTCAGGCGCCGTCCGAGCTCGTTCTCCCCGAAGCCGATGTGGCGGCGCTCGTCCTTGATGATCCCGATCAGGATCTCGCGGGTGATCGGGTCCGCGTTCTGGGCGTGGCGCTGGAAGACCGAGAACTCCATCGCTTCGAGCACCACGTTCTGGGCGAAGATCGCGGCCTCCCAGTCCTTGCCCGCCACCAGGTTCAGGAGCTCGCTGCGGAACTCGCTCAGGTGCGGGCTGGCGCGACGCTCGATCTCGCCCTCCGGGTCCTCGACGCCCAGCTCCCCCAGCCGGTGCAGGAGCACCTCCAGGTGGCGGGCCTCGTCCACGACCTGGGTGGCCAGAAAGAGCTTGGTCGCCCTGTTGGGCGCGATGGCCACGAGACCGCTCGCGCCCTCCAGAGCCGCCGTCTCCCCCAGAGCGTAGTTGCACAGCACGGTCACCAGCTGATCCCGCTCGGAGGGCTCCATCGGCTCCTCCTCCAGGTCCGGCCGGTGACCGTACGGCTTGTCGGACAGATACCCGCGAACCGCCTCGAACCAGAACTCGAAGCTGTGAACTCGGTCCCGGAACTCGTCCGGATCCATGTCGTGGATGTCGTTGGGCTCCCCGGACACCACGGGCCCTCCTCTCTAGGGTCGCTCGGGCGTCTGGTACTCGATCCCGATGCGACCGAGGCGGGTCTTGAACTCCTTCAGCACCGTGTCGGCGAGAAGGCCCTCCATCTCCTCGGGATCCATCGTGGAGAGATCGCGTCCCTGCCACTGGGCCGGGCCAGCCCCCTGCTCGCCCATCTTCTCGCGGGCGCGCTCGCGCTCCACCTCGGCCTGGCCCGCGCGGAAGGAGTCCGCGAAGGTGGCGAGCATGAAGTACGCCATGTCCTTCTGCATCTTCTCCACCTCGGGCTTCTTCTCCGGCTGCTCGCGGATCAGCGAGCCGATGCGGCCCTCGCCGAAGCCCACGTGGCGGCGTTCGTCGGCGATGGTGCCGGAGAGGGTGTGGGCGAACTTCGGGTTCGCGCTCTGATTGCCCTGGTGGAGCATCTCGAAGACGCTGAACGCCATCCCCTCCAGGACGATGTTCTGGCCGACCACCCCTGCCACGAAGTCCTTCTTGTCCACCTTCTCGAGGAGGATCTCCGCGAACTTCACCAGGTTGGGGTTGGCGTACTGCTGGATCACGTCCTCGAGCTCGTTCTTCTTCACACCCAGGTCGAAGAGGCGTTGCGTGAAGATCTCCACGTGGCGTGCTTCGTCCAGCGTCTGGGTCGCGAGGAAGCGCCGGCTCGGATCGTCGGGGGCCGCGTTGATCAGACCGGACGAGGCCGATAGCGCGCAGCGCTCGCCGACGACCAGCTGCACGGTGGTGCGGATCGCACCCTCGCGGAGCACGTCGTCCTCGAGGACGAGCTCGGGCTCCTTGTCCGACGGCGGATGGCCGTACTCGGTACCCTCCAGGTACCCCTGCGGGCAGGACTCGAGCCAGTGCTGAATCGAATACATCGAGAGGAAGTCGCCCATACGTAGATATCTCCTCGCGCCCGGAGTGGTCAGGCGCTTTGGAGACGGGGCCATCGCAAGGGGCGTGCCAGGGAAGGCACGCTCTGGCGCACCCTGCAGCCCTCCCGAGACCTCCCCGCGCGCACCCGCGCCACAGCTCCATGCCGACTGTGGTAATATGCCACAGGCCGGACCAGCGGGCGTTTGACCCCGGCGGGTTGGAGTCCAATAGTTACAGCGTGGAGAAGACGTCCCTTCACCAGCGCCTGGCCTTCCTCGGCTACGACGAAGAGGACCGCAAGCTCCTCTCGGCGCTGGCCCCCGCGCTGGAGGAAAACTCCGAGCGCTTCGTCGCGGCTTTCTACCGACACCTCCTCTCCTTCGAGCCGATGCGGAAGCTGCTGGCCGACCCCGAGGCGAAGGACCGCCTGCTGGACAAGCAGACCTGGTACCTGCAGAGCCTCGCCGGCCCGGTGATCGACGACGCCTTCATCGAGCAGCGACTGCACATCGGGCGCGTCCACGAGCGCCTGGGCCTCGCGCCGCGCTGGTATCTGGGCGCCTACAGCCTCTACTTCTCGCTGCTCCACCCCCTGGTCGGCGAGGCGTGCGGAAACGACGCGGAGCGCGAGGCGCGCACCCTGGATGCGCTGATGAAGCTCCTGATGCTCGACTCGCAGCTCGCCATCGAGGCCTACATCGAGGCGCGCGAAGAGCAGCTCGAGTACCTGAACCGCGAGCTGGCCGCGGCGGGCCGCGACCTGGCCGAGCAGGTGCGCGAGCGCTCGGTCGAGCTCCAGCACACCCGGCGCCGCGCGCGGGCGGCCGAGGAGCTGGCCTCGGTGGCCACCCTGGCCGCGGGGCTGGCTCACGAGATCGGAACGCCGATGGGCGTCATCCGCGGCCATGCCGAGCTGCTCGAATCCTCCGTCTCCGACGAGAAGGGGCGTTGGCGACTCGAGACCATCACCCAGCAGATCGACCGCATCTCCGGGATCATCCAGGCCCTGCTCAACCTGGCGCGGCCCCGCGAGCCGGTGCGCGAGCCCACCGACCTGTCCGGAGTGATCGACTCGACCCTGACGTTCCTCTCCGAGAAGCTGCGTCGGCGCGGGATCGACGTGAAGCGCCATGTGGCGCCCGTCCCCTCGGTGATCGGCGACTCGGAGAAGCTCCAGCAGGTCCTCCTCAACCTCTATCTGAACGCGGTCGATGCGATGCCGGACGGGGGAACCCTGACGGTCTCGCTGGAGGAGAACGAGGACGGCTGGCCCGAGATCCGCGTGGGCGACACCGGAGGCGGGATGCCGGAGGACGAGCTCTCCCGGATCTTCGAGGCCTTCTACACCACCAAGGAGGCGGGGCAGGGCAACGGCCTCGGCCTGGTGGTGACCAACAGCATCGTCGCCGACCACGGCGGCACGCTGGATGTGGAGAGCGCGGCCGGCGAGGGGAGCGAGTTCCGGATCGCGCTTCCCCCGGCGGACGCCTAGAGGGCTCCTCCCCGGAAAAGGGGGAGGCTAGGTGGCGCGTCCGACGTAGGCCGCCCGCAGCAGGTCGGCCTCGGTCACGATCCCGACCAATCGCCCTTCCTCCACCACCGGAAGAAACCCGATGCGGTGGCGCAGCATCAGCTCCGCGGCGCGCTCGGGCGAGCAGTCCGGGGTCACCGCCACCACGTCCCGGCGCACCAGCGGCGCGATCGGCCGCGAACGCAGGGTCTCCAGCGCCGGCGACGGGAGCTGGGAGTCGCGCTCCTCCATCTCCGCCTGCAGGAGGTCCCGGTGCGAGAGCACGCCGACGAACTCGTCCTCGCGCACGACGGGGAGGTGGCGCACCCGCGCCAGCCGCATCAGCCGGTCGGCTCCGTGACGATCCTCGCCCCAGGCCAGGGTAATGAAGTCGCTTCGCATGAAGCGGAGACCTTTGCATCGCCCGTGCCACGCCCGGGAGAGGCGCCCGGGCCGCGCTGGAGCCCGAAATGGGGCAGCTGGCCTCGCTCGAGTGTCGCCCATGCGACTTATCGACATGGGGCAAAATGCTACGTATCGAGGCGAGATAGCGCGGGCGAGCGCCCTCGGAGCCACTCAGAAGGCCCGAAGCCCTGGCACGGCTCCTGCTTCGGAGAATACCGATGGAGAATCACCGATCCGTTCTGGTGGTGGACGACGACGCGGCCATGCGTGAGATGGTGGTGTCGCTGCTCGAGGAGACCGGCTACGGCGCGCGAGGCTGCGCCGGAGCCGACGAGGCACTGGAAGCCCTTCAGGACGCACCCCCCGACGTGGTCCTGACCGACATCCGCATGCCCGGCAAGAGCGGCGTGGAGCTCCTGGGCGAGCTCCACGAGCTGCGCCCGCGCCTCCCGGTCATCCTGATGACCGCCTTCGGGAGCATCGACTCGGCGGTGGGAGCCATGCGCTCCGGAGCCTTCGACTACGTCACCAAGCCCTTCAAGAAGGACCAGCTCCTCGTGGTGCTGGAACGCGCTTTCGAGCGGCTGGCGCTGGAAGAGGAGAACCAGCGCCTGCGCCGCGCCGTGGACCAGACCACCTCCTTCGGAGAGCTGATCGGTGCCAGCCCGGCCATGCGCGAGATCTTCGCCCTCGTGCGCAAGGTGGCGAACAGCCGGAGCAGTGTGCTGATCACCGGCGAGAGCGGAACGGGCAAGGAAGTGGTGGCTCGGACCATCCACTTCAACGGGATCCTCAAGGACGCTCCCTTCATCCCGGTGAACTGCACCGCCATTCCCGAGGGCCTGCTGGAGAGCGAGCTCTTCGGCCACGTGCGCGGCGCATTCACCGGGGCGCACACCTCCAAGCGGGGACTCTTCGAGGAGGCCAACGGCGGCACCCTCTTCCTCGACGAGATCGGAGACATGGGGCCGAGCCTGCAGGCCAAGATCCTGCGCGTCCTCCAGGACGGAGAGGTGCGACCGGTCGGCGGCAACAAGGCGGTCAAGGTGGACGTGCGCGTCATCGCCGCCACCAACAAGGACCTGCAGACGGAAATGGACGAGGGGCGCTTCCGCCGCGATCTCTTCTACCGCCTCAACGTGATCCCGCTCCACATCCCGCCCCTGCGCGAGCGCCCCGACGACATCCCGCTCCTGGCCGACTACTTCGTGAAGCGACATGCGGGCGAACGCAACATGGTCCTGGCACCGGCGGCCGTTTCACACCTCCTGCAGTTCCGGTTCGAGGGCAACGCCCGCGAGCTGGAGAACTGGATCGAGCGCGCCATCGCCCTCACCGAGGGCCACGAGATCGGGCCCGATGCGTTCCCCGACGGCGAGCCCACTCCGCTCGGAGCGGCCACGGGCGACACCGGTACCGCCCTGGTGCGCGCTACCGCGGAACGTCGCCTCACCCTCGAGGAGCTGAAGGATCTCTACGTGGAGGAGGTGCTGCGCCTGACGGGCGGCAACAAGGTCCAGGCTGCACGCATCCTGGGCATCGATCGCAGGACCCTCTACCGCCGCCGCGAGCGGGGCGCGCGACGCGCAGCCCACGGGTAGGCCTGCTGTATCCTGGGCGGGCTGCCATGTGCCGCCCGAAACGTCCCCGTAGCCGCCGCGGGCTGCCACCCGCGTGAGCCGCGGCCGCCGACTGCTACTCGCCGGCCTGATGGTCGCGCTCACCCTCGCTGCCATCGAGATCGGGGCGCGCGGAATCGAGTGGGCTCGCGCGCGCTTCTTTCCCGAGCCGCACCCCTTCGTCGATGCGACCAACCCGGTTCCGGTCTTCGAGGAGACCGAGCTGGATGGGCGCCGCGTCTTCGCGCGGACTCGTCATCACCCCCTCATGCTTCCCGATCTGCACTTCGCCGCCGAGAAGCCTCGCGGCGGATTCCGGGTCTTCCTGCTGGGCGGCTCTGCGGCGGGCGGCTGGCCGTACGACCTGGGTGGCTACAGCATCGCCGACCACCTCGACAAGAAGCTCGGGGTCCTCTTTCCCGAGCGCTCGATCGAGGTGATCAACGCCGCCGGCGGAACCTACGCGAGCCATCGCGTGCGCTTCGTCTTCGACGAGGTGATCGATTACGACCCGGACCTGATCGTCGTCTACACGGGCAACAACGAGTTCCTCGAGAGCTTCGTCTTCCGACCGCAGCTCCCAGCAGGCGCCTGGAAGCACCTGGCCGTGGCCCGCATCGTCCACCGGGCGCGGCTGGCGCGCGAGGGCTCGAAGCCGAGCTTCGACGTCGAGAGCTACAACCTGGCGGACCAGGCGGCGAACCGGCTCTCGTACGCGTTCGGCCGCGCGTCGCGCTACCGGCGCGATCCGGAGCAGTTCCGCGCGGTCGTGGAGAGCTTCCGCCACAATCTGGACTGGATGGCGCGGATCGCCGCCGAACGCGGGGTACCCATCGTCTTCCTCGACGTCCCCGTCAACCTGAAGGACTGGCAGCCGAACGCCTCCCGACACCGGGAAGGGCTGTCCGGCCCGGAGCGCCGACGCTGGCGCGAGTCGTTCGCCGCGGGTCTCGCCGCCGTCGAGGCGGAAGACCCCGAGGGCGCGGTCGAGGCGCTCACCCGCGCTACCGAGCACGACCCCGAGTACGCCGAGGCCTGGTACTACCTCGGCCGCTCACTCCTGGCGCTGGGGCGCAACGCGGAGGCGCGCGAGGCGCTGCTCGAGGCGCTCGAGCGCGACGCCTACCCGTTCCGCGCGATCCCGCCCCTGTGGTCCGTGATCGAGGAGGTGGCGGCGCAGCACGGGGTACCGCGGGTCGCCATCACACGCGCCCTCGAAGAGGCGAGTCCGGACGGCATCCTGGGCGCCGAGACCCTGGTCGACTACGTGCACCTGTCGGAGGCCAGCCAGGAGCGCGTGGCCCACGAGGTCCTGCGCACGGCCGCGACCCACGGGTTCCTGCCGGCAGCGCCGGGCGCCGCGCTCGATCGAATCCGCATCCCGATCCCGACGGCCTTCCGCCCCGAGGTGGCCCTGCGCGAGGGCGAGCTCCTCTACCGGCAGTACCTCGTGATGCGCCAGTACGACCGCATCGACGCGGCCTACGATCGCTATGTCGACGCCCTCACGCGGGCGCCCGAGACCCGGCCCGACCTGGCCGACTACTGCGCGCGACGGCTCGTCCTGGCCCAGCGGATCCAGGCCGTGCTGGAGCCCTATCGCCGCCTGCTCCACGCGGAGAAGATCGGGCGGCTCGAGGGCGCCTACACGCGTGAAGAGGCGCGGCGGATCTACGCGAGCTACGTGGCCTTGATCCGCGCGATCGAGGCGCCGGACATGCCCCGTGAGCGCTTCCGCGAGTTCGTTCCCCCGCTGCGCTACCGGGGGGCGCGGGCGCCGGATCGAGCCCCAACCGATTGATTTCGCTCGACTCACCAGAAGGCCTGGGTCAAGCTTGACCGGCGAGGGGAGTCGATCGGGTGACGGGGTTCGAGGAGCGCGTGGGTTCCGCCCTGCGGACCTGGGTCGGCGCGGTCATGCGAAGGCCGCGCGAGGTGGCGTGGGCGATCACCGCGGTCACGCTGGTGGGCGCCTGGTGGTCGCTCTCGCACCTGGGCATCAACACCGACACCAAGCGTCTGATGGCCGACGACGTGCCCTTCCGTCGGACCTGGATCGAGTTCGCCCGCCACTTCCCCACCCTCGACGACGCGCTCCTGGTCGTGATCGATGCGAAGACGCCGGAGCAGGCCCGCGAGGCGGCCGAGGGGCTCTCCGAGAAGCTCCGCGAGGACCGGGTCACCTTCAACGACGTCTTCATCCCCGGCGCCGGCGAGTTCTTCGAGAGGAACGGCCTCCTCTACCGCGACCCGGACGATCTCGAGATCCTGATCGACCACGTTGCGGAGGTGCAGCCGATCCTCGCGGAGCTGACCCGCGAGCCCAGCGTGTCGAACCTGGCACGCCTCGTGCGCCTGGGGATCGAGCGCGAGGGGGCTGCGCGCCGCGACTGGCCCTCGATCTTCGACCGCATCGGCCACGCCACGGTAGCGGTCTACCAGGAGCATCCGGTGCGCGTGTCCTGGGAGGACGTGGTCCTCACCGGCTCGGCGATCGATCCCTCGACACGCGCGGTGATCGTGGCTTCCCCGGAGATCGACTACGACCAGGTGTTCGCCGCCGCCGAGCCCATCGCCGCCATCCGCAAGGCGGCGCGGAATCTCGGGTACACGCCGGACCGGGGCGTGCGGGTCCGGGTCACCGGCAACCCGGCCCTGAACTACGAGGAGATGAGCAACATGATCTGGGACGTGGCCATCGCCGGCTGCTTCTCGATCATCTTCATCTGCGGCGTCCTCTACATCGCGCTGCGCTCCTTCCGGCTCGTCTCCGCTTCGGCGGTGAACCTCGTGGTGGGCCTCGTCTGGACCGCCACCTTCGCCGCGGTGGCGGTGGGGCGCCTGAACCTGGTCTCGATCTCTTTCGCCGTCCTCTTCCTCGGGCTCGGCATCGACTTCGCGATCCACCTGGCGGTGCACTACGAAGAGCTGCGGCGCCGCGGCATCGTGCACAAGCGGGCCATGCTCGACTCGATGCACAGCGTGGGCAGCGCCCTCAGCATCTGCACGGTCACGACGGCGATCGGGTTCTTCGCCTTCGCCCCGACCCAGTTCCGGGGTGTCGCCGAGCTGGGGCTGATCGCCGGGGTGGGGATGTTCGTGATCTTCTTCCTGACCGTGACGCTCTTCCCCGCGCTCGTGGAGGTGTGGGTCCGCGACAAGGACGACTGGCCACGCGAGGAGGGGCGTTTCCGGCTGGCCTCCCTGTCCGCGGCCGAGCGACACCCCGGCACCACGCTGGCGATCGCCGCCGTGCTCGCGATCGGATCCGTCGCGCTCCTGCCGCGCGTCACCTTCCACTCCGACATCGTGAAGATGAGGCCGCGCCACGCCGAGTCCGTGCAGACCTTCGAGGATCTCCTGGAGCGGCCTCACACCACTCCCTGGCAGGTGGACGTGCTGGCGCCGGACCTCGAGACGGCGGCGACCGTCGCCGCCGAGCTCCGCGCCCTGCCCGAGGTCGAGCGCGCCATCACCCTGACCGACTACGTGCCCGCAGACCAGGAAGAGAAGATCGAGATCCTCGAGGACCTGGCGATGATGCTGGAGGTGCCCGGCGGGCCTCTGGAGCGCGAGCCGCTCTCGGTGGAGGAGCAGGTCCAGGCACTGCGGGAGCTGCACGACTGGCTGGACCGGGACTGGCTCGAGACGTCGCCCTCGCCGTTCGCCGCCAGCGCGCTGCGTCTGCGC
The DNA here is from genome assembly GCA_028278065.1 of Myxococcota bacterium. Taxonomy (GTDB): domain Bacteria; phylum Myxococcota_A; class UBA9160; order UBA9160; family JAFDET01; genus JAFDET01. Next base: position 39,150 of record JANQFA010000090.1, read on the forward strand.
GATCGGCTCGCGGAGTTCCTGGCCCGGGTCGAGGCCGATCCGCAGGCCGACGAGGCGCTGGCCTCGCTGGAGGAGATCCTGCTCGGCGGACTGCCCAGGCAGCTCGAGAAGCTGCGCGCCGCCACGCGCCCCGAGCCCTTCGGACTGGAGGATCTTCCCGAGCGGCTCCGCAACCGCATGCTGGCGGAGGACGGAAGCGCACGGGTGCAGGTCTTTCCCGCCGAGAACGTCAGCGAGGAGGAGGCGCTACAGCGCTTCGTCGACGCCGTGACGTCGGTCGCCGACAACGCCACCGGCCTCGCGACCCACATCGTCGAGTTCAGCCGCGCCACGGCGCGCTCGCTCCGCGACGCGCTGATGATCTCTCTGGGCCTCGTGACCCTGCTCCTGTACCTGCTCTGGCGCCGGGCGGCGGAGGTGGGGCTGGCCCTGGCCCCGCTCCTGCTCAGCGCGGCCCTGGCGTGCGCGGCCATGGTGCTGATCGGCCAGCCCTTCAACTTCTCCAACGTGATCGTGATTCCGCTTCTGCTCGGCATCGGGGTGGACAGCGGGATCCACCTGGTGCACCGGAGCCTCCACCGCCACGACCACACCGAGCCGGACCAGGGCCTCACCGGAACCCACACGGCGCGGGCCGTCTTCTACAGCGCCGTCACCACGGTCACCAGCTTCGGGAGCCTCTCGTTCTCTTCCCATCGCGGCGTGGCCAGCCTGGGCGTCCTGCTCGTGCTGGGCATGATCTTCGCCCTGGCGTGCAACCTGCTGGTCCTGCCCGCCCTCCTGCGCGTCTACAAGTCGCGGCGGAGCTGAGCGGAACGGAGCTCAGGGCTCCACCTCGCAGCGCAGGGTGCCGTCCGGCTGCTTCTCGCAGCGTGGGTCCGCGTCCGGATAGGCGGGCTCGATGTCGAGGGTGCGCTTCACGAGGGGACAGATGAGCACGTCGTTCTGCACCCAGCAGCCCTTGCCCACCTGCGGAGCCCTGGCCTCGAAGCTGCACGCGCACTCGCACGGCTGGGCGGGGACGTTGACCACGGGAGGCTCGGCACAGGCCGTGCCGAGCGCCAGGAGCCCGAAGACGAGAACGCGGAGAGCTCGGACCATGGGTCCTCCTCAGGTGGCGGCGCGAGCGCCGATGTAGGCCACGTAGATGCACAGCAGAACCGCCGCCTCGCGACGGATGATCTGCTGGCGGTGCGAGAGGCACATGAACAGGAGCAGCACGGAGAGCAGCGCCACCACCGTCAGGTCCCAGACCCCGCCCTCGGGAACGGGGATGGGCCGCAGGGTGCTGCTCACACCCAGGATGAAGAGGAGGTTGAAGAGATTCGAGCCGACGATGTTGCCCACGGCCAGGTCGGTCTGCTCGCGCAGGGCTGCTACGACGCCCGTGACCAGCTCCGGAAGACTGGTGCCGAGCGCGACCAGGGTCAGACCGATCAGGACCTGGGGCACGCCGAAGCCCTCGGCCAGCCCCACCGCCGAGCCCACCGTGAGCTCCGCGCCGCCCACCAGGGCCAGCAGGCCGATCGCGGTCAGCGCCAGGTTGAGCCGGACGGTTCCCCAGAAGCGGCTGGGCGTGGCCAGTCCGGTCTGCACGACGAAGGGATCCGAGCCGCGCTGGCGGAAGACGTCTGCCACCGTGTAGTACATGAAGACGCTGAACATGAGGAGCAGGACGACCCCGTCGCCGCGGCTGTAGACCGGCGGGCTCCCGTTCCAGCCCCAGCCCATCACGGCCACCACGAGCGTGGCCGCGATCATCATGGGTACCTCGCGCCGGATGATCGCGCCCTCGACCGGGATGGGGCGCAGCACTGCGAACATGCCGATCACCAGGCCGATGTTCGCGATGTTGGAGCCGATGATGTTGCCGAAGGAGAGATCGCCGCGGTCTCGCAGCGCGGCGTCCAGGTTGACCGCCAGCTCCGGCGCGCTGGTCCCGAAGGCGACGACCGTGAGCCCCACGACCAGGGGCGAGACGCCGAAGTCCCGCGCCAGACCGGACCCGCCCCGCACCAGGGCTTCCGCGCCGCCCACCAGCAGCACGAGCCCCACTACGAGCAGCAGCCCATCCAGTACCAAGCGTCCCCCCGCGCCGGGATTCGAGGCGTTCGACTGTACCCGATAGGAGAGGACCCCGGCGCGGCCGTCCACGTTTCTCGCCGGGATTCAGGTCCGGTTCATGTGGATCGCGGCCGGATGTCGCCGCGGCGACGGCCCTCGGGGCCGTTGAGGCGTTTTGACCCTCGCCTGGCGGGCCCAGCTAGTCCTCGTCGATGCGCGACTCGAGGATCCGACGCAGGCGGGCGGGGTCGCGGCGCAGGCGCAGACTCCTTCCGCCGGTGACGTACACCAGGCCGGGCTTGGCCCCGCGCGGCTTGCTGATGTTCTTGCGAGGTACCACGTGGACGTCGGCGCGCGTCACGTCACGGTGCCTGGAGAAATGGACGGCCAGCTCCGCCGCCTCGAGGAGCGCGTCCGAAGGGGGATCCGAACGACCCTCGGTGCGCAGGATGACGTGGCTCCCGGGCGAGCCCTCCAGATGCAGGAAGAGATCGTTGCCGCGCGCCAGACGCATGGTCAGGTGGTCGTTTCCCTCGTCGCTGCGCCCGACCCAGATCTCGAGACCTCCGGTGGCCTGATAGCGGCGCGGCCGCATGCGGGCCGGGAGCCCCCCCTCCTTCCTGCGCGCGGACGAGGCCGGGGGCGCCTTCGGCGCATACCGGGCCAGCACGCGGCGCGCGCCGGGGCGCTCGGCCAGCTCGGCGACGGCTGCAGGATCGTCGCGACACGCGGTCAGCTCACCGTGCAGCTCCGCGTTCTCCGCGAGCCGGGCCTCGACCTCTCCGAGCTGGGCAGCGACCGGCTCGGCCGAGCGCTGGCGCTTTCGATAGCGCTTGAAGATCGCCTCCATGTTCTCGCGCGGAGAGAGCGTGGGATCGAGCGGGATCTCGATCGACTCCCCGCTCTCGAAGTCCTCGGCCACCACGCTGCGGGCGCCGGACTCCACGCGGTCGAGGACACCCTTCAGGAGCTCGCCGCGCCGACGCAGGCCGTCGGCTTCGGCCGCTGCCTCCAGGTCGCGGCGCAGTGCCTCGAGCCGGCGGGCGAGGCCCTTGCGCTGCTTCGTCAACGCCTGCTCGAGGCGCCGCGCCCCGGCCTCGGCATCCTCTCCCGCCTCGAGCGCGCCGTAGTGCGCCTCCACGGCCTCGAACCAGGCGTCGTCGGAGGCATCGGCGAAGCGGTCCGCGCCGCGCTCCGGAGCGGGCGAGTCGGGGTTCTTCCAGGGCTCGCCCAACGAGAGGTTGCGTCGGGTGTTGCCCAGGGGCCGCAGCGACTGGACCAGGATTCCGTCAGGGTCGATCAGATACACGTTGCTGCGCGGACCGAGGACCGAGAGCAGGAGATCGTACTCGCCCTCCTTGCCGCGCAGGGTGAAGACGGCCTGGCGATCGCCGCCGAGGAGCCGCAGCCCGCCGAGCGTGGCGCGTCCCACGTGCTTGCGCAGGTAGGCCAGGAAGGCGGGCGGGGTGCGCTGCCCCTGCGGTCGCTCGGCCAGGCGCGAGAGCCGCGCCGAGCCGGGCCGGCACGAGAGCAGCACGTTTCCGGCCTCTCGGAACGACAGCACCAGACGGAACTCGTCGGGCTGGACGATCTTGTCGAGCCGCGCGCCCACGGCCCGGCTCTCCAGGATGCGAACGGCGCGCTCCATCTCGCGCAGCGACTGCACGCCTTCAGCTCTGGCAGCGCGGGCAGTAGTGGGCTGCCCGCTGGCCGAGGACCCGCCGGCGGATCACCGCGCCGCAGCTCCGACACGGCTCGCCCGTGCGCGCGTAGACCCTGCGTTCGTCCTGGTAGCGTCCATCGCTCCCATCGGGCGCCACGTAGTCGCTGATGCTGGAGCCCCCGGTGGCGATCGCGCGCCGCATCGAGTGCTGCACGCCAGCGACGACCGCGTCCCAGCTCGCACGGCTGAGCCGCCCGGCCCGCCGGGTCGGGCGTACGCCGGCGTGGAAGAGCGCCTCGTCGGCGTAGATGTTGCCCACACCGGCGACGATGCGCTGGTCCAGCAGGAACGACTTGACCGCGACCTTGCGTCCGCGGGACGCCGCGTGGAGATGGGCGCCGTCGACCTCGAGCGCGTCCACGCCGAGCGGATCGATGCGGTCGCAGGCCTCGTCCGCGCCGAGAAGCTTCACCTTGCCGAACTTGCGCACATCGCGCAGGAAGACCCGGGGGCCTCCGGCGGCGAACTCGAGCTGGAGATGCGTGTGGCGATCGGGCTGGAAGGCGCGCTGCTCCTCGGGCGAGAGCGACGCGCGCGCAGTGGCGGAGAGCAGCCGCAGGCTCGCGGCCCCGTCCGCGAAGAGCTGTCCCGTCATCCCCAGGTGCACCAGCAGACGGCGCCCATCGTCGAGGTGCGCGATCAGGTACTTGCCGCGGCGCCCCAGCTGCGAAACGCTGCGCCCGCGCAGGGTGCGCTGCAGCGTTCGGGGCGGGGTCAGGAAGAGATAGCTCGCCCCCGTGGTCCGTACGCGCGAGATGCGGCGGCCCACCAGGAGGGGCTCGATGCGCCGCCGGGTGACCTCCACCTCCGGCAGCTCGGGCACTAGCTCGGATCCGGCGCGGGGGTGTCGGGGCCGCTCGCGGGAAGCTCCGGCCTGGCGATGTAGTCCTCGGGAAGCTCGCCCGTCAGCGAGCCGAGGAAGGCCACGACCGCCGCGGCGTCCGCGTCCGTGATGGTCTTGCCCAGCTGGAAGCGGGCCATGACCCGCACGGCCAGGTCCAGGCTGTCGACGCTCCCGTCGTGGAACCAGGGCCCGGTCTTCTCCACATTGCGCAGCGACGGGACCTTGAAGACCCGCTCGTCCGCCGCCTTGCCGGTCACCTCGGCACGTCCCCGGTCCTCGCTGGGGTAGGGCTCCACCAGACCCAGCTTCTGGAAGCTGTTGCCGCCGAAGACCGCACCGTTGTGACAGGTGGGACAGCCCAGGCCGATGAAGGTCTCGAGCCCCTTCCTCTGCTCGGCGCGCAGGGCGCCGTCGTCGCCCGCGAGCCAGGCATCGAAGGGCGAAGGCGTCACCAGGCGCCGCTCGAACGCCCCGATCGCCCGCCCCATGTTGTCGTAGGTCACGGGCTGCTCGTCTCCCGGGAAGGAGGCGGCGAAGAGCGGCGCGTAGCCGGGAATGGAGCGCAGGACCACCACCGCGGCGGCCTCGTCCGGGAGCGCCATCTCGATGGGGTTGAGAGGCGGGCCCTTGGCCTGGTCCTCGACGTCGGGCGAGCGGCCGTCCCAGAACTGCGCCATGTGGAACGCGGCGTTGTACACCGTGGGCGAGTTGCGACTGCCGCGCTGGCCCTTGTGACCCGGCGAGGTGGGCTCGTTGTCGACCCCCCAGCGGTCGAGCTGGTGGCAGCTGTTGCAGGCGATGTCGTGGTTCCTGGAGAGACGCGTGTCGAAGTAGAGCATGCGACCCAGCGCGATCTTCTCGGCGGTCACGGGGTTGGCCGGGTTGGCCGCCTCGGGCGGCGGCGTCCCGAACAGGGCCTTCGCCTGATCACGCAGCGCATCGGCCGAAGCCGCACCCGCCACGAACGTCGCCAACACCACACCTGCCACCGCACCAGGACGCATCGCGATCCCTCCTGGCGCGCAGCTTAGCGCTTCCTGGACGCGGGCTTCAGGACACCGGCACGAAGCGCTCGCGGCCGGTTCGACGCAGCGCTTCGATCTCTTCCAGCCGCGACACCGAGAGCGGAACGGTGGCGTTGAGCTCACCGACCAGGAGCGCCGTGTCGAGGGCGACCTCTTCGTGGAGGGCGCGATACGACGCCGACACCACGGCCTGCTCGATCTCCGCGCCACTGAAGCCCTCGCTGGCCCCGAGCAGGGGAGCCATCTCGAAGCCGGTGGGGTCCTGTCGCCGCCGCGACAGATGGATGCGGAAGATCGCTTCCCGTTCCTCGACCGTCGGGAGGTCCACGAAGAAGATCTCGTCGAAGCGCCCCTTGCGGATCAGCTCGGGGGGGAGCCGGGTCAGGTCGTTGGCCGTGGCCACCACGAACACGTCGGCCCGCTTCTCCTGCAGCCAGGTGAGGAAGGCGCCGAAGACCCGCCTTCCCACGCCGCCGTCCTCGCTGCCCGAGCCGCCCTGGGCGAGCGCCTTCTCGATCTCGTCCATCCAGAGGACGCAGGGCGCCATGCTCTCGGCGAGCGCGACGGCGCGGCGGAAGTTCTTCTCGGTCTCCCCGATGTACTTGTCGTAGAGACGGCCCGCATCCAGCTTCACGAGGGGGAGATTCCAGCGCCGCGCTACCCACTTGGCCGCGAGCGACTTCCCGCAGCCCTGCACCCCCACCAGCAGGATCCCGCGCGGCGGCGCGAGATTCAGCTCGCGCGCCTGCTCGCTGAAGCCGGTCTCGGCCCGGGCCAGCCACTGCTTGAGGCGCCCGAAGCCGCCGAGCTCGAACTCGTTGTCCTCGGCGGGGTAGTACTCGAGGAGCCCCTCGCGGCGCAGGATGTCCGCCTTGCGCTCGAGGGCGACGGCGATGTCCCGGACGTCGAGGCGCTGGTCGTCGAGGACCGCGCGTGCGATGGCCTGGCGCGCCTGGTTGACGGTGAGGCCGGAGAGGGCGTCGAGGAAGCGGTCCGTCTCCTCGTCGGACAGCTCGACCGGCGCCCGGCTGCGCTCCTGGAGCGAGCGCAGCACGCTGCGCAGCACGGGACGCAGCTCGTCCCGGCCCGGCATGCGCAGCTCGAAGGAAACCGCGTGGTGTTCGATCTCGGGGGGGAGCTCGATGTTGCGTCCCGTCAGGATCACCGTCGAGTGGCGCTCCGCGAAGGTCTTGGCCAGGTCGCGGAACTGCCGCACCACCTGGGGGGTGTCGAGGTGACGAGCGAAGTCGCGCAGGTGGTAGACCGCCTCGATGGTCATCCCCTCGATGTGGGCCAGCAGCTCGAGGGGGGACTGGGTCCACTGGGCAGCCACCCGCTTCTGCCCGGGCACCTCCTCGAGGCCGCGATTGACCGACCAGGTGTAGTGGGTGAGGCTCAGCTCGCGCGCCGCCGCCGCGACCAGCGCCTCCACCCGATCCTCCTCCACGGTGTCCACCACGATCACCGGGTGGAAGGAGAGGATCAGCGTCTTGAGGTCATGAAGGCTGGTCGGATTCACGAGGCCGGGTCTCCCGCTTCGACTCGACCTGCACATCGGCGGGATGGGGCGGGCGCTTGACCTCGGGGCCCAGCAGCTCGCGCAGCTCCGCCAGCTCCTCCTCCACCTTGTGGAGGCGCGCCTCCCGGCGCAGCTTGAACTCGACGCTCCGCACGAGCTCGAGGAGCCGGGCGTAGGCGCAGTACTCCGGCGTGAGGTAGCTGCCGTCGGCGACCTCCGCGTAGCCCTCGCAGAACTGGTACCACTCGCGTGTCCGCTTGGGACTGCCAGGACGGCTTCCGGGGTCGGCGAGGAGCTTGCCGAGACCCATTCCGCGCATCGCGTACATGAGGCCGTCCTCGTCCACATAGCGGAGCCGCCCCCCGCGATCGATCACGAAGTTGGCCTTGTGGGCGTCGCGCAGCTCCAGGGCCACCGGGACGCCGTAGCGGCGGCGCCACTGGCGGGCCTGGGCGGCCAGCGCCTCCGCCAGCTGGCGGTCCACGCGGCGCACCGCCGCCAGATGGCGCACGAGCTGGAGGCGGATGCGAAGCCCCAGCACGCGGGCGCGCAGCCGATCCAGGAGGCCGCGCGGAGCGCCGCGCTGGTGGATCCGGGCGTAGGCGCCGCCCAGCTGCACGGCGAAGGGTCGCAGCTGCTTGCGGTCGACGACCTGCGCGCCGTCGAGCCACTCGATCAGCAGCAGGGCGCCCTCTCGCGCCACGAAGGGCGCGAAGAAGTCGGGCAGGGCCCGCATGTGGGCCTCGATGCCCCGCGCGCGCGCCTCGCTCTCACAGACGCGCAGCTTGAAGCGGCGGCCGTCCTCGGACTGCACCCGAAACGCGCGTCCGCTGTGGGCTTCCCGACCCGAAAGGGGCTCGATCCGGCACAGCGAGGTGACCTCGGCGAAGGGGCGGCGACCTAGGATCCCCTCCGGGTCGAGACGCGCCATGGGCAGAGTCTACCCCTTCGGCCGGGGTCCCGACGGGACGGGGCTTCCGCTTCAGGACGGGATCCGAGCGGGGCGGGGCTTCCGCTTCAGGACGGGATCCGGGCGGGGCGGGGCTTCCGCTTCAGGACGGGTCCCGGCGGGCCGATGTAGGCGGCGATGCCCCGACGTCCTGGCCGGCACTCGATCTTCGCCCAGACCCTCGATCGGGCGGTCTTCCTCGCCTACTTCCTCGGGGCGGTGGTACCGCTCCTCGCGCTGGGCTGGTTCTTCGGCTACCCGGCCGTCGAGGCCGCAGCCGACACCCAGGGCTCCCAGGGCATCGCCGGGGCGCTCGGCCTGATGGGCATCCTGGCGTCGAGCGGCGCCCTCTGCCTGGGCTCCTTCTTCGTGCTGCGGCGCTTCGCCCACCAGACCCTGGCTCAGCTCGACGCCGACAAGCAGCGGCTCAGCCACCTGGTGGACGTCTCGGCCAGCCTGGCGGAGGCGCCCCACGCGGGCGAGGTCGCGCGAGCCGCATCGGAGGCGGCGCTGGCGGTGTGCCAGGCCCGCGCCAGCTTCGTCTTCCTGGCAGCCGAGAAGAGAACGCCCGCCGAGCTGATCGATCACGCCGGAGCGGAGGCCGCTTCCCTGTACGGGCAGACACGACGCGCCATCGACGCGATCGTGAAGATGGCGATCGAGACCGGCCGCCCCGCCCTGGTGGGCAACGACGGGGGCCGGAGCGGCGCCGGCCTCACCGCGGCGGCCGCGGTCCCGCTGGCGATCGCCTCCGGGCAGGCTGCCGTGCTGGTCGTCGTGCACGACGAGCGGGGCCGCGCCTTCGACACCCAGCACGTGGGCGCGCTCTCCACGCTGGCCAGCATGGCCGCCGTGGCCGTCAACAACGCCGACCTGCGCGACAGCCAGCGGAACTTCTTCGCCCACATGACCGACCTCCTGGTGAACGCCCTCGACGTGCACCTGGACCTCCAGGCCGGCCACTCGCGCCGGGTCGCCCAGATCGCCAATGTGATGGGGCGCGAGCTGGGTCTCGACGAGGCGCGCCTCGAGGGCCTCCACTTCGCGAGTCTCATGCACGACGTCGGCATGGTCCGGATCGACAAGGACCAGTGGGCGCTTCCCCAGGGCTACAGGCGTCATCCGCTGCTGGGATCGCGCATGCTGGAGCGGATCCGCCTGTGGGAGCATCTGGCGCCGTTCGTGCTGTACCACCACGAGTGGTGGAACGGCGAAGGCTATCCGGAAGGACGCTCCGGCGAGGAGATCCCGCTGGAGGCACGCGTGATCGGCCTCGCCGAGGCCTTCGACTCGATGACGACCGCCAACTATCGAACGCTCCTCAGCGTCGGCCAGGCCGTGGACGAGATCGAGCGCGGGGCGGGAACCCAGTTCGACCCCGAGCTGGCGCAGATCTTCGTGCGGCTGGTCCGCGAGGGCAAGATCCGCGTGCACCTCGGCCAGAACGCCGGCTAGTCGCCACGGGCGGCCTCCTCGTAGCCGCCCCGCCGGGCGGCCTTCTCGTCACCGCCCCGCCGGTCGGCCTTCGCGTCACCGCCCCCGCCGGTCGAAGTGGCGATCGTCGCAGTCCAGGGCCTCGCGGAGCGGAGCGACCCGCTCGGCCAGCTCTGCCGCAGCCGGGCCCTGCACGGAGAGCCATCGCCGGCGCGGAGCGAGCAGCCGATCGACGAACCCGAGCCTGTGGCAGGCGCTGCGGAAGCGTGCCCGCTCGAGCCTCGAGCCGGCCTGAACGAGGGCGCGGCGGATCCTGTCCAGCGCCGAGTCCCTGCCCAGGAAGTCGCCGGCCGCACGCGCATCGTCGAAGAACGCCACCAGCCGTGCCATGCGTTCGGGAAACGGACCCTCGCGCGCCGCCACCGCATCGCGTACGGCGAAGTAGGCGGGCTTGGGCTGGAGCGATGCGTCCAGAAGCAGCGGCTCGTGCGGTGCCAACGTGTCGAACGGCGGGATGCGATCGAGCCAGGTGCGGGAGTCGTCGAGGCCCCAGGTCGTCACGGCCGTACAGTCGGGAACGGCCATGCACGCTCCGACGACCTCGCCGTAGAACTCGGCCTGACGCGCCAGGGGATCCGGATCGTCCTGGAAGTAGTTGATCGAGACGTCGAGCTCCGTGAGCTCCACGGCGACCCCGAGATCGGCCAGCGCTCGGATGAAGCCCTCGAACTCCGCGCGTGTCGGGAGCGGCAACAGGCTCGGCGCGAGACCGAAGAAGTGGGCCTGGACGCCGACTCCATGGACGGGTACTCCGCGGTCGAGAAGTCGCTGCACGAGGTCGAGGAGTCCCCGCGCCTTGCCTTCGAAGGGCGTCCCGAGACCGTAGAAGACGAGGAACTCGTTCAGGACGAGCTGCGCGTCGGGATCGAGCTCGTGTACCCGGCGGAACGCCTCGTCGATGTAGGTCTCGCCGAGGGTGCGCCCGAAGATGTTGGGATCGAGGTCGCCTGCATTCAGCTGGAGCGGCTCGTTGACCACGTCCCAGACCGCCACGACGTCCCGGTAGCGCGGGACCAGCGTCGAGAGGTGCTCGTCGATCAGCTCGCGGAGCCTGGCCGCCGGATCGGCGGCCGTCTCGACCGTGTCCTCGAGATCCGCCGGCAGCTGCATCCGACCCCAGAGGAGCGTGTGACCGCGGAGACGCACCCCGGCGGAGGCGGCAAAGGCGGCGATCTCATCGGCGTCCCCGAAGTCGTAGCTGCCCAGCGTGGGCGCCAGGCTCCCCCACTTCATCGCGTTCTCGGCCGTGATCGAGTTGAAGTCGCGCGGAATCGCGGCCTGCTCCGCCGGCAGAGCGGGGCTTCCGATCGCGGCCCCCACGAACACGCCGGCCTGACGGGCGGTCTCGGCGAGCGCGCAGTCGGCGCCCGGCAGGGCGCAGTCCTGCCCCACGACTCCACTCGCCGGA
>JANQFA010000182.1 GCA_028278065.1 Myxococcota bacterium
GCTCACCTGGTGGAGTCGGGCTTCACCGCCTACGGGACTGCCAAGGCGGGTCTCGCCCACCTGACGCGCCTCATGGCCTGCGAGTTCGCGCCGCGCGTGCGCGTCAACGCCATCGGAGTCGGAGCCACCCTCACCGATGCGCTCGGGACGTTCGTGAAGGGCGAGCTGAAGGAGCAGATGGAGGCGCTGACGCCCATGCGACGCCTGGGCAGCACCGAGGACATCGCCGCCTGCGCCGTCTACCTGGCCTCGCCCGCTGCCTCCTGGGTGACGGGCAAGATCTTCGAGGTCGACGGCGGCACCGTCGACTCCAACTGGCCGATCGAGATCCCGGGCTACTGACCGTCCGAGACGGAGGCTACCGACCCCCGCCGCCGACGGCGGTAGCGGGGTCGTCCCACGGGTAGTCCTCGTACGCGAACGACCGGCAGGCGCCGCCTCCCGCCGCGGCATACTCGTGACGATCGATGTAGTCCCAATCGGTGAGCCCGTGCAGCACGCGGCAGCGATCGCGCGCATCCGAGAGCCGCTCGTCGCGCAGCACCTCCGCCACCACCCGCTCGACGGTCCAGATGTCGTTCGACATGCGCAGCCCACCCCCGTCCTCGGTGTCGAGGACCATGTAGCGGGGCGCCTCGTCGCTGGCGTCGTCCCAGGCGCTCCACTCGGGTAGATCGCCCTCGCGACCGCGCCCCGGCGAGCCGGTGTACGCGAACTGCGTCCAATAGGAGCGCATCTGCCCGCTCAAGGTCTCGCGGCCCTCCCGGTTCCAGAACCCGAAGAGCTGGCGGCTCTCCGGGCCCAGGTCGAAGTGCCCGAACACGAACGCGATCTCCAGCCCGTGACCGGCCCCGATGGACGCGGGCCCATCGAAGAGGAAGGGGATCTTCGGCTCCTCGTCCCAGTCCCAGCGATACGCGTACACGCTGGGCCCCTGCACCGCGCGCAGCGCCGACGACACCTGGTCCACCGAGCGCGCCTTCCAGGCACGCGCGCGGGCGTCCGAGTGCGCGTCGTAGACGTCCTGATCCTTCGCCACGGGCAGGAACCCGAAGCGCAGATCCACGTGCTCCGGGTCGAAGGCCATGAAGAGCTTGTCCTCGTCCCGGTTGGTCCCGAACATGACCGGCACCTGGTTGTAGGCACCCCGCCCGATGCGACCCATGAGCTCCTGGCGAGGAAGCACGTACCCGTCGCGGATCGTCGTGGGCACGTCGATCATGCCGTCGCCCCCCTCACCGCGATACGCGGCCATGAGCTCGGCAGCCGAGCGCTCGCGCAGGAACGCCTCGATCTCCGGGTCGTCCCGCGTCTCCAGCCAGCGCCGGGCCGCGTCGCGATCCGCCGCCTCACCGGTGTCCACCAGGAGCCGCGCGAGCGTCTCGTTGCTGCTCATCGAATGCCCGGAGCGCGGGTCGTCCGTCCAGTTCTCCGCCGCGTCGGCGCTCGATGATCCCATGCCGCCGCTCTGCACGATGGCGCGATGGAAGAGCCCGCCCGCGCGGCTGGAGGCCAGCAGGCTGGCCACGTTGGTGCCACCGGCCGATTCGCCGAAGAGGGTCACGTTGTCGGGATCGCCCCCGAACGCCGAGACGTTGCGTCGCACCCACTCGAGCGCGTGGATCATGTCCAGGTTGGCGAAGTTGCCCGAGCGATCGCCCGCCGTGGTGCCCTCGCCGCGCAGCGAGGCATGCCGGAACCACCCGAACGGCCCCAGCCGATACTGGACCACCACGACGACCACGTCGTTGTCCTCGGCGAGGTTGCCGCCGTCGTAGAAGTCTGCGCTGCCGATCGTATTCCCTCCGCCGTGGATCCAGAACATGACCGGAAGACGAGCCTCGCCCGCGGGCACCTCTGCGGGCGCGAAGGCCGGCGCGTACACGTCGAGATACAGGCAGTCCTCGGACCCCATCAGCTCGGGTCCGTCCTCGCGGCTCCCCCCCGAGAACACGCTCGAGAGCTGGATGCACGGGGTACCGGAGGCCAGTGCCTCGAGCGGCTCCGTCCAGGGCGGGAGCGGCCGCGGCGCCCGCCAGCGCAGGCTCCCGACCGGCGGCTCGGCGAATGGGATGCCGCGCCAGGCGTGGTTCCCGTAGACACCGGTGAAGCCGACCACCTCACCGGCGGGAAGCGAGCGGCGCGTGGCGTCGTCCGCGACGGGCGGACCGGCCTGCTCGCCACCGCACGCAACGAACGCGAGGACGAAGAGGAAGCGAAGCGAGTTCCTCACGGAGGGGCCTCCAGATGGCGGGGAATCCGTGAGCCTAGCCCGCACGCTCCCCGAGCGGAACCGTCCCGCCCCGGGCTGAAGGCAAGACGTACGCCCCCGACCCGAGACAGAACCCAGCGCGGCCGGTTAGGATCATCCGACCTGGGATGTTCGTAGGGCACTACAGCGCCGCCTTCGCTGCCAAGGCCGTGGAGCCTCGCGTTCCCATATGGGTACTGCTGCTGGCGGCGCAGCTCGTCGACGTGGTGTGGGCCGTCCTGGTGCTGACCGGTGTGGAGCGCATCCGGCTCGATCCGGCCCTGCCCTCGAATCCCCTGGATCTCTACTACATGCCGTATACCCACAGCCTCGTCGCAACGGTGTTGTGGGCGAGCGCGGCGGGGCTCGTCGCGGCGCGAGTTCCGCGCCTCGGCGGCACGCGTCGTGCGGGGCTCGCCGTCGGCCTGGTCGTGATGTCGCACTGGGTCCTGGACCTGGTCGTCCATCGGCCGGACCTGACCCTCTGGGGTGCACCGCCCAAGCTCGGCCTGGGTCTCTGGGACGCCCCCCTG
>JANQFA010000193.1 GCA_028278065.1 Myxococcota bacterium
CGGCGGCGCGGTGGTTCGCAGCTGTCACTGCACCTGGGTGCGGCCGCAGGAGCTGGCCTCGGCTCCGGGGCGAGCTGATCGGGAGAACGGACGATGACCGGGTACCGGAAAGCACTCCCCCAGCTCGGGGACGACCTCTTTCTCACCGATGGCGGCATCGAGACGACGCTCATCTTTCACGAGGGCCTGGATCTGCCGCACTTCGCCACCTTCCCCCTGCTCGAGAGCCCGGGCGGACGAGCGACCCTGCTCGACTACTTCCGGACCTATGTCGAGATCGCGCGCCGTTTCGGGACGGGCCTCATCCTCGAGAGCGCGACCTGGCGCTGCAATCCGGACTGGGGCGAACGGCTGGGCTACGACGCCGCCGACCTGGCGCGGGCGAACCGGGAGGCCGTCGGCCTGCTGGAGGAGCTGCGGGAGGAGTACGCAAACGAGAGCCTTCCCCTGGTGATCAGCGGCTGCATCGGCCCGCGCGGGGACGGCTACGTGTCCGAGAACGCGATGACCTCGGCAGAGGCCGCGGCCTACCACCGCGATCAGATCGAAGCCCTGGCGCAGACCACCGCCGACATGGTCTGCGCGATCACCATGAACTACGCAGAGGAGGCCATCGGCATCGCGGTCGCCGCTCGGGCAGCCGAGATGCCGGTCGCCATCTCGCTCACCGTGGAGACCGACGGCAGGCTCCCGACGGGACAGCTCCTGGGGGACGCGATCGCGGCGATCGACGAGTCGAGCTCGGCCCACCCCAGTTACTACATGATCAACTGCGCCCATCCCTCCCACTTCGAGCCGGCCCTGCGCCAGAGAGAGCCGTGGGTCGAGCGCATCCGGGGCCTGCGCGCAAACGCCTCGCGCATGAGCCACGCCGAGCTGGACGAAGCCGAGGAGCTCGACAGCGGCGACCCCCTGGAGCTGGGAGCCGAGTACGCGGAGCTCAAGCGCTCGCTGCGGCAGCTCAGTGTGATGGGCGGCTGCTGCGGAACCGATCACCGCCACATCGAGCAGATCGCGAGCGCCTGCCTGCCCCTCTTCCGAACGGTGCCCTGACGGCGCGGCACGATCGAGCTCGACGCACCCGTCCACGTCCATGCGCGACCCGTCTCGTGATACGCTCCCGGGCGCTTTGCACGATCCTCCGGAGACGAACGCCGGGATGGGACGGGACGGTTGGCTCGCATTCCTCCTGCGCCTGGGCACGCCGATTCTCGAAGCGGCGTGCGAGGGCCGGCTGGCGGCGGCCATGCCCATCGAGGCGCAGCCCGGCCAGGCGGAGGAGCGGGCCCGCTACGCCGCCCTCGAGGCGACGGGCAGGCTGCTCGCGGGCATGGGACCCTGGCTGGCGCTCGACGAGGTGCCGCCCGCCGAGCAGGTCGAGGAGGACTGGCTGCGGATCGGCCTGTTCGGCCACCAGCCCCAGCTGGGCGAGGGCTACATCTGCACCGGGTCGCTCTACCTGGCCTCGGTGGCCTTCCTTCCCATGGGCCTCCCGTCGCACCGGCCCTTCTGGAGCGATCCGGCAGAGCCCTGGACCAGTCGCCGCGTCACGCAGGGCGACGACATCCCCGTCGACCACGCGCTCCACGGCGCCTGAAGCAGCACCCGGAGCAGCCACCGATGCCCACCTGGAACGACCTGGAACGCGAGTCGCCCGAGATCGCGCGGGCCGGCTGCCGTCTCCTCGGCGAGGTCGCTTTCCTGGCGACAGTGAGCGCCCGCGGCCGGCCCCGTCTGCATCCCTTCTGTCCGGCGCTCTGCCGGGGAAGCCTCTGGGCCTTCGTGATGGCGCAGTCGCCCAAGCGCCGCGACCTGGACGCGAACGGGCACTTCGCGATCCACGCCCTGCCGGGCCCCGAGGACGAGGAGTTCTACGTGACCGGCGACGCAGCGCGCGTCGACGATGCGCAAGCTCGCAGCGAGGTGCTCGCGGCGATGCCCTACGACGACGCCGACGAGCAGCACCTCCTCTACGAGCTCCACCTGGAACGGGCGCTCTGGACCACCTGGGAGAACTTCCAGAAGCCCGGCATGCGCCCCGTCTTCCGCGTCTGGAAGCCGGGCCGGCGACTCCAGGGCGAGCCCGACACCGCGTGGTAGCCTTCCGGGCTCGGGAAAGGCAGCAGCGGAGAAGCCATGAACGCCAAGGTCCACGATCTGATGACCGGATCCGTCGTCACCACCGAGCCGCACGCCAGCATCGAGCGCGTGGCCCGCATCATGCAGAACAACAAGGTGGGCGCGATCCCGGTGGTGGACGGTGAGGGACAGCCGGTCGGAATCGTCTCCGCCACCGACCTCGTCTCCGAGCTGAAGCCGGACGCGCCCGTCAGCACGATCATGACCGAGAAGGTGTACACGGTTCCCCAGTACGACGACGTCAGCATCGCCGCCCGGATCATGCGCAACCACAAGATCCACCGCGTGATCGTGACCCACGAGCGGAAGGTCGTGGGCGTGATCAGCGCCTACGACCTCCTCGCGCTGGTCGAGGGCCACCGCTGGGTGGCGAAGAACCCGCCCTCGGCCTCGAAGCGCAAGGGATCGAAGAGGAGCTGAGTCTCATGGAAGAGAACGAGCGCGTGATTCGTGAGTTCATCCAGGCGTGGTCGCGCCTCGACCCGGCGGAGCTGGCCGGCTACTTCTGCGAGGACGGCGTCTACCACAACATGCCCATGGGTCCGGTGGCGGGCCGCGAGAACGTGGAGAATCTCATCCGTGGCTTCATCGGCTCGTGGACGGAGACCACCTGGGACCTGCTGACCCTCGCCTCCAGTGGCGACGTCGTGATCGCCGAACGCCTCGATCGCACGCACGCGGGCGACAAGGCCGTCGACCTCCCCTGCGTGGGCGTCTTCGAGATGGAGGACGGCAAGATCAAGGTCTGGCGCGACTACTTCGACCTGGGCACCTACCAGCGGGCGCTGGGCTGAGGCGCGGACGCCGGATCAGTCCTCGGGCGCGAGGCTCGAGCCGCCGCGCCACTCGCCGAGGTGGCCGGTCGCCTCGGTCCCCGCGGCCACCAGCCCCGTCCAGGCGGCAGCGCCGCCCAGGGTGATGCGCACGACGCCCGAGCGGCTCGAAGACTCGCCCGGATCGGCGACATCGGAGCGGATCGTCTTCACCCGCGGTCCCTCGGACGGCGGGATCAGGTTGAAGGTGGGACCGCCGAGCGCCCATCCCTGGCGCTGCCAGACGGGCTCGGGTGCGTGGCGATCGGCACGGAACTCCAGGCGCAGGGTCGCGACGCCGGCCTCGCGGACCTCGCCGATCCATCCCCCCTCCTCCTCTTGCAGACGGATCTCCGCCCGGTACTTGGGAAATCCCATGGTGCGCCCGCTCCAGATCGCGACGATCTGGTTCTCCGGCATCGCCAGGACGTGCCAGCCCTCTTCACCCCGCCAGGTGCAGCGCAGGCTGACGGCGCCGAGCTGGTAGGGGGTGAGCGGCCAGGGACCGACATCCAGATTGTCGGTGACGCGCAACGCGACCAGCGGATGCTCGGGCAGCTCGAACGGCTCGGGAAGGAGCCGACGGTAGAGAGCGCGATCGGCCGGCTCCACCAGCACGGTGATCGAGCGGGAGGCGCGGAAGTTGGGCTCGCGGGAGGCGGCAAGCTGCACGACCCAGGCGCCCAGATCGCCTTCCAGGAGGTCGCAGCCCGTTGGCGCGACGAGCAGCATCGCCAGCAATCCCGACCGGATGCGGTGGCGCGAGCGCGACGGCATGCCCGCAATCCTACCCCAAGCCCCGGAGCCCTCCCTTCGGGAGACCTCGAGACACGCACTCCGCTAGCATCTTCCGCAATGAAGGACCCGGCCACTGCGGACCGCGAGTTCCGGAGCCGACGCTTCCTGGTGCTGGCCTCGATCGTGCAGCTCGCCAAGCGGATCGGCCTGAGCAAGCAGGTGGTCCGGCTCGCCTTCAGGCGACTCTTCTCGGAGAAGGCGAAGGCGCGTTCCTTCACCGGCTACGAGCCCGACGAACACGACGTCTTCGTGACCACCTTCGCCAAGAGCGGGACCAACTGGATGATGCAGATCGCCCAGCAGATCGCGCACCGAGGAGCCGCGGAGTTCGAGCACATCCACCAGCTGGTCCCCTGGCCGGACTCGCCAGGGCCCGGCCCGGTCGCACTGGACGATCCCGCTCCGCGCGACGCCTCGCCCACGGGCCTTCGCGTCATCAAGACGCACCTGGAGCCCGAGTTCGTCCCCTACGCCGAGGGAGCCCGCTACCTCACGATGATCCGCGACCCCAAGGAGGTGCTGGTCTCGAGCTACTACTTCCTGGGCGGGATCCTCGACATCCTCGATCGCGTCACGATCCACGATTGGTTCGATCTCTTCATGGCGCCCGATGCCCTGGCGACGCAGTGGGCGCGACACAGCGCCGGCTATTGGAGCTGGCGCGATCGGACGAACGTCGTGGTGATCACCTATCCCGAAGCCGTTGCCGAGCCTCGCGTTGCCGTCGAGCGCGTCGCCCGCGTGATGGGGGTCGACCTGAACGAGGCGGAGCTGGCCGCGGTTCTCGAACGCAGCAGCTTCGCGTACATGAAGGCGCACGAGTCGCAGTTCGCGCCTCCCCGCCCGGTGTTCGGCGGAGATCGCCCCCTGATGGTGCGACGCGGAGAGCCCGGTGGCTCCGCCGAGCTTCTCGACGCCACCCAGCAGGTGGAGATCGACCGGCGCTGCCGCGCCGAGCTGGCCCGCCTGGGCTCCGACTTCCCGTACGCGGAGGCCTTCGACCTGGCCGAGGACGCCGCCGCCTGAGCGTCCGGCCGCTCGCCCGGCCGGACGCACACGCGCTACGCTGGATTCGATGCCCGACGGGCCCGCACCCAACCGCCTCGGGAAGGCCGTCCCCTCCCTTCCGGTGCGCAGCTGCGTCGACTCCCTGGCCTGGTACTGCGAGAAGCTCGGATTCCGCAAGGACTTCGACGACGCCGTCCTGGGACGGGACGAGATCCTGTTCGCCGGGGTCAGCCGCGACGAATTCCACATCACCCTGAACCAGCACGACGAGCAGGGCTGCATCGTGATCGTCGGCTGCGACGTCGCGGACGTGGACGCGCTCTACGAGGAGCTCAAGGAGCGTGGCGTGGAGATCCTCCTGCGGCCGCAGGACGAGCCCTGGGGCGAACGCCACATGGCGATCGTCGATCCGGACGGCAACGAGCTCCACTTCTCGTCGCCGATCGCCGCGGAGGATTCATGAGCGGATCGGTCGAGTTCGTGTTCAGCTTCCGCAGCCCGTACGCGTGGATCGCGGCCCGCCGCGTCCTCCCGATGGTCCACCCGGACACCGAGGTCCGCTGGACACCCTTCTTCCCCCTTCCCTCGTTCGCGAACTTCGGAAACCTCATCCCGGTCCGCGCTCGCTACAACATCGAAGACCTGCTGCGCCTGTCCAGGGCATACGACCTGGAGTTCGGCCGCCCGCCGCTTGCGGAGCCCGACTGGTCCATCCCCCACGCTGCCTTCGTGCATGCCGAACGCGAGGGGTGCGGCCCGGAGTTCGGCCTCGCCCTGGCCGACTCGCGCTGGCACGCGGGAGAGGACGTGGCGAGCGCCGAGGTGATCGGAAAGGTGGCCGAGTCGGTCGGTCTCGACGGCGACGCGGCGGTCAGCGCCAGCTCGAACGCGGGACTGCGAGCCCGGCTGACCGAGGAAATCGAGGTCAACTACCGCGAGCGCGGCATCTTCGGAGTGCCGATGTTCGTCCTGCCCGACGGCCAGCGCTTCTGGGGACACGACCGGATGGAATGGGCGCTCCACTACGGCTACGTACCGTCCGCCTCGTGAGGGAGACGTCATGAGCTCCTCCCTGCGCCGCCACTGGTCGAAGGGCCTGCGCAGCCTGTGGCGCTTCATCACGACGCCGAGCGACCTGGCGAACAGCTTCGAGGCGATGTTCGCGCTGGCCGGTCCCACCGTAGAGCGCGAGTTCCAGCGCTTCGCCGAACACCCGGTCGGGCAGCGACTGCTCGCGGAGCGGCCGCGGCGGGATCTGAACGCCCTCCTCACCCAGCACGAGGCGCTGGCGGCCATGCCGCCCGACAGCTTCGCAGCCGCCTACCTCGCCTACCTGGGTGGCGAGGACATGGGCTCGGCCGGCTACTTCCTGGAGGCCGCCCACCTGGAAGAGAGCGCCGCCCGCTTCGGCTGGAGCGACGATCACCTCTGGTTCGTGCGGCGAATGGCCAACAGCCACGACCTCTTCCACGTCGTCGCCGGCTACGATCGCGACGTCACCGGCGAGATCGGCGTGATCGCCTTCACCGCCGGCCAGGTCCCGCTCCTCCCGCTGCGCCTGCTCCTGCCCTACCTGCTGTCGCTGAAGCCGTCGGAGCCGATCGGCTGGTGGCGCTACGTGGCCGGCGCCTATCGCCACGGGCGCGAGGCCCCCTCCCTGGCGTGCGTCGACTACGAGGCCATGCTCCCGAAGCCGCTCGCCGAGGTTCGCCGCGAGATCGGGATCCGCCCCGTCGCGGAGGCGCTGCCGGCGGGCGCGCCGGCGAAGGGCTGGCTCCTCGAGCGCGTCGAACGCAACGTGGCGCTGGTCTAGCAGAACCGTGGCTTCCGGGACGCAACGGGACGGGCTAGCCTGCGGCGATGCGCAAGCTCACGCCGGAAGCCTACGGGCCCGAGGGAGACGCCTCCCACCACCTCTCTGCGAGCGAGCTGGAGGAAGGCCTGCGCGCACTCCCCACTCCCGGAAGGGACGCCGGACGGCTGACCCTGATCGTGCGCCGCCATCCGGACGGCGAACGGGAGACACTCGAGCGCACCCGACTCAGCACCGAGGAAGGCGTCCCCGGGGACGGCTGGAACCGGCGCCCACCGCGCAAGCCCGATGCCCAGCTGGCTGTGATGCGAACCGACGTGGCCGAGCTCATCGCCGGGGGACAACCGCTGACCCTCTTCGGGGACAACCTCTTCGTCGAGCTCGACATCACGGCGGCGAACCTCCCCTTCGGTACGCGCCTGCGAGTAGGCGAGGCCGTAGTGGAGATGACGCCCGAGCCGCACAACGGCTGCCTCAAGTTCAAGGGACGCTTCGGGCTGGACGCCCTCAAGCTGGTCCAGGCGCCCGCCACGCGCGACCAGAACCTGCGCGGCGTGTACTGGAAGGTGGTCGAGTCCGGCGACGTGGAGGCGGGCTCGACGGTCGAGGTGATCTCCCGACCCGAAGCCTAGAGCAGGTCGAGCGCCCGCTGCGCCTCGACGTAGGTGAGCTCGCGCTTCTGCATGAGCTCCGCCAGGACGTCTCCTCCATCGGACGCCGGGGTGACGCCCCTCGCTCGGGACTGCCCCCTCTCGAGATGACGCGCCACGAGGAGGTCGAGCGGGGCGTCCTCCCAGCCGACCCGAACCAGCAGCTCCCCGAGTGCCTCGATCGACGACACCACCACCCGGCGCTCGGCCAGCGCGAAACCGTCCGCCGTCCGCGCGACCACGCGTCCGCGGTCGACGGCGGCCAGCACCCGCCCCGCCGGCTCGCGTCCGCCCACCACGAAGACGAGGACGGGCTCGCTCTCCGACTCCAGCGCGGGGGAGACCCAGTCGGATACGCCTTCCCAGTCCAGGTCGCTCCTCGCCGCGCCGAGCGCCACCAGCAGGCCGCCGAGCAGGATCCCCAGGGACAGGAGGGCACTTCGTCGTGCGGGCATGGCATCTCTTCGGCGCGAGGCGGCATGGACTTGCCATCGGGAGCCATGGAATGCCGACGTCCTGCGCCCGGGCTGCCGGCGACCTGCACGACCGGTGACGAGCCGTACTTCGGTTGGAGCTCCGGAGGCCCGATGAGAAGGACATGCGTTCGGTCGCCCCCGCCGTCCTGCTGGCCCTGGCCTGCTCGGCCTGGTCGTCCTCCGCGCAGGCCGCCTGCCCCAGCCTCTACGAGCTGAAGGTGGTGCTCCTGGTCAACGAGGAGCGCGCCGCGGAGGACGTCCCGCCCCTCGAGATCGACGACCGCCTCTCGGCGGCCGCCCAGGGCCACGCGAACGACATGGCCAAGAAGAACTTCGTCTCCCACACGGGCTCGAACGGCTCCGCGTGGGACGCCCGCATCCGCAAGAAGGGCTACCCGAATGCGGCGATGGGGGAGAACGTAGCCGGCGGTCAGCCCACGCCCGAAGCGGTCGTGGCCGCATGGATGGCTTCGTCGGGTCATCGCGCCAACATCCTGAATCCGAGCTTCGGCCACATCGGCGTGGGCTACGCCTGGCGCTCGAAGACGACCTATCGACACCACTGGTCCCAGTCGTTCGGAGGCGCCGCGACCCTCGTGAGCCAGTGCGGCGCGGCGGGGCCCGAGGTGGCTCGCGCCCGCTGCCAGTCCGCCCAGCTCGCCGCCCTGGGCAAGCTCTGCACGACGGAGCTCAAGTGCCACGCCAAGCGCGCCAAGAAGCCGGCGCACCCCAACGCGACCGCCAAGCTCGCGACGTGCATCGCCAAGGCCGAGGACAAGTTCGCCCGTGCCTGGGACAAGGCGGCCGAGCAGGCGGCCGCGGGCCTCGCCCTGTGCGCCCGTGACCAGTCGGCGGCGGGCGCCGCCGCCGACTTCGAAGGCGAGATCGACACGCTGGTCGGACCGGTGGTGCTGGACGAGGACGCGTCCGACAAAGCCGACTCGAAGCTCCGCTCCAGCCTGCTCGGCGAGGCCGGGAAGCTCTGTGGAGGAGCGCTCTCCGCCGAGGGCAAGCACGCAGCCGGCGGAGACCCCGCGGCGCGGGACACCGCGCGCGACAAGGCGCGTGCCCGCTTCGACGTGAAGGCGGACAAGGCCCATCAGCGCGCCCTGGATCGCGGTGTGTCGTACGGCGGACCCACCCCGGATGCTCTGGGTGATGGCAGCGAGACCCTGGCCGACGACGCCGTCGCCGACACCTCACCCTAGGATCCCGCGTCCGTGATAGGGTGCGGCCATGACCGTCACCTACGTCAACATCTTCGTCACGGACCTCGAGCGCGCGGTCGACTTCTACACGTCGAAGCTCGGGCTGAAGCTCGAACAGAGCGACGCGGGCCACGGCTACGCCTCCCTGGATGCGGGCGCGATACGCCTCGGCCTGGCCGCCGTCGACGGCGAGCACTCCCGGATGGCCGGACGGCACACCGGGGTGGGTCTGGCCGTGGACGACCTGGTCGCCGAGCACGACCGGCTGCGGGAGCTGGGCGTCCGCTTCACCATGGCCCCCGAGCGCCAGCCGTGGGGCGGCTTCATGGCGGTGCTCGCCGACCCGGACGGCAACGAGCTGTACCTGGACGAGGTCGCCGCCACCCGCCGCGACTGAGCGGCGCTCGCGAAGGCTAGAGACTGCCCGCGGCCGCCTTCTGGAAGGCCGGGCGGACCTGGAGCCTCGCCAGGTAGCCCTGGGTGCGCGGATGGCGTTCCGAGAGGACCCCGAAGAGCTGCGCGACCGTCAGGGTGAAGCCCAGCATGACGTCGGCCGCCGAGAACGCCTCCCCCAGCAGCCAGGGACCCTCGCCGAGCTGATCCTCGAGGAAGTCGAGTGCCTCCGCGGCCCTCCCCTTCTGGTCGGCGACGACCTCGGCGCCTCCCGGCGCGTCGGGCCGGTAGAGCGTGTACCAGACCGCGATCCCGATCGGGGGGTAGGCCGTCGACTCGGCGAAGGACATCCACTGCAGGAAGCGGCCGCGCAGGGGCGACTCGAGCGGCGGAGACAGCAGGTGCTCCCGATCGTAACGCTCGAGGATGAACTGGACGATCGCGCCCGATTCGCACATCACCACGTCGCCGTCCTCGATCACCGGGAGCTTGCCGAGCGGGGTGGCCTGGGCGTAGGTGGACTCGGTGGGCCGGTTGAACTCGATCGTCTCGAGCTCGTACTCGATGCCCAGCTCCTCGAGGAGCTGGAGGATGCGCACCGAGCGGGTGCGAGGAGCATGGTAGAGCTTGATCATCGGGAACCCCGGGGAAGAGCCGAGGGTGGCGAAGCCGGTTCCGCGCGGCAAGCGCCGTGATACGCTGCGCGCGTGGCACACCCGATCGCCGTCGCGCTCCTCGTGGCCCTCGCGGTCGCCGCCTGCGGGACTGAAGCGCCCCCGCGGCCGGCGCCCACCCTGATCGCCCACCGGGGCGCATCGGGCCATCTCCCCGAGCACACGCGGCGCGCCTACGATCTCGCCCTCGAGCAGGGCGCGGACTACCTGGAGCACGACCTCCATCGCACCCGCGACGGCGTCCTCGTCGTGGTGCACGATGACACGCTCGAACGAACGGCGCGCGGTCCCGCCGAGGACTGCAGCGGAGCGGTCGCGGAGAAGACCCTGGCGCAGCTTCGCCGCTGCGACTTCGGAGCCTGGTTCTGGGAGCGTCGCCCGCGGCCCGCCCTGCCCCCCGCCGCAGCCGAGATCCTCACCCTGGATCAGGTGCTGGACCGCTACCGCGATCGCGCCCGCTTCTACATCGAGACGAAGGACCCCGACGAGGCGCCGGGGATGGAGACGGAGCTGCTCGCTGCGCTGGAGCGCCACGACCTGCGACCCCAGAGCCGCGACGATCGGACCGTGATCGTCCAGTCGTTCAGCCCGAAGAGCCTCGCTCGCCTGCACGCGAGCTGGCCCGAGCTACCGCTGGTCCTCCTCGTGGAGGCGGGTGAGCTGCCGCGGCCGCTGGACGCGGGCCTGGAGCGGATCGCCGAGACCGCGGTGGGGATCGGTCCCCATCGGGGTGACGTGGACGCCGAGCTCGTGGAGACGGCGCACCGGCACGGCCTCGTCATCCACCCGTGGACCGTGAACGACACCGACGAGATCGCGAGGCTCCTCTCCCTCGGCGTGGACGGCATCTTCACCGACTACCCGGACCGCTTCCGCGAGGTGTGCTGCGAGGAAGCGTCCACACCCGTGCGCGACACGGAGGCCCGTTGACCGGCACCCGCGGCACTCCCGAATCGGTCGTGGACGGCGAGACCAGCACGCCGATCGGCGGCTTCGTCGACCCGGGCTTCGCGGGCGTACGTGAGGCCTTCGCTGCCAACTTCCGGGAGCACGGGGAGGTGGGCGCCGCCGTGGCGGTGCGCGTCGACGGGCGGGTGGTCGCGGACCTGCACGGGGGAGTCGCCGACCCGACCACCGGCCGGCCCTGGCGTTCCGACACCCTGGTGAACGCCTTCTCCGTGGGCAAAGGCGTGTTGGCGGCGCTGGTCCTCGTGCTCGTCGAGCGCGGGGACGTCGAGCTGGACCGCCCGATCTGCGAGTGCTGGCCCGAGTTCGCGACCGCGGAGAAGGACGCGATCACCCTGCGCATGCTGCTATCCCACCGCGCGGGTCTGCCCGCCATCCGGGAGATGCTCCCCGATGGCGCCTGGCGCGACTGGGATGGGGTGTGCGCCGCCCTGGCCGCGACGCGTCCCTGGTGGGAGCCCGACTCTGCGCACGGCTACCACGTGAACATGTACGGCTTCCTGGTGGGGGAGGCGCTGCACCGCGCGACCGGTCGGCGCGTCGAGGATCTGCTGCGCGAGCACATATCGGGCCCGCTCGGCGTCGACTTCCACTACGGGCTCCCCGACGCGCAGCACCCGCGGGTCGCGCGGACGGGAATGCCCGACGTCCACCTGACCACCCAGGAGCACTTCGAGAAGGCGTTCCCGCCCACCGGCGACGGAGCCTTCGACCTGATGATCTGGCGGGCCTACTTCAACCCACCGGGCGCATCGGGCGCGGGCACCGTCAACACGGCCGCATGGCGCTCGTCGGTGAACCCGTCGACCTCCGGGACCGGCGACGCGCGCTCGGTGGCCGCGATCTACGCCGGGCTCCTGGCGCGCCGGGGCGGCCCGGACCTGGGCGTGGGCGCGTCCGTCCTGGCCGACGGGTTGCGGATCCACTCGGACGGACACGACCGCGTCCTCGACCGCCCTTCGCGCTTCGGTCTGGGCTTCCAGATCTCCTCGGAGAACCGGCCGCTCGGCCGCGGAGAGCGGGGCTTCGGGCACTACGGCTACGGTGGCTCGCTCGGCTTCGCCGACCCGGAGGCCGCAATCGCGTTCGGCTATGTGACCAACCAGCCCGGGGCACGCTGGAAGTCGCCACGCACCGACGGGCTGATCGACGCTCTCTACGGCTGTCTGTGAGACGGGCCCGACCGCTCACTGGTAGCGGCGGCCCTCGTGCTCGATCCAGCCGTGGGGGTGGCGTCCGGCCGGATCGCGGTGGGTCCAGTGGATCACGCCACCCTTCTCGTTCCATTCGTACTCGCCCTTGAAGGAGATCCGGTCGCCCCGGCGCAACGCGTCCACCCGCGGAGCGAGATCGATGTTGTGGGCGACGAGCACGCTGTGACCATCCTCCAGCTCGACGATGAAGCGCTGGTGGCGGGAGCCGTCCAAGTCGTCGCGCAGGACCGCGCGGACCACGCCCGAGGCCTGCACCACGAAGTCCGAGCGACCGCTGCGATAGGCCTCGACGATCCGCGCCGCGCCCGCGTCGCGGAGTCGCGGCGCCTCGCCGATTCGTCCGGCGCCGCCGTCGCCACGTTCCCGCGCCTCCGCGGGCGGGCGGGCGCGCGACGGGAGCTCGCTCCTGCGCTCCAGCAGCGCGAACACCAGCGCCAGGGCGATCAGAGCCAGCGCGAGGCGGTTCCACCCCCGACCCGAGCGACGAGGAGTGGCGCGGGGCACGAGCCTCTAGCCGGCCAGCTCGGGTGCGGCCTTGGCGAGGGTCTCGCCGATGGCCGCCGGCGAGCGCGCCACGGCAACCCCCGCCGCCTCCAGTGCCGCGATCTTGTCGCTCGCGCGGCCCTTGCCGCCCGCGATGATGGCGCCGGCGTGACCCATGCGCTTGCCGGGCGGAGCATTCTGCCCGGCGATGAAGCCGACGACCGGCTTGGACATGTTCGACTGCACGAACTCGGCGGCCTCCTCCTCGGCCGAGCCGCCGATCTCGCCGATCATGACCACCGCCTTCGTCTCCGCGTCCGCCTCGAAGAGCTCGAGCGCGTCGATGAAGTTGGTTCCGATGACCGGATCGCCACCGATCCCGAGGCAGGTACTCTGGCCGATCCCCAGCCGCGAGAGCTGGTCGACCGCCTCGTAGGTGAGCGTGCCGGAGCGCGAGACCACGCCCACCGGACCCGGCCGCGTGATCTGCGCCGGCATGATGCCGATGCGGCACTGCTCCGGCACCACCACGCCCGGGCAGTTCGGCCCGACCAGGCGCGTCGCGCTCTCGCGCAACGCGGTCTTGGCGCGCACCATGTCCAGTGCCGGGATGCCCTCGGTGATGCACACCGTGAGGGACAGGCCGGCGTCGGCCGCCTCCAGGATGGCGTCGGCGGCGCCGGGCGGCGGCACGAAGATCACCGAGGCATCCGCTCCGGTCTCGGCCACCGCCTGGCCGACCGTGTCGAAGACCGGGATCCCGTCGATCTCGCTTCCGCCGCGCCCGGGATGGACCCCGCCCACGACCTGGGTTCCATACTCGACCGAGAGGCCCGCGTGGAACTGGCCCATGCGGCCCATGCCCTGGACGAGGAGCTTCGTCTCCTTGCTCGCGAGAATCGCCACGTCGCCTACCCCCGCGCCGCTGCCACGGCCTTCTCGCCCGCTTCCTGCAGCGTATCGGCCGGAATGATGGAGAGGTCGGAGTCGGCCAGAATCTGGCGGCCCTCCTCCGAGTTGGTTCCCTGCAGGCGCACCACGAGGGGTACCGAGAGGCCCATCTCCTGGGCGCCAGCCACCACGCCCTCGGCGATCAGATCGCAGCGCACGATCCCGCCGAAGATGTTCACCATGATGGCCTTCACGTTCTCGTCTTCGAGGATCAGCTTGAACGCGGCCACGACCTTGTCCTTGTCCACGCCACCGCCGCAGTCGAGGAAGTTGGCCGGAGCTCCTCCGCACACGGTGATCATGTCGAGGGTCGCCATCGCCAGGCCGGCCCCGTTCACCATGCAGCCGATGTCCCCGTCCAGGCCCACGTAGGCCAGATCGATCTCCTTGGCGGCGCGCTCGCGCGCGTCCTCTTCCTCGGGGTCGTAGAGCTCCGCCACGTCCGGATGCCGATAGAGCGCGCTGTCGTCGAAGTTGAGCTTGCAGTCGAGCGCGAAGATGTCCCCGTCCTCGGTCACCACCAGCGGATTCACCTCGGCGAGCGAGCAGTCCTTCTCGACGAAGAGGCGGTAGAGTCCGTGCAGGAAGGCATCGAACTTCTTGACCTGGTCGGCGTCCAGCCCGAGGCCGAAGCCGATCTTGCGCGCCTGGTAGGACTGCAGTCCCAGGTTGGGATCGACCGGCTCGGTGAGGATCTTCTCGGGCGTCTTCGCGGCGACCTCCTCGATGTCCATCCCGCCCTCGGTAGAGGCGATCACGGCCAGCTTCTCGGTGGCGCGATCGAGCAGGACGGCCAGGTAGAGCTCGCGCGCGATCTTCGAGCCCGACTCCACGTAGACCGAGCGCACGAGCTTGCCTTCGGCACCGGTCTGGTGGGTCACGAGGGTCATCCCGAGGATCTCGCTCGCCGCCGTCTTGGCTTCGGCAGGGGACTTCGCCAGCTTGATCCCGCCGCCCTTGCCGCGGCCACCCGCGTGCACCTGGGCCTTGACCACGACCACCTCGCTGCCGAGTGCACGCGCCGCCGCCTCGGCCTCGGCGGGGGTGGTGGCCAGCTGACCTTCGGGCACGGCCACCCCGTACTGCCGCAGGAGCTCCTTCGCCTGGTATTCGTGGACGTTCATCGGGTCCTTCCGGCTGCTGGCTGGATCAGATCTGGATCTGGTCGACGAGGGTGCGCACGTGCTCGACGGAGGCGTCGAAGAGCTTGCGCTCCTCCTCGTCCATCTCCACCTCGATCACCCGCTCCACGCCGCCCTCGCCGATCACGCAGGGAACGCCGACGTAGAGACCGTCCACTCCGTACTCGCCCTCCAGCAGGCACGCGCAGGGCAGAACGCGCTTCTTGTCCTTGAGGAAGGACTCGGCCATCTCGATGGCGGAGAGCGCCGGAGAGACGAAGGCCGATCCCGTCTTGAGCAGGGCGACGACTTCGCCACCCGCGCCCTTGGTGCGATCGACGATCTCGCCCAGGCGCTCGTCGGAGATCATGTGCTGCACCGGAATCCCCGCGACCGTGCAGTAGCGGATCAGGGGCACCATCGTGTCGCCGTGTCCGCCGAGCACCATGGCGGTGACGTCCTGGACCGACACCCCCAGCTCCCAGGCCACGAAGGCGCGGAAGCGGGCCGAGTCGAGCACGCCGGCCATGCCGACGACCCGGTTCTTGGGGAAGCCGGACACCTCCTTGAAGGTGTAGACCATGGCGTCGAGGGGATTGGAGATCACGATCACGAAGGCGTCCGGCGCGTTGTCGCGCACGCCCTCGGCCACCTGCTTCATGATCTTCAGGTTGGTGGCCAGGAGATCGTCGCGGCTCATGCCGGGCTTGCGTGCCAGGCCCGCGGTGATGATCACCACGTCGGCCCCGGCGATGTCGGCGTAGTCGTTGGTGCCCGAGAGCGTCGCATCGGCGTTGACCACCGGAGCCCCCTCAGCCATGTCGAGCGCCTTGCCCTGGGGCATGCCCTCCACCACGTCGAAGATCATCACGTCGCCCAGCTCGCGGAAGGCCGCCTCCTGGGCGAGAACGCCGCCGATGTTGCCGCCCCCGATGAGGGCGATCTTGGGTCGGGCCATGGGGGTACCTCTCGAGTTGAGATGTGAGTGGGCCTGGTCAGGCCATGTTGGAGATGATGGCGTCGCCGAACTCGGAGCACTTCAGCTTGGTGGCGCCTTCCATCAGCCGTTCGAAGTCGTAGGTGACGGTCCTGGCGGCGATCGAGCGGGAGATGCCCTTCTCGATCAGGTCCGCCGCCTCGGTCCAGCCCATGTGGGTGAGCATCATGACTCCGGAGAGGATCACCGAGCTGGGGTTCACCTTGTCCTGACCGGCGTACTTGGGCGCAGTGCCGTGGGTGGCCTCGAAGATCCCGTGACCGGTCTGGTAGTTGATGTTGGCGCCCGGGGCGATACCGATGCCGCCCACCTGGGCGGCGAGCGCATCCGACAGGTAGTCGCCGTTCAGGTTGAGGGTGGCGATCACGTCGAACTCGCGCGGTCGCGTGAGCACCTGCTGCAGGGTGATGTCCGCGATGGCGTCCTTGACCAGGATCTGGCCATCGGGCGGGCTCCCGCCGCAGTCGTCCCAGCCGACCGCGCGCCCCTGGTATTCCTGCCGGGTGAGCTCGTAGCCCCAGTCGCGGAAGGCGCCCTCGGTGAACTTCATGATGTTGCCCTTGTGGACCAGGGTCACGCTCTCGCGTCCGTTGGCGATGGCGTAGTCCAGGGCGGCGCGCACCAGGCGCTCGGTGCCCTCGCGGCTCACCGGCTTGATGCCGATTCCCGAGGTGTCGGGAAAGCGGATCTTCTCGACGCCCATCTCGCCGCGCAGGAAGTCGATGACCCTCTTCGCTTCGGGCGACTCGGCCTGCCACTCGATTCCGGCGTAGATGTCTTCCGAGTTCTCCCGGAAGATCACCATGTCGACGTCCTGCGGATTCCTCACCGGACTCGGCACGCCCGGGTACCAGCGCACCGGTCGCAAGCAGACGTAGAGGTCGAGGATCTGGCGCAGGGCCACGTTGAGGCTGCGGATGCCGCCGCCGACGGGCGTGGTGAGGGGCCCCTTGATCCCGACCAGATACTCGCGGAACGCCTCGAGAGTCGCCTCCGGGAGCCACTCGCCGGTCTCGTCGAAGGCCTTCTGGCCGGCCAGGACCTCCTGCCAGGCGACCTTGCGGCTGCCACCGTACGCCTTCTCCACCGCGGCGTCGAAGACCCGAACGGAGGCGGCCCAGATGTCGGGCCCGGTGCCGTCGCCCTCGATGAACGGAATGATGGGTTGATCGGGAACCCGCAGGTGCCCGCCGTCCAGGGTGATCTTCTCTCCGTCGGCCATGGCGCCCGGTGGATACCCGATTCGCGGGCCTCCTGCCATCAGGACGAGGCGTCGTCCCCGAGGGTGCCGAGGGCTGTCTGCACGCGCGCGATGGGAATGTGCGCCGGGCAGCGGAGCTCGCAGGCACGGCACGCGTCGCAGCTCCCCGTTCCCCCCTCGAGACCCAGACGACGCACGTCGATCTCGAGACGGATGGCGGCCAGGACGGCGTCGCGCGGATCGAGGGCCGGCCGACCCGCCGCCTGGGCGCAGGCGCCGGAGCAGAGTCCGCAGGCCAGACAGGCCTGCGCGGCGTTCTGCAGCTCGCGCAGCTCGGCGCGCGGGCGGCGCACGCCGTCGGCGGCATAGCTCTCCAGGAAGAGCGCTTCCGAGTCCACGTCGGGACGCCGGCGTGTCCACTGGCGCAGGACGTGGCGGCCACCCACGCTGAGCTGGAGCACCAGGGCGCGCAGGGAGCCCGTGCGCCGGAACTCGCGCAGAAAGCCGCGGTAGCCCCTCACCGCACCGCCTCCGAGGCGAGCAGCGCCGCTTCGAGGCCGGCGCGGCGTCCGGAGAGCAGCGCGAAGCCGAGCCCCGTGCGCTGCAGGGCGGGGTCGAAGCCGCTCACGATCTCTCCCGCCGCCACCAGGTTGGGCGCCGCCACGTCTCCGCCCGCGCCGAGCGGACGGAGACGGCCGTCCACGCGCACGCCCGCCGTGAACAGGGGCTGGGGATCGCCGAAGCGGCGACGCAGGTGACGGCGGGCGGGGCCGCCGTCGAGTCGCCGGCCGCGGTCGTCGTAGACCGGGAGCCCGAGCAGTGCTTCCCCGAAGGCCTCTTCCTCCTCGCGCAGGCCCCCTCCGACGAAGCGTCCGGTGGCCAGGACCACCGCGTCGGCGGGAAGACTCTCGTGTCCGTCTTCGTCGGCGACGACCACGGTGTCCGCGCGCCCGAAGGGCGTTCCGATCGACTCGGCGCGAGCGCGACGCACCAAGACCCCCGCGCCTTCGAGCGCTGCGCCCAGGGCGCGGTCCAGACGGAGCCCGGCCGGGCTCCAGGGCGGCGCGCCCAGGAGCTCGGCCACACGCCCGCCGCAGGAGTCCTCGAGGGTCGCGCGCAGCGCGCCGGTCCGAAGCAGCCCCAGGATCGGCGGGAAGAGGATCAAGCGACCCTCTCCTCCGAGCGGCGCCACCTTTGCGGCGAGCGCCTCGGCGGCGGACGGATCGTCGAGTGCTCCGGCCAGGCGCGCGGGCGACGCGGCCAGCTCGGCGAGCGCCTGGGGCAGATCGAGACGTGCGACCCGGATCGAGGGGCCGGGGACACCGAGCGCATCCAGCTCGGCACGCAGCGCGCGCGCCACCGCGTTCGGCGAGAAGCCCGCCAGACCGGGGACGTCCACGACCACGGCGCCTTCGCCGCGCCCCAGGTCGCCCGCAGCCGCCTCGGCCAGCGCGAAGTCCGCCACCCGGATCGCGCCACGCACGTTGGCCAGGAGTCGGCTCTCGTCGAGGCTGCCCACGAGCGTGACGCCATGGGGCCGCAGCTCGCCCGACAGGACGTCCAGCGCCTGCTTGATGTCGGGGACGGCGCGGCCGACGTCGCGTTCGGGAAAGAGCACGCCGTAGGGATGGGCGGGCCGGCTGTTGAGCAGGTAGGCGACGCGCTCGGCCGGACCGAGGGGCTGGTCGCGCACGGGGTCGCGCCACGGCAGGCCCGAGCGATCCGGGGACGCGCTGGCGACGTCGATCGTCCCCCAGCACATCCCCGTCGCGCCCGGACCGCTGCGCACGAGTGTCGTCGCCAGACCCTGGCGGGCCAGGGTCAGGGCCGCGACCGAACCCGCCATGCCGCCTCCGATCACGACCGCGCGGCGCGCGCTCGTCACGGACCGCTCTCCCACGCCGGCGATGCGCCCCTCACGGACCGCTCTCCGACGCCGGGGACGCGCTCCTCTCCGGGCCTGGGCGCGGGACGCCCATCATGGCCGACTCACCGTTCCGGGCGGCGGCGCACTCCAGGGCCGGGCTCCGCGATGGACGGCCCGGTGCACCTCCGCCGCCGCGAGCTGCGACCCCGCCAGCGCCGGGCGCAACGCGCGCCAGCGCTCGCCGGCGAACTCCGCCACCTCGGCCGCCGCCCGTTCGGCGCTCCAGCCGAGCGCCTCGCCCACGACCTCCGCGGCCGCCCCCGCGCAGGCGGCCCCCTGACAGGCCCCCACACCCAGGCGCACGCGGGCCGAGCAGTCGGTGAGCTTGCCCAGGCCTTCGCTGCGCGCGACGTGAGCGAGCTCGGCATCCGTCACCGGCTCGCACGCGCACACCACGTGCGGCCGCGGGCGCGCCGCGAGCACGCGCGCGGCGCGGGATCCGTGCCGGAACGCGACGCGCAGGATCGCCGGCCAGTCCGTTCGGAAGCGGCGCGCCAGCGCACCCACGTCCGGCCACTCGTCTCCGCCCGGTAGCGGCGTGTCCGCGGTGCGACACACCTCCTCGACGCCGAGGGCGGCGCAGATCCGGTCGCTCGCGTCTTCCGCCATCAGCCGGTAGGCGGCCAGCTTCCCGCCCGCGAGGCTCCAGAAGCCGGGCACGCCCTGCCGGGTCCCGTGGTCGATCACGGCGTAGTCGCGCGAGAGCTCGTCCTCGTAGAGCCCGAACCCGTAGAGGGTGGGCCGCACCCCGGCCAGGGTGTGGATGACGCGGTGTCGGCGGATCCCGGGAATCGAGCGATCCATTGCCTCCAGGACGTAGCGGACCTCGTCCTCCGTCACCTCGAGACGGTCGAGGTCGCCGTAGAAGTCGTCGTCGGTCGTCCCCGCCATGCTGTTCTGTTCGTGCGGGAAGGTGAACATGTCGCGGCCGTCGATGCCGCGGGCGTAGATCGCCACGTCCGAGACGCGCCGCTCGAACACCAGGTGGATTCCCTTGGCGGGACGCAGGCGCAGCTCCGCCCCCGCCAGGGCGGCCAGCTGCGACGCCCAGGGACCGGTGCAGTTGAGGGTGATCTCGGCCTCGATGTTGCGCTCCTCGCCGCTCAGCCGATCGCGGACCCGCGCCCCCCGCACCCTCCCGCTGCCGCCCTCGCGCAGCAGCTCGCGCACCTCCGTGTGGGTGTGGACCTCGGCGCCGCGCTCGGCGGCGTCGAGGGCGTTGAGAGCGACGAGGCGCGGCGCATCGACACCCCACTCGTCCAGGCTGAAGGCGCAGTCGATGCGCGGAGAGAGCGCGGGCTCGAGGCGCAGCGCCTGCTCGCGGGTCAGCCGGGTGTGGGGCCGCCCGTTCTTGAGCGGCTGGAAGCGGTCGTACATCTCGAGGCCCACCTCGACCAGCTCGGGTCCGATGGGGTCCTCCGGGAAGACGGGCATCAGGAAGGGGATCCGGAAGATCAGGTGCGGCGCGATCCGCTGGATCGCGCCGGAGTCTGCGCACGAGTGCTGGGTGACCTCCGGGTCCATCTGCAGATAGCGCAGTCCACCGTGGATCATCCCCGAAGACGCCCAGGTGGTTCCGGTCCCGAACTCGCCCTTCTCCACCAGCGCGACGCGCACCCCGCGCAGCGCGAGGTCACGCGCCACCCCCGCGCCGTTGATCCCGCCGCCCACGATCAGGACCTGGAAGGCGGCGCTGGCGCTCACCGGGAGAGCAGCTCCTGGGCCTTCTCACGCACCTGCCTGCGCTCGCCCGGCGCCACCGTGGGGATCTCGAGTGACTGCCCCGGATGAAGAGCATCCGGGTCCTTGATCTGGTCGCGGTTGGCGCGGAACAGGGCCGGCCAGAGCGACGCATCGCCGAGGGCCTCGGCGGCGATGGTCCAGAGCGTCTCGCCCGGCCGGACCACGTGGATCTCTCCGGACCGCACCCGCCCCTCGACGGCCGCCTCGGCCTCTACAGGCCGCCCCCCGACGGCCGCCTCGGCCTCTACAGGCCGCCCCTCGACGGCCGCCTCGGCCTCTACAGGCCGCCCCCCGACGGCCGCCTCGGCTTCTACAGGCCGCCCCCCGACGGCGTCCTCGGCCTGCAGCGCCGCCCCCGAGACCAGGAGCGCCGCGCCGGCCACCCCCGCCACGAGGGTACGGCTCAAGAGCCCGGCTTCCGCACCCGCAGCGACAGCTCCTGGAGCTGCGCAGGCGGGATCGCGCTGGGCGCCTCGAGGAAGGCGTCTTGTCCGCGCTGGGTCTTCGGGAAGGCGATCACGTCGCGCAGGCTGCTTCCGCCGGCCATCAGCATGACGAGGCGATCGAAGCCGTAGGCGAACCCGCCGTGGGGTGGCGCGCCCGCGTCCAGGGCGTTCAGCAGGAAGCCGAAGCGCTCCTCCATCTCCTGCTTGCCGTAGCCCAGCACCTCGAGAACTCTGCGCTGCACGTCGCTGCGATGGTTGCGCAGGCTACCCGACCCGAGCTCGACGCCGTTGCAGATGAGGTCGTAGTGAGTGGCGCGCACGGAGTGCGGATCGCTCTCGAGGAGGGGGATGTCCTCGTCCATCGGCGCGACGAAGGGCATGTGGGCGTAGGTCAGCGAGCCGTCCTCTGCACTCTCGAAGAGCGGGAAGTCCACGACGAACAGCACGTCCCAGGGGCGATCCTCCACGCGACCGAGCCGGTGACCGAGGTCGTCGCGCAGGCGCGCCAGGATGGCGTTGGCACGCGGCGCCGTGTCGGCCTGGAAGAAGAGAAGCGAGCCCGCACGTGCCCCGCTGCGCTCGGCGATCGTCTCGCGCTCGGCATCGCTGAAGAACTTGACGATGGGCGACTGCCAGGTGCCGTCCCCGGTGACGCGCACCCAGGCCAGGCCGCGCGCGCCCAGCTCCTTCTTCGCAAAGGCCTCCAGGCGATCCACGTCTCCTCGGGAGAGCGCATCGGCCTCGTGGATCGGCAGGCACTTCACGATGCCACCGTCCTCGACCGCGCCGCGGAAGGCGCGGAACTCGCTTGCGGCGAAGACGTCGGTGAGGTCGACCAGCTCGAACGGAATGCGCGTGTCGGGCCGGTCGATTCCGTAGCGATCCATGCACTCCCGGTAGCCGAGACGGCGGAAGGGGCGCGGCAGGGCGACCTCCAGCACGTCCTCGAACGCACGCGCAGTCACCTCCTCGAGGACGTCCAGGACATCGTCCACGCCCACGAAGGCCATCTCCAGGTCCACCTGGGTGAACTCGAACTGACGGTCTGCACGCAGGTCTTCGTCGCGGAAGCAGTGGGCGATCTGGTAGTAGCGCTCGAAGCCTCCGATGATGAGGAGCTGCTTCAGGAGCTGCGGGGACTGCGGCAACGCGTAGAACTCGCCGGGATGCATGCGACTCGGAACCAGGAAGTCGCGGGCGCCCTCGGGCGTGGCCTTGGCGAGGATCGGGGTCTCGATGTCCACGAAGTCGAGCCCCGCCAGGGTGCTGCGAACCGAGCGGGTGAGGGCGTCGCGCAGGCGCAGGGCGCGCTGCAGCGGGGGGCGACGCAGGTCGTGGATGCGATGACGCAGGCGCACCGGCTCCTCGGCTTCCACCTCCTCCTCGATCGGGAAGGGCGGCGGAACCGCGATGTTCAGCATGCGCAGCTCGGAGACGGAGATCTCCACCTCGCCTGTCGGGAGGTTGGGGTTGATCGTCTCCTGGGAGCGGCGCTCCACCACGCCCTTGGCCAGGATCACGAACTCCCCGCGCAGCTGGTGGGCGCGCCGGTGGGCCTCGGGCTGCACGTCGGGCCGGAAGACCACCTGGACGAGCCCGCTGGCGTCGCGCAGGTCCACGAAGATCACGCCGCCGTGGTCGCGGCGGTGGTGGACCCAGCCCGTCACGACGACCTCGCGGCCGACATGGTCGGGCCGCAGGTCGTTGCAGGGGTGGGTTCGGCGCAGGGCACCGAGGCCGTCGAGCTGCACGGCGTCGCTGGAGGACAATGAAAAACCTCAGGGAATTCGTGCGGTTGGTAGCACGGAGGGCGCCGCCGTCAATCCCGCGGGAGGTCTCCCAGATCGTTCGCGCTGCAGACCTTGTTGCGCCCGATCGACTTGGCCCGGTACATGGCCTTGTCCGAGAGATCCAGGAGCTCCTCGCGCGTGCGACCGTGGTCCGGGTAGGTGGCGACGCCGATCGAGAGCGAGAGCTGCATCGACTCACCGCGCCCCCCGTCGAACCAGGTGTCGGCCACCGTCGCGCGGATGCGCTCGGCGATCTGCATGGCGTGGTCGTGTCCGGTATCGACGAGGAGGATCGTGAACTCGTCCCCGCCGTAGCGGGCCAGGGTGTCCACCTGGCGGACGCAGCCGGCCAGCACCCCGCCCAGCTGGCGCAGCGCCCGAGAGCCGACCAGGTGGCCGTAGCGGTCGTTCACCAGCTTGAAGCGGTCGAGGTCGAGAAAGAGCACCGAGAGGGGGTTTCCGTAGCGGTCGGCGCGCCGGATCTCGTGGTCGGCCGCCAGCAGGAGGTAGCGAACGTTGTAGAGCTCGGTGACGTCGTCGATGAACGCCTTCTCGCGAGCGCGGTGGTACTGCTCGGCGTTGCGCAGCGAGAGAGCCGCGTGGCCTGCGACGATGCGCGTGCGCTCGAGCTCGTTCTCGTCGGGCGGACGCCCCCCGTCCAGGACGAAGAGCACCCCCGACTCGCTCTCCTCGCCCGACACCGGAACCGCGAGGAGCCCCTCGACGTCGATCCCCGCCTGCCGGAGCGCCGAGTGGACCGGACCACGGGAGCTGGTGCTCAGCTCGCGGAAGGCATCCACGTCCACCTGCTTCTCGTCCACCAGCAGGTTGTGGATGCGACTCTCCTCACCGTCGCTGAACCCGCGCAGGATCAGTGCGTCGGAGAGCGCGATGTTGGTGCGCCGGAAGAGCGCGAGGCCGCGTTCGCGCTTGAGGCTCTTCAGCAGGAGGTCGAGACCGACGGCGAAGACCTCGGCTGGATCGAGGCAGGTCGCCAGACCGCGGCAGGCCTCCACGGTCTGGAGCATGTCGCGCAGCCTCGTGTTCTCCTCCACCAGTGCGCGGCGGGCGAGGAGACGGCGCACCACCAGGACCAGCTCCTCGGCCTGGATGGGCTTGAGGAGGTAGTCGGCAGCGCCCATGCGCAGGGCACCGATGGCGCTCTCCACGGAGGCCTTGCCGGTCAGGAAGACGAAGTCGGTGCCGGGCGCCTCGCGGCGGATCCGCTCCAGGAGGTCGAGACCGGAGATGCCGGGCATGGTGAGGTCGGATACGACCAGGTCGGCACGCTCCCGGGCAAGAGCCGCCAGGGCCTCGTCTCCGCTGGCGCAGAGCTCGAGCCGGACCTCGGAGCGCAGCGCGTCGGCGGCGAGCTCCCGATCCATGCGGCTGTCGTCCACGACGACGACCCGCGGGCGCTGGGCCTCCCCCCTCATCCCCTCTCCTGAGCCTTCCCGGCGCCACCCGCGCCCGGGAATCCACCTCTCGGATCGTCCTCGCGCGGAAGGCGCTTGAGGGCCGTGGTTGCGTGGCACTATACCCAGGGTGGGTTGTGGGGGCAGCGCAGGCGTCCGCCCGGCCACCGGCCCCATTCCCCGCGGGGGATAGCCTCGGAGGAGTCATGTCGGAGCTGAGCCGCGCGCTCGAGCGCCATTGGCGGACCCGGGAGGTCTTCCGCTGGGAGGTCCCGGCAGCCTTCAACTTTGCCCGGGACGTGGTGGACGGCTTCGCCTCCGGGCGCCCCGCCCTGCTCTGGCGCGACGCCGATGGCGACGAGCGGCGCCTCGACTTCGGAGCCGTCCAGGAGGGCACGCGCCGGGTGGCCGGGCTGTGGCGCGCTCTCGGCGTGGGTCCGGGCGACCCGGTCATCGTCATGCTTCCCAAGGTCCCGGAGTGGCACCTGGTGATGGTCGGCAGCCTGCGCGCCGGGGCCCTGGTGATCCCCTGCTCGACGATCCTGCGACCCAAGGACCTCATCTTCCGGGCCGAGCACAGCGGGGCGGTCGCCATCGTGAGCGGAGCGGACGAGACCGCGATGGTCGACTCGGTGCGCGATCAGCTGCCGGGCGTTCGCCACTTCCTCACCCTGTCGGCCGATGCGACGCCCGACGGCTGGACCCGCCTCGCGGCGGCCCTGGCCGACGCCTCGCCCGACGACGGACGGATCACCGCGGCCTCCGATCCGGCACTCGTCTACTACACCTCCGGAACCACGGGCCCGCCCAAGGCCGTGCTCCACTCCCACGCCTATACCTTCGCCCAGCGCTACACGGGCGAGTTCTGGCTGGGCGTACGCGACGGCGACCGGGTCTGGACCACCAGTGACACCGGGTGGGCCAAGGCCGCCTACAGCGTTCTCTTCGGCCCCTGGAGCGCGGGCGCGGAGGTCTTCCTGTACGGCGGACGCTTCGATCCGAGGCGCGAGCTGGACCTCCTCGAGGAGGTGCGCCCCGACGTCTTCTGCGCGCCGCCCACCGAGTTCCGCCTGCTCGTGAAGGAGGATCTCTCGCAGCGCAGCCTTGCGAGACTGCGCGAGTGCGTCTCGGCGGGAGAGCCTCTGAACCCCGAAGTGATCCGCGCCTGGCGGGACGCCACCGGGCTCACCATCCGCGACGGCTACGGCCAGACCGAGACGATCCTCCTGGTGGGGAACTTCCCGGGCATGCCGATCCGGCCGGGCTCGATGGGGCTTCCCATGCCGGGCCACGAGGTGGAGGTCATCGACGAGAGCGGCGCACCGAGTCCGCCGGGTGAGGTCGGGGACGTGGCGGTGCGCGACGGAATCCCCGCGCTCTTCCTCGAGTACTGGAAGGACCCGGACGCTACGGCGCGCTGCCGGCGCGGTTCCTGGTACGTCACCGGCGACCGCGCCCACCGAGACGAGGAGGGCTTCTTCTGGTTCGTCGGCCGCGCCGACGACGTGATCATCTCGGCGGGCTACCGGATCGGGCCCTTCGAGGTGGAGAGCGCGCTGATCGAGCACCCGGACGTGGTGGAGGCCGCGGTCGTGGCCGCGCCCGACGAGACCCGCGGCGCCGTCGTCCAGGCCTACGTGGTGCTGCGGCCCGGTGTGGAGGGCGGCCCGGATCTCTGCCGCGCCCTGCAGGCCCACGTCAAGGAGGTCACCGCCCCCTACAAGTACCCCCGGCGCATCGAGTTCGTCGCCGAGCTACCCAAGACCGTGAGCGGCAAGATCCGCCGCGTCGAGCTGCGAGCCCAGGCGGAGGCGGAGACCGGACCGGAGTAGAGCCCCATCGCTCGCGGGGCCGGGGCATCCAGCTCCCGCGAGACGGTCTCTTGGTGGGGAGGGGTGCGATCCGCGCACTCTCTCCGACCGAATCGGCGATGGCAACCGCCTCCGACGTCCAGCCGGGCCAACCGAGCCGCAGCTTCCTGGCAGGATCTCGTTTCAGGGTTGACAGAACAAAACACCGCGGCATTCTACGCAAGGATGAGTCGGCTACAGAAGCAGGAGAACCTCCCCTTCCCCAGCAGCTGGGGAGGACGGCGCGAGGGCGCCGGAAGGCCCAGGTCGTCCGCCTTCCTGCCGCACGAGAGCCGCGACCCCTTCGCCTCCCGACATCCGGTGCTGGTGACGCTGAAGGTCCGGCCCGACGTGCCGTCGCTGCGAAGCGTGAAGGTCGTGCGCGAGGTAGAGCGCTCCTTCCGCCAGGCGTGCGATCAGCGGCGCTTCCGGGTCGTGCACTACTCCCTCCAGTCCAACCACGTCCATCTTCTCGTGGAGGCCGGCGGGGCGCGAGACCTCGGTCGCGGAATGAAGAGCATCGGGGCGCGGCTGGCGCGCGCGGTCAACCGGGTGTGTTCGCGGAAGGGGCCGGTGCTACTGGATCGCTTCCACCACCGCGTGCTGAAGACCCCTAGGGAAGTCCGCAACGCACTGGCCTACGTGCTGCTCAACGCGCGGCGGCACGCGGGACGGCTGGCGAGGACGATGGGGACGGTGGATCCGGCCTCCTCCGGACGCTGGTTCGACGGGTGGAAGCGGAGGATCGCCTCGGTCCGCGAGCCTGCCGGGGTGGCGGAGCCTCACACATGGCTGCTGCGCCGGGGCTGGCGGAGACACGGCCTGATTGCGCTGGACGAGGTGCCAGGCGGGTAGAGCCACGCTGCTAGACTACGCCTGATCCGGCATTGAGATCACGGGATTCAGGGCAGCCGGGGGCTGGTCTCAGGCCGCGAGCTTTCTCTCGATGGCTCGGATCTGGCGTTGCGAGTCGGGCGCGGCCGCGATGCGGAGCTGGATTCGGCCCGCCGGCCGGGCGATCGCCATGCGCCACGACCCGGAATCGGTGTCGAGGCTGGCCCTTTCGGAGTAGAGTGGTGGTTGGCACCGCACGCGCCGCCTGGCGCGGCGGTTGCGTCGCGAGCAGCGGCCCGTGGCCTGCTAGTGCCCGGTGTCCGCCTTGGCGACCTTGGGCTTGGGGAGGACCTTCGTCCACTCGGCGCCGCCATCGGTGCTGCGCATGACCAGGCCGCGCTGGCCCACGATCATGCCGGTGCGGCCGCTCGGCTCGAAGTCGACGTCGCGCATGAAGGTGAAGATCTCCGGGACCTTCACGTCCTCGAGCCCGGTCCAGGTGCGGCCGCCGTCGGCCGACTGCCGCGCGTTGCCCTTCTCGCCCAGCGCCAGCGCGGGTCGAGTGCCGGGCGCGACCGCGTAGAGGGCCTGCTTGGTTCCCGAGTCCCCGTAGCGCCAGGTCTTGCCCCCGTCATCGGAGACCAGGACCACGCCGCCCAGTCCGGTGATGATCCCGTTGTCGTCGTCCTTGAAGCGCACGCGGAAGAGATACGGGTTCTGGGCGATGTCGATGGTCACCTGGGACTCGTCGGCCCGGCGACCGTCGAGGTAGCGCTGCAGGAAGGTGGGGTCGTCCTCGAGGAAGTCCTCGTAGTCCCAGGGCGGCGTTCCGCGCAGGCGCAGGCGGTCGGACAGGATCCCGGTCTCCTCGACGATCGCGCGGACGCCCACCGAGCGCGAGTCCAGGATGTCGAAGAGCGCCGACGGGTCACCGTCCTCGACGAAGGCGCGCAGCTCGCGCGGCGACGCGTACGCCTCGATCAGGATGTTCAGGTGCTCCTGGGTGAGGATCGCCTCGACGAACTTCTTGAGCCGCTCCGCGTCCTCGTCCGAGATGTCCGAGTCGTCGAAGCCGAAGGTGATCGGCTCGAACTTCTCGGTGCCGACGATCTCGGCGGGCGTCCAGTTCTTGCCGTGGTCGTCGGACCAGAAGATGTAGCCGAACTCGCCCACGATCCAGCAGCGCGTGCTCGGCGCCGGCCGGCAGTAGATGTCGTTCAGCGAGACGTCCTCGAAGACCATCTCGCCGGCGCGCACCCGCTCCTGCTCGGGCGGCGAGAGCCACACATACTGGGGGTGCGTGGTGTCGATGGTGAGCGAGTAGTCCTGCCAGGACGCCCCGCCATCCTCCGTCTTGATGCGCGAGCCCCAGACCCCGATGGCCCAGGCGGTGTTGGCGTCGAGGGCCTGGACCGAGAAGAGGTGGAAGCCCGAGTCGCTCTTGGGGTTGTCCTGGGGAGCCCAGGTCCGGCCGCCGTCCCGGGTCCGCACGATCTTGCCGAGCTGTCCGACGATCCAGCCCCGCTCTTCGTCGGCCATGCTGACGTCGTAGAGGAGCGGGCGCTGTGCGGGAGCGCGGCCGTCCCAGGCGATCTCGCGCTCGCTCCAGCTGTCGCCTCCGTCGTCACTGGCGTAGATGGCGCTGCGGTAGCCGACCGCGACCGCCGTCTTCTCGCTGGGCACGGACACCGCGAAGAGATGGTCGTACAGGTCGATCTCGGCCGGGTCGGCGTGGGATTCGAAGTGGACGTCGTGACAGGCGACCGATCCGATCCCGAGGGCAAGGACGAACGCGGTCAGCCGGGCGCAGCTTCGGGGGGTCATCGAACACTCCCTGTGAGGGTCGGGACACGGTGGGGCCATGAGGCGCATGCGCCCCCGGCCCCACCGGCAGGATCATGGCACCGGACTAGCGGCCGCGGGTGAGCCGTCCGATGTCGATGTAGCGCCGCACCTTGCCCGTGCTCTTGAGCGGCGTTCCGTTGCTGTCCCAGAACTCGATGCGGTTGCCCGTACCGGTCTGCACGTTGACGATCATGTCGGAGACCACGCGCAGGTCGCGCGGCGTTTCGACGCCCTTCCATCCCTTGTACCAGTCGGGATCCGACTCGCTCCAGCGCTTGTTGTGCCAGAGGATCTTCCAGAGCTCCTCCTTCTGGTCGTAGGCGAAGGAGTAGAGCGGCACGAGGGTCTGCTTGTCGAGGTAGATGTCCTTGTGGTGGTACGGGTGATCGTCGTTCTTGGGCTTCATCCGCACCTTCACAGCGTTGCGCACCTCCCACAGGTCGTCCGCATACGACAGGCCGTACGGCCCGAAGTTGTGCTCCTTGTTGTAGGGATAGGCGCGCACCTTGGAGTTGGTCGGCGCGATCATCTCCATCTCGCCGAGGCACTCCCAGCTGTACTGGGGAACGATGCCCGCGAAGCTGCGCAGGTCGTCGAGGGTGAAGTCGGTGCCCGAGACGGCGTCGGTGCGCTGGGCGGCCGAGATGCGACGGACACGGCGCATGGTGGGCAGGTAGACCCAGGTGTCGTCGTTCTTCGCGTCCGCACGCGCATTGTCCGATGCCTTGTAGCGGTAGGTCATCAGGTTGATGCCGCGCGCGTCGAACGGAGCGGTCACCTCGATGCCGAACGCGCTCTTGCGGCGCTCCTTGCGGAAGAGGTCGCCCTGCTGCTTGTCGAGGAGGTCCTTCTCCACCCGGTGGGCGAGCTGGACGGTTCGCGAAGTGCCCTCGTAGTAGAGGGGCAGCTGCTCACCGCGGTCCCAGTAGGAGTAGAAGAAGTGGGCGAAGGCCCCATCCCCCGACCAGGCGTAGTCGAAGTTCCACATGATCTTCGTCCCGGCCTGGGGATCACCCTTGCAGTCGATCTCTTCCATGGGGAAGGGCTGGCCGGCGGTGTAGTTCTCGAGGCTGTCATCGGGACCGATGCGCGCCTGCCCCTTGTACGCCTCGGTGGCGTCCTGGTACTCCTTCGCCGGGGTGTAGTCGGCGTGGAAGGGACCGATCTCGAGGCGCATGCCCTCGTAGAAGAAGAAGTCGCGGTTCGCCCAGAACTCGGGCGGCAGGTACTTCTTCAGGGAGTCCAGCTTGTCGAAGGTGATGGTGTCGCCTTCCTTGAAGGCCGGACCGGTGACTCCCGCGTCTTCCTGCGCCGACGCCGGCGCAGCGAGGGCCAGCGCGATGGCGGGGATCAGCAGGCGGTGGATTCGGATCATCGACGACTCCTTTGCGCAACGGGGTTCCCCAGCAGGCGCTTCGGGCGCGCGATCCCCCTGGGAAACCTGGGGGCTGCCTAGCTTAGCTGCGTGAGGCCGAAGAGGCGAGCAAGAACGCCCGGCCGCCTCCCCGGGAGGCGAGCAGGAACGCCCCGCCGCCTCCCCGGATATGACGCAGCAGGACCTCGATCCGATTCAGGGCGCTCGATTTGTGCCCGGCGCGGACCGGCCGTACGGTGCGAGGGCCCATGGATCCCGCCCTCGATTCCA
Organism: Myxococcota bacterium; assembly: GCA_028278065.1. Taxonomy (GTDB): domain Bacteria; phylum Myxococcota_A; class UBA9160; order UBA9160; family JAFDET01; genus JAFDET01. Next base: position 30,400 of record JANQFA010000193.1, read on the forward strand.
CTCCGCCCCGCCCGCTTCCGGCGGCCGGCGGTGCAGCGCGCCGATGGCCGTCGGCCCGGGCGCTGGGGCTGGTCCAGGGCGCGATCCTGCTCCGCGAGGGCCTGGTGTGGGCGTGGGTCGCAGGCTGGGGACGCCTCGGCGACCTCTTCGCGACGAGATCCCGGCGCTCCGAGCGACGCGAGGCGCGCCGGGCGCGTCATCTGCAGCGGCTGGCCGTCGCCCTCGGGCGCCTGAAGGGCGCCTTTGCCAAGGCCGGGCAGTTCGCCGCACTCCGCTACGACGCCCTGCCGCCGCCGGTCCGGGGCGCCCTGGCCGAGCTCCAGGATCGGGTCCCCCCACTGCCCTTCGAGGCGATCCGGGCGGTGGTGGAGGAGGAGCTCGGTGAGCCGATCGAGGGGCGCTTCGCCCGCTTCGATCCCGAGCCGCTCGGGGCCGCCTCGATCGCCCAGGTGCATCGCGCGTGGCTCCCGGATGGGCGCGAGGTGGCCGTGAAGGTGCAGTACCCCTGGCTGGCCGAATCGCTCCCGGCCGACCTGGCCATCGCCCGACGCCTGGTCCGGCTCTGGACCCGCGGCCGGCGCGGGCCCGTCGACTCGAGCGAGCTCTTCGACGAGTTCGCCCGCGGCCTCTCCGAGGAGCTCGACTTCGTCCGCGAGGCCGACGTGGCCGAGGAGATCGCCGCCAACCTGGCCGGAGAGACCGGGATCGTGGTGCCCCGCGTCCACCGCGAGCACTCGGCGCGGCGCGTCCTCACCCTCGACTACCACCGCGGCGCGCGCGTGACCGACCGTGCGGCCCTGGCTCGCGCGGGGGTGGACCCGGCGGACGTGCTGCGTCTCCTCGCCCGCGCCTACGCCCAGCAGGTCTTCGGCGACGGGCTCTTCCACGCCGACCCCCATCCCGGCAACCTGTTCGTCGCCGACGAGCCGGCGCCCGGCGGTGGACCCCGGGTGGTCTTCGTGGACTTCGGCCTGGCGCGACGCCTCGATCCGGAGCTCCGCGCCGCGATGCGGCGCGGCGTCTACGCGCTCCTGCAGCGGAGCCCCGAGACGTTCGTATCCGAGATGGGAGCCGCCGGGATGATCGAGGCCGGGCGTGAGGAGGACGTGCAGCGCTCGGTGGAGGCGATGTTCGCGCGCATCGCCAGCGCCGGAGCGGCGCCGCTGGGCCTGTCGGGAGGCCAGGTCCTCGACCTCAAGGACGAGGCCAAGGCGCTCCTCGAGGAGACGCCGGGGCTGCGCCTCCCCAACGACCTCCTCCTCTGGGCGAAGACCCTCTCCTACCTGCTGGCGCTGGGCCAGGAACTCGCCCCGGAGGTAGATGTGGTGCGCCTGGTGGTGCCGCACCTGCTCCGGTTCCTGGCGGAGCGTGACTGAGCGCTTCGGCGGGCGGCGCTTCCGAGCGTCGCGGCTAGCGGCGCCCGGGGGTCGCGGCTAGCGGCGGCCGGGGGTCGCGGCTAGCGGCGGCCGGGGGTCGCGGCTAGCGGCGGCCGCCCAGACGCAGGCCGACCAGGTGGATGAACCCGGTGGCGTCCGACTGATCGTAGGCGCCGGCATCGTCCTCGAAGCTCGAGAGCGTCTCGTCGTACAGCGAGAACGGGGAGCGGCGCCCGGTGATCTGGAGCCCGCCCTTGTAGAGCCGCACGCGCGCCTCGCCGGTCACGTTCCGCTGGGTGGCGTTCACCCAGGCCCGCAGGGCCTCCATCTCCGGAGAGAACCAGAAGCCGTTGTAGATCACCTCTGCGATGCGCGGCGCCAGCCGGTCCCGCTCGTGCATGACCTCGCGGTCCAGCGTGATCGACTCGACGGCGCGGTGGGCGGCGTGGAGCAGGGTCCCGCCCGGTGTCTCGTAGACCCCGCGCGACTTCAGGCCGACCATGCGGTTCTCGACCATGTCGACGCGTCCCACGCCGTGGACGCCCGCGATCTGATTGGCCCGGTGGAGGAGCCGCGCCGGGGTGAGGGTCTCGCCGTCGATCGATACCGGAGTCCCTTCTTCGAAGCCGATCAACACCTCGGCCGCGGTGTCGGGTGCCTCCTCCGGGTTGGACGTCATGATGAACATCGACTCTTCGGGCGCGTGCCAGGGATCCTCGAGCACGCCGCCCTCGTAGGAGATGTGCATCAGGTTGCGGTCGATCGAGTACGGCTTCTTCACCGTGGCCGCGACCGGGATCTCGTACTTCTGCGCGTAGGCCATGCAGTCGGTGCGCGAGCGCAGGTCCCAGTCACGCCACGGGGCGATCACCGTGAGGTCCGGGTCCAGCGCCCGGTAGGTCAGCTCGAAGCGGACCTGGTCGTTGCCCTTGCCGGTGGCGCCGTGGGCGACCGCGTCGCAGCCCGTCTGGCGCGCCACCTCCACGTGGTGCTTCCCGATCACGGGCCGGGCCAGGGCGGTTCCCAGGAGGTAGGTGCCCTCGTAGATGGCGCCGGCTCGGATGGCGAACCAGACGTACTCCCGGGTGAACTCCTCGCGCAGGTCGCGGATCACGCAGTCCACCGCCCCCGAAGCGCGCGCCTTCTCGGGCAGCCCGTCGAGCTCCTCCTCCTGGCCGACATCCGCGCAGTAGGCCACCACCTCGCAGCCGTACTCCTCGATCAGCCAGCGCAGGATCACCGAGGTATCGAGCCCCCCGCTGTACGCGAGGCAGACCCGCTTCACCGTGCCGCGCGCGCCCATCGTCCGCACCTCCTCGTGGCGCGGGAAGGTAGCGTCTCGTCAGGCCTGGGGGAGACGAGCCGCGCCGGCAGCGCTGCGTCAGGCCAGGGGCAGACGAACCGCGGTCGTGACCCCCGCGACCGGATCGGCGACCCGGGCGACCGAGCCGCCGAGGGGCTCGGTCACCGCCGAGAGCGACGCGGGCGCGCACTCGTCCTCGGGCGCGAAGCTCCTCGCGTCGTCCGGGGGCACCTCGGTGAACGAGAAGAGCACCCCCGCCTTGAGCGCCTTCGCCGTCCAGGTGAAGCGGCTGCCCTCGGGCGCCGCCTCGAGCCGCTCGCGGGCGAAGCGCACGAAGGCATCCACCAGACGGCCCGGCTCGCCCTTCACCGCGGGCAGAGCCGCGGGCAGCAGGAGCTCGAGCTGGTGCCCCGCGACGCGCGCGGTGCGGGCGGCGGCGTCGCCCACCTCGTGGGCGCCCGCCAGCGCATCCGCCACCGCCTGGGCGGGACGCTCGGAACGCTGCGCCACCGCGTCGCGCAGCTCGTCGCTCCACTTGCGCAGGCGCTCGGACGCACGGAGTCCCGTCTCCACCTGCGCGCGAAAGCGCTCCGCCCGGCGCCCGCCGGTCTGCTCCAGCATGCTGTCGAGGGCCGAGGCGAGCTCGGCGAGGGGCTCCTGGATCTCGCGGTGGTAGGAGAGCACGCGCTCCCCGGCCGGCTCCTCGAAGAACAGGAAGATGATCCCGACGTTGGCACCTTCGGCTGCGATCGGCGCCGCCGAGGCGGCGTACGCATGGTCGCCCTCGCGCAGCCGGAAGCGCACCGTGCGCCCCTCGCGACAGACCCGGTCCGTGGCGGCCAGCACCACCTCGCGGGCGCCGCCGGCGAAGATCTCGGCGAGCGGGCGTCCACGCGTCTCGCCCTCGCAGGTGTCGAAGGCCTCGCCGAACGCCGGATTGACGTACACCGCCTTGCCGTCCGGATCGGCGACGGCGACCGGAGCCGGCAGGAAGGGGAGGAGCGAGCTTCCGGGCGAGGTCATTCAGCGGCCACGACGCCCGCCTCGAGGAGACCGGACAGGGTGCGAAGGGTGTCGAAGGGGTCGAGTCCCGACAGGGAGATCAGGTCGTTCACCGTGGTATGGCCGTCCACGAGGGAGAGCAGGAAGCCGGTCGTGGCCGGCAGGTTGAAGCCCATCAGCTGGCGGTCGTTCAGCCGCACTGCGGGCACCGCCTCGAGGCCGCCGACCCGCTCCCGGTAGCGGGTGAGGAGCTTGCTGCGCACCATCTCGAGGTAGGTCTCCACCTCGATCTGCTCGCCGTCGCGGCGCGCCAGGGTCTCGAACAGCTCGAGCGCGGCCTCGAGATGCCCTTCGCGCATGAGGCGCATGGCGTCCTCCGCCAGGTCCGGCCGGCGCTCGCGCGCCGGCGCCTCCGGCGCGCCGCCGTCCTCCTCGAGTGCCTCGAGGTAGTCGCGAGCCTCGGCGTTCTCGGGGTCGAGGAAGAGCGCCTCGCCCCAGCAACGCCCCGCCTCCGCCGCGCGGCCCTCGCCGTAGTGGTCGAGGCCCGCCTGGAGGAGGCGTGCGACCTGTTCCTGCCGGGATTCCGCCATCGCCCCCGCCTACTCCTTCGTCGCGACCTCGTAGAGCTCGTGGTCCTCGATGATGCGCTCGATCTCGTCCTGCGAGAGCGTGCCCGTGGCGTTCACCGTGATCGACTGCTCCTTGCCCGTGGCCAGGTCGGTGGCCGAGACGCTGACGATGCCGTTGGCATCGATGTCGAAGCACACCTCGATCTCCGGCTCTCCCTGGGGCGCCTTGCGGATGCCCGACAGGATGAACTCGCCGAGCAGGTCGTTCTCCGCCGCAGCCTCGGCCTCGCCCTGCAGCACGCGGATCTTCACCGCGCTCTGCCCGTCGCGCGTCGTGGTGAACGTGTGCGTCTTGCGCACCGGCACCGTCGTGTTGCGCTCGATCAGCTTGGCGAAGTGGCCCCCCACCGTGGCGATGCCCAGGGAGAGCGGCGTCACGTCGAGCAGCAGCAGGTTCGACTCGTCCGAGGTGAGCGCCTCGCCCTGGAGGGCCGCGCCGATCGCCACGACCTCGTCCGGGTTGACGCCCTTGTGCGGCCCCTTGTTGAAGAACTCGCCCACGGCCTTCTGGATGAGGGGCATGCGGGTCTGGCCGCCGACCAGGATGACCCGGTCGACGTCGCCGGGCTGGAGCCCCGCGTCGGCGACGCAGGCTTCCACGGTCTTGAGGGTCTGGTTGACGAGGCCGTGCACCAGCGCCTCGAGAGTCGCGCGATCCATCTCCAGCTGGAGATGGCGCGGCCCCGAGTCGTCGCTGGCGATGAACGGCAGGCTGATCTCGGTCTTCTCGCGCTCGGAGAGATCGCACTTGGCCTTCTCCGCGGCGTCCTTCAGGCGCTGCAGGGCCATCGCGTCCTCGCGCAGGTCGATGCCTTCGTTCTCCTCGAACTTCTCGAGCAGGTGGGCCACGATCATCCGGTCGAAGTCCTCGCCCCCGAGGAACGTGTTGCCGCCGGTCGCCAGCACCTCGATCACGCCGTCGCTCATGTCGAGCACCGAGATGTCGAACGTGCCGCCGCCCAGGTCGTAGATGGCGACCTTCTCCTCCTCGCGGTGCCCCGCGCCGTAGGCCATCGCCGCGGCCGTCGGCTCGTTGATGATGCGCAGCACCTCGAGGCCCGCGATCTTCCCGGCGTCCTTCGTGCACTGTCGCTGGGTATCGTTGAAGTACGCCGGGACGGTGATCACCGCGTCGGACACGGGTTCGCCGACGTACTCCTCGGCCACCCGCTTCATCTCGCGCAGGATGATGCCGCCGATCTCCGGACAGGTGAACGTCTTGCCGGCGATCTTGATGCGCGGATCGTCGTTGGCCCCGCGCACGATCTCGTAGGGGCAGAGGTCGATGGCCTTCTGCACCTCGGGCGCGTCGAAGCGACGTCCGATGAGACGCTTGGAGGCGTGCACCGTGTTGCGCGAGTTCGTCACCGCCTGACGCTTGGCCAGGTGGCCCACCAGACGCTTGCCGTCGTGCGAGATCGCGAACATCGAGGGAGTGGTCCGGTACCCCCCGGCGTTCGGGATCACCGTGGGCTGCCCGTTCTCGATCACGGACACGCACGAGTTGGTGGTACCCAGGTCGATTCCGATCACGCGACTCATCGTCTTCCTCCCCTCCACCCGGAGGTGGCTCCCCTAGAGCGACTTCAGGGCCTGCTTGGCCTCGAGATCCCTGGGATCCAGGCGCAGCGCCGTCTTCAGCTCGCGCCGCGCGTTGGCCTTGAGACCGGCGGCGGCGTAGATCTGCCCGAGCCCTCGGTGGTACTCGGCCTTGTCGGGATCCGCCTCGACGGCCCGCATCGCGTACTCCTTGGCGCGGTGCAGGTCGTCGGCCGCCAGCCAGGCCAGCTTCGCGGCGACGTGGTTGGCCTCCGGATCGTACGGGCGGAAGATGAGCGCCTCTTCGTAGATGCGCAGCGCATCCTTGCGATCCCGGAACGAGAGCGCGCTGTCCGCCTCCTTCATGAGCTGGGCGAAGCGGATCTCGTGGGCCTGGGCCTGGACCTCGCCGAAGCGCTCGCGGTAGAGCGCGCTCTTGGGGTCGTAGGCGACGGCGAGCCGAAGGCTGGCCGCAGCCTCCAGCCAGCGCTCATCGCTGACCGCAGCCATCGCGGCCTCGAAGAAGCTCTTGGCCTTGGCCTTGCGCTTGGCGATGAGCCGGCCGAGCGGGCTGAAGGGGGACAGCGCACGCTTGCGCCGGCGCTCGGCGCGCTCGGACGCGGCCTTCGGGTCGGCCGAGTCCGCACCCTCCACCGGCGCCGCCTCGGCGTCGGCGCCCAGCGAGCGCTCCATCTCGGCGCGCACCGTGGGGTCGCTCATCAGCTCGTAGGCCTCGACCACCTTGCGGAAGATGCGCTCCAGGGGCTCCTTGAACGGCCCGATGTCGCGTCGGAACCAGCGATCCGGATGGAACTCCTTGGAGAGCTGGAAGTAGGCCCTCTTCACCGCGCGGGCATCGGCGTCGCTCGCGACTCCGAGAATCTCGGCGTAGGGCCGCTCGAGCCGCTCGTGGAAGTCGAGGATCGCCTGCTGCGCCTCCTCGGGGATGTCGAGGCCGGGATCGAGCGCGGGCAGGTCGGACGCGACAGCCGGAGAACCGGCCTCGGTCGCGGCGGCGGCGGACTCGCCTTCGGGTGACGACGCGTTGGCCTCGAGCCGGGGCGGAGCTCCCGCTCTCGTGGCGGATGCCCCGTTGACACGCTCCGTCGCCGGGGGCCCCGCCTTGCTCCAGACGACGACACCCGCCTCCGCCCAGCGCGCCAGGCACAGATCGACATCGTGGGGAGGCAGACCGGCCAGCTGCGAGAGCAGGTCCTTGGGTGTGTGGCCGTCGATCCGCGAGAGCAGGAATCCCTCCTGGGGAGACAGGTCCAGGCGCGTGAGATCGCAGTCGGGCGCGAGCGCCGGCACGCGCACGTCCTTCCGATCTCCTGCCGCATCCGCCGAAGACATGGATCCTCCCGCACGCCTCCCGAGACGGGAGACGCGCCCGTGCGTCTCATCGGCAGATTCCCCCGCCGGACTGAGGGAACTTGGGGTAGTCCCTAGACTCCGATGTCCCCGAGGGGAGGGGACAGGAGGCGCCGGCAGACCCCCGCGAAGCGCGCGGAGGCGCGCTCAGCCGGTGAGGAGGCGCTCCAGGATGGCCTTCTGTGCGTGGAGCCGATTCTCGGCCTGGTCGAACACGATCGAGCGCGGGCCGTCCAGGACGTCGTCGCTGATCTCCTCGCCCCGGTGAGCCGGCAGGCAGTGCAGGATCCAGGCGTCCGGCGCGCCACGCAGCAGCTCCGCGTTCACCTGGTAGTCGGCGAAGATGCGGCGTCGCTCCTCGGCCTCGTCCTCCTGGCCCATGCTCGCCCACACGTCGGTGTAGACGAAGCCCGCGCCCTCGACCGCCTCCCGCGGGTCGGCGCTCCAGGCGATCCTCGCACCGCTGGCCGCCGCCAGGTCCCGGGCCTGGGCCCACACGTCAGCGGGTACCCGGTGGCTCTCCGGCGTGGCCAGGCGTACCTCGACCCCGAGAACCGCGCCCGCCAGCACCAGCGAGCTGGCCACGTTGTTGCCGTCGCCGATGTACGCGATCACCGCCCGCTCCAGGTCGGCCCGCTCGGCCACGGTCACGAAGTCCGCCATGGCCTGGCACGGGTGCAGCTGGTCGGTGAGGCCGTTGATGACGGGGATGCTCCCCTCCCGGGCCAGCTCGCGCACCAGGTCGTGGCTGAACGTGCGCGCCACCAGGGCGTCGACCCAGCGCGAGAGGTTGCGCGCCACGTCGCCGCCCGTCTCGCGGCTGCCGATTCCCACCTGCTCGGGACGCAGCAGGATGGCGTGCCCCCCGAGCTGGGTCATGCCCGCCTCGAACGTGACGTGCGTGCGCAGCGACGGCTTCTCGAAGTACATCGCCAGAGTGCGGCCCTGCAGGGTCTGCGGTCGCTCGCCGCGCTTCCACAGATCCTTCAGCTCGCGCGCGCGATCGAGGAGCGCGCGCAGCTCCTGTGCGGGCCAGTCGGCAACGCTGATGAAGTCCTTGGGCATCGGATTCACCTCGCGATCAGGGTGCCGACGCCACCGTCGGTGAAGATCTCGAGCAGGATGGCGTGCTTGATGCGCCCGTCGATCACGTGGGCGCGCTCGACGCCGCCCTCCACGGCGGCCATGCAGCACTCCACCTTGGGGATCATGCCCTCGCGGATGGTGCCTTCGTCGATGAGCTTCCTGGCCTCCTCCACGGAGAGCTGGCCGATGAGCTCGCCGTCGGCGCCCTCCACGCCCTCCACATCGGTGAGCATGAGGAGCTTCGCGGCGCCCAGGGCGCGGGCGATGGCGCCCGCCGCATCGTCGGCATTCACGTTGTGCGAGACCCCGTCGCCATCCACGCCCACCGGCGCGACCACCGGGACGAAGCCCGCGTCCGCGGCGGCCATCACCGCCGCGGGGTCCACCGCCGTCACCTCGCCCACGCGTCCGATGTCCCGCCCGTCCACCGTCTTGCGTCGCACGCGCAGCATTCCGGCGTCCTTGCCGGAGAGACCGACGGCCGAGCCTCCGCCGCGGTTGACCAGCTGCACGATGTCCTGGTTGATCTTGCCGCCGAGGACCATCTCCACCACTTCCATGGTCTCGTCATCCGTGACGCGCAGGCCGTTCACGTAGCTGGATTCCTTGCCCAGGCGTCGGAGGGTCTCCTTGATCTGCGGGCCGCCGCCGTGCACCACCACCGGCCGGACACCGATGTACTTGAGGAGCACCACGTCCACGGCGAACTGGGCGCGCAGGTCGTCGTCGATCATCGCGTGGCCGCCGTACTTGATGACGAAGGTCTTGCCCCGGAAGCGCTGGATGTAGGGGAGCGCTTCGACCAGGACGGCGGCCTTCTGGATCAGCGACTGGACCACGGGGAACCTCGCTCCGTCGGGGGGCGGACGGACTACGCGGGGTCGCGCGACTCCCGGCGGGCGCGCGCGACCTCCTCGATCGAATCCACGAGGCTACGGTACAGGAGCACGTTGCGCACGGCCGTCGAGAGGGCGGCGGTGAGCACCTCGCCCGCGCGCGGCGAGGTGCGCGCGGGAGGGGCGAGGAAGGCACGGAAGACGCCCAGGGTCTTTCCGCGGAAGCGCATGGGCAGACACAGGAACGGGCCGGGCTCCCCCGCGGCGAGCGTGTCGATCTCCGGATCGAAGCGCGGGTCGCGGGACGGATCGTCGGTCGCCACCGGCCGGCCCGTCTCGAGCACCGTTCCCGTGAGGCCGCGTCCCGTGGCGAGGCTCTCGCGGTCGCTGGCCTCCCCGGGGCTCCAGGCGCCCTCGCAGGTCAGCCCGCCCTCCGGGTCGCGCAGATGGAGCGCAACGCACTGGGCGCCGAGCGCCTCCCCGGCGGCAGCGAGCGCCCCGGCGACCACACGCACCGGCTCCACTTCCGCCACGACCGCCTCGCACACGGCCCGCGCCATCTCGCCGTCCTCGGATCCGCCCGCCTCGTCGAGGGGCAGGGTCGTCGCCTCGGGTGCCGACACGGAGGGGCCGGCCGCCGCGGCGCCGCTCTCCTCGGCGCTGAGCAGCGCGGCCGCCTGCTGCGCGAGGACGCGAAGCAGGAGCAGGTCTTCGGGGTAGGGTGTGCCGCCCTCGCGCGGGTCCGTGGAGCAGAGCACACCCAGGGCCCGGTCTCCCGCCACCACCGGCGCCACCACGAAGCCGGTCGAGTCGTAACGATCGCGGGTCTTGCGCTCCCGGAAGCGCGGGTCGGTGGTCACGTCGCTCACCCACATGGGCTCGCTGCGCGCGAGACACACGCCGGCGACGCCCTCCCCCACCGGCACCGGGTCCATCTCCGCGGCGGGCAGCTTGCTGCCGGTGGCCGCGGCAACCCGCAGCTCCGAGCCCGTGTCGTCCAGCAGCATCAGCGAGGCCTTGTCGGCACCCAGCACGTCGGACACCGTCTGTGCCACGGCGGAGTGCAGCTCGGCCGAGTCGCCACCGCTGCGCGCCAGGGTGACCAGACGCGCCGCACCGTGCTGCAGCTGGGCCAGCCGGGAGCGCAGGGCGTCGGCGGTGGCTGCGTGTTCGTACGTCTCGAGTGCACGCCGGACCGCCAGGGTGAGCTCCTCCTCGTGGAGCGGCTTGGCCAGGTAGTCGGAGGCACCCTGGCGCAGGGCGTCGATCACGTACGACTGGTCCTGGTGGGCGGACAGGATGATGACGGGGAGCGCGCGCCGCTTCTCGCGGATCTTGCCGAGGACCTCGAGACCGTCCATGCCCGGGAGGCGCACGTCCAGCACGACCGCGCCGATGGTGGGCTCGTCCACCATCTCCAACGCCTCCGCGCCGTCCGCGGCCAGCAGGCACTCGAGGCCTGCTCCCGACAGCGCGTCCTGGATCGCCTCTCGGAAGAAGCGCTCGTCGTCCACGACGAGCACACGGAAGAACCGGCCCTGCATCCCCCCTCCCCTGCTGCGGCCAGCGTAGCGCGGTCCCGCCTTCGGATGAACCGCGATGGTCGCTCGGCTACAGGATGAACCTCGAGAGGTCCTCGTCCTCGACCAGGCCGCCCAGCCGATCGCGCACCAGCGTCTCGTCCACTACCAGGCTCGTGCCCGAGAGGTCCGGCGCGTCGAAGCTGACGTCCTCGAGGAGCTTCTCCATGACGGTGTGGAGCCTGCGGGCGCCGATGTCGTCGGTGCGCTCGTTCACCCTGGCGGCGATCCGCGCGATGGCACGCACGCCGTCCTCCTTGAACTCCACCTCCACCGATTCGGTGGCGAGGAGGGCGGTGTACTGCCTCACCAGCGAGTTCCGCGGCTCCGAGAGGATCCGCACGAAGTCCTCCTCGGTCAGGCTCGAGAGCTCGACCCGGATCGGGAAGCGCCCCTGCAGCTCCGGGATGAGATCGGAGGGCTTGGCCACGTGGAAGGCGCCCGCCGCGACGAAGAGGATGTGGTCGGTGCGCACGGGTCCGTGCTTGGTCTGGACCGTGGACCCCTCGACGATGGGGAGCAGATCGCGCTGCACGCCCTCGCGAGAGACGTCGGGGCCCTGGGCCCCGCCCCCCGAGGCTCCCGCCGCGACCTTGTCCACCTCGTCCAGGAACACGATCCCGGCCTGCTCGACCCGCTCCACCGCCAGCTCGCGCACCTTGTCCATGTCCACCAGCCGGCCGGCCTCTTCGGCGGCGAAGGCCTCGCGCGCCGCCGGGATCTTCATCTTGCGCTGGCGCGTCTTCTGCGGGAAGAGGTTGCCGAGCATGTCCTTCATCTGGATGCCCAGCTCCTCGACACCCTGGGGAGTGAAGATCGAGAGGTTGGGCGAGCCCCCGTCGGCCACCTCGACGTCCACGTCGCGGTCGTCCAGCCGGCCCTCGCGCAGCATGCGGCGCAGCTTCTCGCGGGTCTCGCCGCCCTCCGGCACCGGGGCGGCGAAGCCGGTCTGGCCCGGGCCGTGCGGAAGCAGCGCGTCGAGGATGCGCTCCTCGGCGCGCTCCTCCGCCTTGGCGCGGACGCCGCGCTTCTCCTCCTCGGCCACCAGGTTCACAGCCAGGTCGGCCAGGTCGCGGATGATCGACTCGACGTCGCGGCCCACGTAGCCCACCTCGGTGAACTTGGAGGCCTCGACCTTGATGAAGGGGGCCTGGGCCAGCCGCGCCAGACGCCGCGCGATCTCGGTCTTCCCGACGCCGGTCGGGCCGATCATGATGATGTTCTTCGGGGCGATCTCGTCGCGCAGGTCCTCGGGCACCTGCTGGCGCCGCCAGCGGTTGCGCAGGGCAATCGCGACGGCGCGCTTGGCATCGCGCTGACCGACGACGTAGCGGTCGAGCTCGGAGACGATCTCTCGGGGAGTGAAGGTGCGCAGGTCGGTCATGGGAGGGTTACCACGCTGATCTGGTCGTTGGTGTAGATGCAGATCCCGGCGGCGATGCGCAAGGCCTCCTCGGCCACCGCCTCCGCGGGAAGGTCGGTATGCGATACCAGCGCACGGGCCGCGGCCAGCGCGTAGGAGCCGCCGGACCCGATCGCGGCGATTCCGTCGTCGGGCTCGATCACGTCGCCGTTGCCGGACACGCACAGCACGCACTCGGGATCCCCCACCAGGAGAAGGGCCTCGAGGCGGCGCAGGGCGCGATCCGTGCGCCACTCGCGCGCCAGCTCCACGGCGGCACGACGCACGCCCGCCGGGTGGGCCTCCAGCTTGGACTCGAGGCGCTCGGTCAGGGCGAGCGCGTCGGCCGCCCCGCCCGCGAAGCCCACCAGGGCGCGGTCGCCCGCGGCCGGCCTCACCTTCTTCGCGCCGTGTTTCATCACGGCGTCTCCCACGGTGACCTGGCCGTCGGAGGCCATGGCGATACGTCCGTCACGGACGACCGCGATGACGGTGGTGGAACGGACCGCATTCATCGTCGGCTCCTCGCGCGCGGGTGGGCCTTGTCGTAGACCTCGAGGAGGTGCTCGGCCGACACCGCGGTGTACTTCTGGGTCGTGGAGAGGCTCGCGTGCCCCAGGAGCTCCTGGATCTCGCGCAGATCGGCCCCCATGTCGAGCAGGTGGGTGGCGTAGCTGTGGCGCAGCCGGTGCGGGTGGACCGGCTCTGCCAGGCCCGCGTCGCGCGCGCGGCGCTCGAGGAGCCGCCGCACGTCGCGGGGGCCCAGCCTGCGCGGCGCTCCCTTGCGCCCGCGGCGCAGGGACGTGAAGAGCGGCTCGGACAGGATGCCCGGGCGCTCGCGCACGCGCAGGTAGGCGGCGAGCGCCTCGCGCGCCTCGCCCGGGATGGGAACCACCCGCTCCTTTCCGCCCTTGCCCCACACACGCAGCTCGCCGCGGCGCAGCTCCACGTCGCGCACGTCCAGGGAGGAGAGCTCGCCGATGCGGAGACCGGTACCGTAGAGAACCTCCACCAGCGCGCGGTCGCGGAGGTCCGCCTCGGCGTCCCGACCGCGGGGCGGCGCCTCGGCCAGCACCTCGCAATCGTCCACCGCGAGGGGTTTGGGGAGCCGCTTCGGCGCCCGGGGCGAAGGGATGCCCGCGGTGGGGTCCGCGGCGCACACGCCCTCGCGAACCAGGTGGCGGAAGAAGGCACGCAGCGAGGCCAGCTTCCGGCCCAGGGTGGCAGGGGCGAGCTTCCCGTGGCGTTCGGCCATGAAGCCGAAGATGGAGTCGGGACGCACCGCAGCCGGCTCCGCCTCCTCGCCCAGCCAGGCGGCGAACTGACGCACGTCGGAGAGATAGGCGCGATGGGTATGCTCGGACAGACCGCGCTCGGCCCGCAGCCAGAGATCGAAGGAGTGCAGCGCCGATTCGAAGCTCACGCCGCCTGCACCTCCAGGGCCTCGCGCCACCCGTCCAGCGCGCGCAACGCACGCTCGGCGAGACGCTCGTTCTTCTGGCGCTTGCCCAGCCTGGGCGGCGCGTCGTCGAGGGCCGGAAAGAGCCCGTAGGTGACATTGCTGGGCTGGAAGCGGCGCGCGTCGGCCCCACCCGCCAGGTGCCGCATCAGGGCGCCGTGCGCCGTGCGCGGATCGGGCGGCAGCGGCGCCAGGCCGCGCAGCCGCCTGGCCGTGTGCAAGCCCGCCAGCAGGCCGAGCGCGGCCGACTCGACGTAGCCCTCCACGCCGGCCATCTGGCCCGCCAGGAAGAGGCCCGGTCGCTTGCGGACCTGCAGGAGGCCGTCGAGCTGGAGGGGGGCGTTCACGTAGGTGTTGCGGTGCACGCTCCCGAAGCGCGCGAAGACCGCCTTCGCGAGACCGGGCAGGGCGCGGAAGATGCGCTTCTGCTCGCCGATGCGGAGCTTGGTCTGGAACCCCACCAGGTTGTAGAGGACGCCGTCCCGGTCCTCCTGGCGCAGCTGGACGACGGCGTGGGGCCGGCGTCCGGTGCGGGGATCGACGAGGCCCACCGGCTTGAGCGGGCCGTAGGCGAGAGTGCGCGGCCCGCGCCGCGCGATCTCCTCCACGGGGAGGCATCCCTCGAAGTAGAGCGCCTTCTCGAACGGGTGCAGCGGGACGGTGTCGGCGGCCACCAGCTCGCGCACGAGGGCGTCGTACGCGTCACGATCCAGGGGCACGTTCAGGTAGTCGCCAGTCCCGTCCTCCCAGCGCGAGGCGCGGAAGACGACGCCCGGATCGATGGAGTCGGCGTACACGGTGGGCGCGATGGCGTCGTAGAAGTAGAGGTACTCATCCCCGAGCAGGGCGGCGAGCTCGGCGGCCAGGACGCCGTGGGTGAGGGGACCGGTGGCGAGGATCACGGGGTCGCCGGCCGGGATGCGGTCGACCCGTTCGCGGCGCACCTCGATCCCGGGGTGGGCCTCGATCTCGGCGGTGACGCGGGCGGAGAACGCCTCGCGATCGACCGCCAGGGCGCGCCCGGCCGGAACCCGGGTGGCGTCGGCGGCGGCCAGCACGAGCGACCCCAGGCGCCGCATCTCCTCCTTGAGCAGGCCGACGGCGTTGGCGAAGCGATCCGAGCGGAGACTGTTGCTGCAGACCAGCTCCGCGAAGCCGTCGCCCACGTGGGCGGGAGAGCGGCTTCCAGGGCGCATCTCGTAGAGCACCACGTCCACGCCGCAGCGGGCCGCCTGCCAGGCCGCCTCGCAGCCCGCCAGGCCGGCTCCGACCACCACGAGCCGTCCGCTCCCGTTCACGTCCAAATCCCCCCCCGGGTGAAGAGACTCAGGATAGCCCACGGTCAGGCAGACCTTGGAGACGTCCATCACCGCCCGCCGGCCGGGCTCGGCGACCGTCCGTCACCACGGGCGGGGCGAGCCTGGAGACGTCCATCGCGTTCGCGCAGGATGCGGCCCGAGAGCTCCAGCTGGACCAGATCGGCGGCCAGCTCGCCGGCGCCCCGCCCCAACCGTTCGGCGAGATCGTCGGCTGCCAGGGGCTCGTCGAGCAGGGCCCTCAGGATGGCGCGCTGGCCCGGCGACTCGACTCCCGCCAGGGGATCGCTCGCCACGTAGGCGGCCGGTGGAAGCCCGAGGGTGCGCAGGACGTCGTCGACCTCGAGACAGACCGCCACTCCCGACTCGCCGGTGAAGCGCAGCAGCGCGTTCGATCCGCGGCAGACGGGAGCATCCACCGGTCCGGGGACCGCGAGGACCGGAACCCCCTGGTCGCGGGCGTGGCCCACGCTGATCAGCGAGCCGCTCCGCTCCCGGGCCTCCACCACGACCAGCGCCTGGGACAGCGCACTGATCAGACGGTTGCGGAGCGGGAAGTGGTGGCGCAGGGGCGGCGCGCCCACCGGCAGCTCGCTCACCACCGCGCCGCTCCGCACCAGCTCCGCGTCGAGCGAGCGATGCTCGGGCGGGTAGATGACGTCGGGTCCACAGGCCTGCAGCGCCACCGACGTGCCCCCGGACTCGAGCGCACCGCGGTGGGCCGCCGCGTCGATCCCGCGCGCCAGACCGGACACGACGACGAATCCCAGATCGGCCAGCCCGGCGGCGAGGCTCCGCGCGGTGTCGCGGCCACGCGCGCTCGCAGCGCGCGCGCCGACCAGGGCAACGGCGGGAGCGCGCAGCGCGCTGGCGTCGCCGCGCACCGCCAGCAGCGGTGAGGCGTCGGGAAGCCGGGCAACCCGCACGGGGTAGAGCGGAGATCCCCAGGGCAGGAGCCGCGCGCCGAGCCGCGCGAGGACCTCGATGCGCCGGGCGCGCTCCGCACGGGTCGGCACCGGAGCTCCCCCAGCGGGCTCCCTGGCGGCGGCAGCATGAACCCGGACCTTGCCCGCGACGCGCGCGGCCGCGCGCGCGGGGTCCCCGCGGCAGGCCTCCAGCTCGGCTCGCGCCAGGGCGGGACGCAGCGCGCCCACGGCCTGCAGGGCGAGCCATCCGAGCAGCACCTCCCGGGATTCGGGCCGCGTGTCGCGGGGATCGAGGAGGTCCGGTGTCTCCAGACGCGCCGCTCTCCGGGGACCGGGTCGCGGCGAGGCTAGCGGCGCTTCGGCGCCGGGTCGCCGTGAACGGGCAGCCCCGGCACCGGGTGGAATCGCGCTACTCCTCCTCGAGCTCGACGGCGCGCACCCGTGCGCCCACCGAGATCGACTCGCTGGCACCGCGCACCACGCCGGCGGCGCTGCGCGGGAAGGCGGACACCACGATCAGCTCGCCCAGGATCGTCGGCGGAACGTCCACGTCCTTGCTGCGGGCCGCCTCGCGACGCTTCCCCACCGGGCGGTAGATCTCGAGCACGTTGCCGATCTCGAGCCCGTCTTCGGTACCCAGATCCAGGAAGACGACGTCCTCGCTGCCGGCGGTGAAGCGGTCGGCCGGCATGAAGGCCACCTGACCGTCGATCCCCGGCTGCGCCTCCTTGATCTCCACCTCGAGCGGCATCAGCTCGCGCGGGAGAAGGCGATCGCCGATCTTCATCTCGGCGAAGGACATGCGCACCGACGCCAGGGCGACGTCGCCCTGGGGCTCGCTCACCTCCAGCCAGCCCAGCACCCGCACGTTCCAGCCCAGCAGGCGACCCGAGGAGGGATCGAACACGCGCTCGCGCGCGCGGAAGACGACGAACTGCTCGCCCGCCTCGACCTCGCCTTCGCCCAGGCCGATGTGGACGTCGTCCATGGTGCCGAACCACTTGCGCGGCACGGGGCTCGAGACGATGCTCGCCGCCCCATCGAGCTGGTTCTCGGATACCAGTCCGAGACCGTCGCGCATGGAGTAGCGGAACATCGGCTTCTTGGGCTGATCGGCGTCGGCGGGGAGCGCGTCGTAGGCCACCGAGCCCATGTCGGCGGCGCCGTCGGCGGGCGCCGCGGCCAGCATCGCCTGGGCCTCCGCGTCGCTCACGCGGCGGATCTCGGTCGGGGACACCCAGAGGGTGTCACCGGGATGGATCACGTGGGGGTTCTCCACTTCCTGGTTCTCGCTCCAGATCGACGGCCAGACCCACGGTGTGCCCAGGTAGGCGTCGGAGATGTCCCACAGCGTGTCTCCGGACGCGACCGTGTGGACGCGGCCCGGATTCCCCTCGGCGTCCTGGCCCACCGGACCGAGACGCACGACGTGGTCGGGGCGCGCCCGCTTGGCCGCGGGCTGCTCGGCGGGGGCGTCTTCTGCGGCCTCGGCGGGGGTGTCTTCTGCGGCCTCGGCGGGGGCCGCGGCCGCGCCGCTCTGCGCACCCTCGCCGTCGGAAGCGGCTTCGCCGGCGGTCGCCGCCTCGGTCGCCTGCGCGGCCTCGGAGCCGGTCGTGGACCCGGTCGCCTGCGCGGCCTCGGAGCCGGGCGTGGACCCGGTCGCGGGCGCGGCCTCGGAGCCGGTCGTGGACTCGGTCGCGGGCGCGGCCTCGCCGGCGGTCTCGGCCACCGCAGCCTCGGCCGTGGCCGGCGCCTCGGCCAGCGCGGGACCGGCCAGGCCCAGCGCCAGAACAACTGCCAGAGCGCGGGTGAACGGGCTCATCGATTCCCTCCCAAGCGATGCGCACCGGCGGTCCGGCGCTGGGAGCGTATCGGCCGATCTCCCCTTTCCCTTGAAACCCGAAGGGTTGTTTCGCATCCGGGCCGCACCCGCGGCGCTCCCCCAGGGGGAGACCCCTGCGCTCCACTGGCGCGGGTGCTGCTCCGGGCGGGATCAGCTGCCGGCTTCCAGCTTCTGCTGGAGGGCCTGCATGTCGGCGAGCCAGGCGGGGTCGGTGGGCTCCTTGCCGGTGTTCGCCTTGTAGCTCTTGCGGATCTGCTCGAGATCGGCGAACGCGCGCTCCAGGGCGGCCCGAGCCCGCTCGCGCTCACCCGCTGCCTCGTAGGCCAACGCCAGGTGGTGACGCACCACCGCCAGGTTGATGTCGTCGGGGCGGAACAGGCCCTCGGCCTCCTTCAGGTAGCCGATGGCGGCACTGGGAATGCCCTTCTTGTACAGGACCCAGCCCAGCGTATCGGCGGCGTGGCCGTTCTCGGGCATGCTCGCCTTGGCCTCCTGGGCCAGGTCGAGCGCGCGGTCGAGATCCTGGCCGGACTCCGCCAGGATGTAGGCGAGGTTGTTCTTGGCCGCCGAGAGGCTGGGATCCATCTGGATCGCCTTCTCGTAGGTCTCGCGGGCCTTGTCCAGATCGCCGTAGGCCTCGTACAGCGAGCCCAGCACCAGCTGCAGGCCGGCCGAGTCGGGGCGGGTTTCGGCCGCGCGCTCGTAGGTCGCCAGCACCTCGTCGCGACGACCGGTGAGCGCCAGGTACTGGGCCAGGCTCTGGTACGGCGCCAGGTTGTTGGGGTCGAGCTCGATCGCCTTGCGGAAGCTGACTTCGGCCTCGGAGCCGCGGTTCGTCAGCACCTGCACCAGCCCGAGCAGGTGCACGAGCCGGGCGTCCTCGGGATTGCTGCGCGCGGCCCTCTCGATGCGTTCCACCGACTCGGCGATGCGGTTCTCGGCGCGGTCCAGGGTGAGGAGCGCCTCGAGGATCTCCGGGTGGTCGGGCAGCTTCTCGTAGGCGCGCTCGAACTGGACGCGCGCCTCGGCTGCGTCGCCCTTGAAGCGGTAGACGCGACCCATCGCGTAGAGGGTCTCGCCGGTTCGCTTGTCCTCGGGAATCGCCTTGAGCTCGGCGATGGCATCGTCGAGCTTGCGCTCGCGCACCAGCGCCTGCGCCACCAGGAGGCGGGTTCCGACGTCGTCGCCGCGGCCGTCGCGCAGGACGCGGCGGCCCTCCTCCGCGGCCAGCTCGTGCTCCCCGGCCATCGAGTGGATGCGCGCCAGGACCTTGCGCGCCTCGATCAGCTGGCCGTCGATCTCGAGGGCCCGCGTGATCTCGGCGCGGGCGCCGTTGAGATCGCGCTGGATGAAGAGCGCCGATCCGAGCAGGTAGTGGGCCTCGGCCCAGTCCGGCTTCAGGTCGATGGCACGGCGCAGGTCGCTCGCGGCCTCGTCGGGCTTCTTCTCGGCCAGGGCCACCTTGGCGCGCACGAAGAGCGCCTCCGGCGAGGACGGCTCCTTCGAGAGCACGCCCTCCACGATGCTCCGCCCGCGCGCGATCTTCTGCGCGTCCTTCTCGCGGTAGCCGATGTCGAGGAGGAGCTCGGCGCGGCGCAGGCGCGCCGGCAGGTGCTCGCTGTCCACCTCGAGCGCCGCGTCGGCTGCCTCGAGCGCACCCTCCAGGTCCCCCTGCTTGCCGCGGTACGCGGACAGGACCAGCCACGGCTGGACTTCGTCGGGCTTCGCCCGCGTGGCCTCTTCGATCATGGCGTCGGCACGCGCCTGGTCGCCGCGCGACGCGTAGAAGCGGGCCAGCACGTAGAGCAGCTCGAGGTCGCCCGGCCGCTCCTCGAGAGCATTGGTGAGTACCTGCTCCGCCTCGTCGAAGCGCTCGCGCGAGAAGTAGAAGCTCGCGAGCACCCGCTCGGAGAGGATCTTCTGGTCCTCCTCGGCGACGTCGCGCCCCTTCTTGTAGGCGGCCTCCGCCTCGTCGTCGCGATCGCCGTCCTGGGCCAGGAAGCCGCCGTAGGCCGCCCACGAGCTGAAGCCCGGCTTCACCTCCGTGATGCGAACGAAGTGCTTCTCCGCCTCGTCGCGCAGTCCCTGGCGCAGGTAGAAGTTGGCGGTGAGGAGCAGAGGGGCGGCCTCGTCGGGAAAGCGACGCGCGGTCTCCGCGTACGACGCCTTGGCCTCGTCGAAGCGCTTCATCGCCTCGAGGGTCTGGGACTTCAACACCCAGGCCGGCATGTTGTCCTCGTCCGCCTCGAGGATCGCCTCGGCCTGGGCCAGCGCCTCGTCCAGCTCGCCGGCCAGGCGCGACAGCTGACCGTACTGGATCCGCGCCTCGAGATTGGCCGGATCGAGGCGGACGCTCTCGCGCAGCTCCCAGTAGCCCTCGCGCAGCTTGCTCGACGCCAGGTAGGCGCGGGCCAGCCCCCAGTGGGCCTGCGGGTTGTTGGGCTCGTAGCGAAGGACGTTGCGGTACTCGATCACCGCCTCCGCGTTCTCCTCCGACTCGAGGTATGCGTCGCCCGCGGCGAGGTGCTCGGCCGCCTTCTCGGCGTCGCTGCCACAGGCCAGCGCGAAGAGGACGAGAGGAAGCAGGACGGCCGCTCGGGACCGGAGCCAGTACATGCGGAAACCCCCCGGAAACGGGATGGAACGACGGATCATGATGCGTCGGACCCGAAGTCTAGCGACGCCTCGGCGTCGGGGCCCATCGACTCGGCCCCGTCCGGGGCCTCGTCCTCGTCGTCGCCGCGGTTGCGGCGCCAGGACGGATGGGTGATTCCCATCTTGCCGATCATGTAGTTGAGCTTGCGCCGGCTGACGCCCAGCAGGTCTGCGGCGGCCTTCTGGACGAAGCCGCTGCGACGCAGGGCAGCGAGCACCACCTCGCGCTCGACGTCCGCCAGGCTGAAGCTCGTGAGCCCGATCTCGCGGCCGGCCTCGGTGGGCACGGGAACGGGCGTCAGGACCAGGTCCTCGGGACCGATCCGCTCGCCCTCGGCCATCAGGCTGGCCCGCTCGACCACATTGCGGAGCTCGCGCACGTTGCCCGGCCAGGGGTGCGCGCGAAGGCACCTCTCGGCCGCCCGGCTGAAGCCCGCCGAGGGCCGGCCCAGCTCCCGGGCGAAGCCCTCGCGCAGGTGCTCTGCGAGGAGCAGCACATCGTCCCCGCGCTCGCGCAGGGGCGGAAGGTGGATGCCGATCACGGCGAGACGGAAGTAGAGGTCCTCGCGGAAGAGGCCCTGGGAGATCGCCGCCTGGAGGTCGTGGTTGGTCGCGGCCACGATGCGCACGTCGGTGTGCAGGGTGGTCGTGCCGCCGAGTCGGTGGAACTCCTGCTCCTGGAGGACCCGCAGCACCTTGGCCTGGGTGGCGGGGGACATGTCGCCCACCTCGTCCAGGAAGAGCGTTCCTCCGTCGGCCTGCTCGAAGCGGCCCACGCGCGTACGCTCCGCGCCCGTGAAGGCGCCGCGCTCGTGCCCGAAGAGCTCGGATTCGAGCAGCGTCTCGGGAAGCGCCGCGCAGTTGACCTTCACGAAGGGGCCATCGGCGCGCGGGGAGCCCGCGTGGATGAGGCCCGCGATCAGCTCCTTGCCGGTCCCGGTCTCCCCGGTCACGAGCACCGTAGAGCGGGAGGGCGCGGCGCGTTCGGCGAGGTCGACCGCCGCCGCCAGGGCGGGACTCTCGCCCACGATGCGGTCGGCCCCGAGACGGGCGCTGCGCTCGGCGCGCAGATCGCGCACCTCGCGCAGGAGCCGCGTGTGCTCGACGGCGCGCGTCACGCGCACCTCCAGCTGGTCCAGCCCCACCGGCTTCTCCACGAAGTCGAAGGCGCCCTGGCGCATGGCCTCGACGGCGGTCTCCACGCTTCCGAAGGCGGTCATCACGATCACGGCAGTGCGCGATTCGCACTGGCGCGCAGCGCGCAGCACGGCCAGCCCGTCGGCGCCCGGCAGGCGAAGATCGGTGATCACCACGTCCGGAGCGAGCCCCTCGCCCTCGCTCAGCCGCGCGACGGCGCGGTCGCCACGCGAGAGGGCCTCCACTTCGTGGCCTGCGTCGCCCAGCGCCATGGCGATGCCGCGACGCAGGGCCTCGTTGTCCTCCACCAGGAGAACCCGGGCGGGGAACGCGGTCACGGCGAGCCCTCGGCTGCGGGGAGCCGTCACGTCGAGCCCTCGGCTGCGGGGAGCCGGATGCGGAACAGGGCTCCCTCGCCCTCCCGGCTCTCGAGCTCGATGGAGCCGCCATGGCTGCTCACGATCTTCTGGGCCTTGGCCAGCCCCACACCGCTCCCGGCGTCCTTGGTGGTGAAGAAGGGGTAGAAGATTCGGTCGCGGATCTCGGAGGGGATCCCCGGTCCCGAGTCCGCGATCGAGATCACCACCTCGCGACGCTCCTGGGGATCGGCCGCGGCGCGCAGCGAGCGGCCCGCCACGCGCACCGGCGGCTGATGGCCGGGGCGGCGCTCCCACTGCAGGCCGAGGCTGAGGCGCGGCGGCCAGCGGGTCGGTGCCTCGTCCATCGCTTCGAGCGCATTCACCACCAGGTCGGTCACGGCCGTCAGCAGCTGCTCGGCGTCCCCGGCCGCGGCCGGCGCATCGGCCGCGTACTCCCGCTCGACCTTGCCGGGGAAGTCGATCCGGGCGCACGCGCGGTCGGCCGCCAGGTCGAGGAGCGCGGCCACGTCCACGGCCTCGGGCTCGGGCGCCACGGGGCGCACGAAGTCGAGCGTCTGATCGAGGGTGCCGGCGACCACGCGAAGCTGCGCCAGCAGGTCGAGGACCAGGGCGTGCGCCTCGCTGCCCTCGTCGAGGCGGCGCTTCAGGAGCCCCGCCATCACCTCCATCCCGGCCAGGGGGTTGCGCAGCTCGTGGGCGAGGCCCGCCGCCATCTCGCCCAGCGCGGCGAGCCGGTCACGCAGGCGCATCTGCTCTCCCACGCGCTCGTAGGCGGAGAGATCGCGAAACTGGATGGCGGCGCCGCGGACGGCCCCGTGCGGATCGCAGATGCTGAGCAGGGTGAAGCCGATGGTGGTCTCCGGGGTCGCGCCCCGGCCGGGCAGCACGATCTCGGCTCGCGACGGTCGCGGGCGTCCATCGAGGGCGTCCTCGAGCAGGGCGACGACCTCGGGGCGTCCCGCCAGCACGGCGCGAAAGTCGCTCCCCAGCCAGTCGTGGGGCTCTCCTGCGAGGCCGCCCAGGATGTGCTTCGCAGCCGGGTTGAAGCCCGTCAGCACCCCCGAGGCGTCGATCGCGACCAGCCCCGACGAGAGCGAATCCAGAAGCCACTCGGCCAGCGCAGGGTCACGGATCGCCATGCCCCCCTACATCGGACGGCGAGCGGCGCGCCCTGAGCCGACGAAGGGAAGGTCCCTGCGAACCGCAGCCTCACACCGGACCGGCTCGGCGCGTCAGGCCTCGAGCGGGACGATGTAGCGCTTGCCTTCCTGAGCGAGCCAGCCGGTGGACTTCAGGTCCTTGACCACGCGCGTCACGGTCTCCCGCGAGGTGCCGATCATGTCGGCCATCTGCTGGTGCGTCAGGGTCGGCGTCATGCGCACGCCGCTCTCGGGCGATACCTCCGCGAGACGCACCAGGAGGCCCTTGGCGCGGTCCTTCACGCGCAGGAACGAGAGGGAGCTGGCCTGTTCATCGGTCTCGCGCAGCCGCCGGGTCAGCTCCTGGATGACGTGCAGGGCGAGATCGGCATTGCGTCGCAGGAGCGAGAGGAAGTCCGCGCGCGACAGGGCCAGCAGGCGCGAGTTGGACAGCGTCTTGACCGTGGCCGAGCGCGGTGCCTGATCGAGGAGCGCCATTTCGCCCACGAAGGCGCCCTCGCCCATCATCTCGAGGATCTTCTCGCGGCCGTCCTCGGAGAGCTTCGTGACCTTCACGCGGCCTTCGGCGATGACGTACATGTAGTCGCCCGGCAGCCCTTCCTCCATCACGGTGGCGCCCTTCGGATAGCGCCGCTCGATGAGGTGGGATGCGATCTCCTCGAGATCGTCGTCTTCGAGCTGCTGGAACAGCGGGATCTTTCGCAGCGAATCGAGCGTTCGCTCGGCCATGTCGGCTCACCCCCTCCGGAACCCTACACGAGTTGGTCCCGCTTGCGGGACTTCAATCGCTCGACCACGCGCTTCACCTCCGGGCTCCGATCGATCGCGCTCACGAGCAGTGCATCCCCCGTGTCGATCACCGCCAGGTCCTCGACTCCGACGAGGGCGATGGTACGGACACCGTCACCCCAGACGAGGTTTCCCGACGCTTCGTGCTCGATCACGTCCCCCCCGAGGACCCGAGTCGTTCCCGGCCCGACGCCGAGCTCCTCGGCCAATGATTGCCACGTTCCGACGTCGCTCCAGTGGAAGTCGGCCGGGACCACCCAGACTCGCCGGCTCCGCTCCAGGACCGCGACGTCCACCGGGAGCGAAGGCGCGCGCCGGTAGGCCCGCTCCAGCGCCGCGGCGGCGGCACGGCCCCGCGGACTCCGGCGAACCGGAGCCAGCGCCCGGTGGATCTCCGGGGCGTGAGCCTCCACCTCCTCGAGGAACGTCGCGGCCCTCCACACGAAGATGCCGGCGTTCCAGAGATGGCCCCCGCCCCGAAGGAACCGGCGCGCTCGAGCCGCAGCGGGCTTTTCGACGAACCGGGCCACCTGGTGTAGGTCTTTGAACACGCCCCCCGCGGGAGGACCGACGCGGATGTAGCCGTAGCCGGTCTCGGGGCGCGTCGGAGCCACCCCCACGGTGACGAGCACCTCGGCGGCGTCGGCGGCGGGCGCCGCCCGGCGCATCGCGCGGGTGAAGGCCCGGGCGTCGGGAATCCGGTGGTCTGCGGGCAGCACTGCGAGAACGGCATCCGGATCTTCCGCGGCGATGCGCACGGCGGCCGAAGCGGCCGCCGGGCCGGTGTTGCGACGCTGGGGCTCGATGATGACGCGACGGCGGGCAATTCCCGTGATCTCCATCACACTTCTGGCGTGCTCCCGCCCGCAGACCACCCAGACCTCGCCAGCGAAGCGCTCGGCACGCGCCACCGTGGCCTCGAGGAGGCTGGGACCGCCGTCCACGGACAGGAAGAACTTGGGAACGGCGGCGCGGGAGGCGGGCCAGAAACGCTCACCGGCGCCCCCGGCGAGGATGACCGCGTGGATCCGCCGGCGCGGCGGCGCTACCGCCCGACGCACGCGTACTCGAAGCCCGCCGCCCGCATCGGTCCGGGCTCGTAGATGTTGCGCAGGTCCACCACGAGCGGGCGCCTCAGCAGCCCCTTGATGCGCTCGAGATCGAGCATCCGGAACTGGTTCCACTCGGTGACGAGGACCAGGGCGTCCGCGCCCGCGCAGGCCTCGTAGGCGTCCTTGCAGAGGGTGGCGTCGCCCAGGACGGGTTCGGCCTTCCGCATGGCGACGGGATCGAACGCGCGAACCTTCGCTCCGCCCTCCTGGAGACCGCGCACGATGTCGATGGCCGGCGCTTCGCGGATGTCGTCGGTCTCGGGCTTGAACGAGAGCCCGAGCACCGCCACGGTGGCCTCGGAGAGGTCGCCCCCGAGCGCAGCGCGGATCTTCTCGAGCATGCGCGAGCGCTGGGCCTCGTTCACCGCCACGACGGCCTCGATGATCGCGAGCCGCTCACCGGCCTCGCGGGCCTGATGGGCGGCCGAGCGCGTGTCCTTCGGGAAGCAGGAGCCGCCGAAGCCGGGGCCCGGGTGCAGGAACTTGGAGCCGATGCGCCGGTCGAGACCCATCCCGCGCGCCAGGGCATGCACGTCGCCGCCGATCCGCTCGCAGAGATTCGCCACCTCGTTGATGAACGAGATCTTGGTGGCGAGAAAGGCGTTCGCCGCGTACTTGGTCATCTCCGCCGTCGGGATGTTGGTCATCACGAAGGGCGTCTCGTTGAGGAAGAGGGGCCGGTAGAGATCGCGGATCACGGCCAGGGCCTCGTCGTCGTCGGCGCCGATCACCACCCGGTCGGGACGCATGAAGTCGGAGACCGCGGCGCCTTCGCGCAGGAACTCGGGATTGGAAGCCACCGAGAAGCGGACCTCCTCGCCCTTCGCCTCGAGCTCCTCGCGGATCCAGTCGCGCACCTTGTAGGAGGTGCCGACCGGCACGGTGCTCTTGGTGACGACCACCTTGTAGCCGTTCATGGAGCGCCCGATCTCCCGCGCCACCTGCTCCACGAAGCGCAGGTCGGTGCTGCCATCCTCGCGCGGCGGAGTACCCACCGCGATGAAGATCACCAGGGAGCCCTCGATCGCGTCCTGCGTGTCGGTGGAGAAGGCGAGGCGCCCCTGGGAGACGTTGCGCGACACCACGGTGTCGAGCCCGGGCTCGTAGATCGGGATCTCTCCCCGCTCGAGCGCGGCGATCTTGTCGGCGTCGTTGTCGACGCACGTCACCTGCACGCCGAACTCGGCGAAGCAGGCACCCGTCACCAGACCGACGTAGCCGGTCCCGATCACACAGACGTTCATCGACTGGTCCCCCCCGCTCCCGGCGCGCCGACCGGCGCGGCCTCGAGCGTCCGCCTCAGGCCCGAGCGCAGCTCCACGCGGGCCTCGAAGCCGAGCAGCGTGCGCGCCAGCGACGGATCCCCGACGCTGCGCCGGATGTCTCCGGAACGCGCCGGAGAATAGGTCGGATCCTCGGACACGCCCGCCAGCTCCGCCAGCCCTTCGGCCAGGTCGCGGATCGAGGTCTCCCGTCCGGAGGCGACGTTCACGGCGCGCCCCACGGCGAGGTCGCTGGCGGCAGCCAGGAGGTTGGCGCGAACCACGTCCTCCACGAAGAGGAAGTCCCGGGTCTGGGAGCCGTCGCCGTGGATCTGGGGCGCCTTTCCGGCGTGGCATGCGTCGACGAAGCGTGACACCACGGCGGCGTAGGGCCCCTGGGGATCCTGGCGGGGGCCGTACACGTTGAAGTAGCGGAGCGCCACGGCCGCCACGCCGTGCAGATCCGCGTAGATCCGGCAGTAGGTCTCTGCCGCCCGCTTCTGGATCGCGTACGGGGATCGCGGATTGGTGGGACCGTCCTCCCTGCAAGGAAGGGGAGCGTCGTCCCCGTACACCGCGCAAGACGAAGCGAAGACGAGGCGACCCGCCGCCCCCGCCCGGACCGCCTCGAGCGCGCGCAGCGTCCCCTCGACGTTCGTCGCCCCGGTGGAGATCGGGTCCTCGATGCTGGCCGGAACCGACGCCGCGGCGGCCTGGTGGAACACCACGTCCACACCGTCGCTCAGTGTCGCCATCGCGTCCGGGTCGCGGACGTCGCCCCGCTGCAGCTCGATCTGGCCCGAGACCGGCTCGAGATTGTCCTCCCGCCCGCTCGAGAAGTCGTCCAGGACGCGCACCTGCCAGCCTTCTTCGACGAGGGTCCGCGTGAGGTGACTGCCGATGAAGCCCGCCCCGCCCGTGACGAGGGCCCGGCGCGCGCTCATCCGCGGGCTCGCAGCCAGTCGACGAAGCGGGCGATCCCGTCCTCGAGGGAGACCTTCGGCGCGTAGCCGAGCACCTCGCGTGCGGCACCCGTGTCCGCCCAGGTGCGCGTCACCTCTCCCTGGCGCGGGGGCAGGTGGTCGATCCTCGCCCTCACGCCGAGGGCGGACTCCAGACACGCGATCACGTCGCGCAGCTCGACGCAGCGTCCGGCCCCGAGGTTGAGGATGTGGAAGTCCACGTCCAGGTCGAGGGCTGCGACGAGGCCGTCGATCAGATCGTCGATGTAGGTGAAGTCGCGCAGGGCCCCGCCGTCGCCGTACACCTGGAGGGGCTCGCCCGCGACCATGCGTTCGGCGAACGCACGGATGGCCAGGTCCGGTCGCTGGCGCGGGCCATACGCGGTGAAGATCCGTGCGCACAGGATCGGCAGTCCGTGGGCGTGATGGAAGGTGTGCGCGATCAGCTCGCCGGCCCGCTTGGTCGCCGCATAGGGAGAGATCGGGCGCTCGACCGGATCGGTCTCGCGGAAGGGGCCGTCGCTGCGCTCGCCGTACACCGACGACGAGGATGCGAAGACGAAGCGCGGCAGGTCGTTGCGCACGGCCGCGTCGAGCATCACCGTGGTCCCGTTCACGTTGACGTCGGCGTATGCCGCCGGGCGCTCGAGGCTGGGGCGAACCCCGGCGAGTGCCGCCAGGTGCACGACCGCGTCGAAGCGGCCCTCCTCGAACAGGCGGTTCACGGCCTTGGCGTCGCGGATGTCGCCTGTCACGAGCCGGAAGCCCGGCTCCTTCTGCGCCCCTTCGAGGTTCCGCCACTTGAGCGACTCGGCGTAGTAGGGGTCGAAGGAGTCGAGGCCCACCACCTCTCGACCTTCGGCCAGGAGCCGATCGGCCAGCGTGGACCCGATGAAGCCGGCCACGCCGGTCACGAGGATGCGACGGGGTGCGCTCATCGCGCGCCGGGCCTCCCACGCCGTCGCCCGCTGGCGCGCTCCTGCGCCTCCAGGTCCGCTTCCACCATGATCTTCACGAGCTCCTCGAAGGAGGTCTGCGGCACCCAGCCCAGCTCCTCGCGGGCGCGGCGGGGATCCGCCAGCAGGGTCTCGACCTCTGCAGGGCGCACCAGCTCCGGGTCGACCTTCACGAAATCGTCGGGGTCGAGCTTCACGTGCGCGAAGGCCGTCTCGACGAACTCACGCACCGAGTGCTGCTCGCCCGTTCCCACCACGTAGTCGCGGGCCTCCGACTGCTGGAGCATTCGCCACATGGCGTCAACGTACTCGAGCGCGTAGCCCCAGTCCCGCTTGGCGTCCAGATTGCCGAGGCCGAGCTCGTCCTGCAGCCCGAGGGCGATCCTCGCCACCGACTCGCTGATCTTGCGGGTGACGAACTCGCGCCCGCGGCGCGGCGACTCGTGGTTGAAGAGGATTCCCGAGCAGGCGAAGAGGTCGAAGCTCTCCCGGTAGTTGACCGTGATCCAGTGTCCGTAGACCTTCGCCACCCCGTACGGGCTGCGGGGGTAGAAGGGGGTGTCCTCGCTCTGCGGCGTGTCCTGGACCTTTCCGAACATCTCCGAGCTCGACGCCTGGTAGAAGCGGGTGTCGGGCTTGGTGAGGCGCACCGCCTCGAGCATCCGGGTCACGCCCAGCGCGGTGAACTCGCCCGTCAGCGAGGGCTGCAGCCAGGAGGTGGGCACGAAGGACTGGGCCGCCAGGTTGTAGACCTCGTCGGGACGGACCTCGCGCAGCACGTTCACGAGCGACATCTGGTCGAGCAGATCGGCCTGGTGCAGCTCGATCCGGCCGCGAAGCTGGTCGATGCGCTCGAAGTTCTCCGTGCTCGCACGGCGCACGATCCCGTGAACCGAGTAGCCCTTGTCGAGCAGGACCTCGGCCAGATAGGAGCCGTCCTGTCCCGTCACCCCGGTGATCAGCGCTGTCGACATCAGTGCCCCCCTGCGCCGGCGCCCTCGTCGCCCGGCGGAACCTCGACGGCCTCGAGGTCGAAGAATCCCAGATTTCGCAGCAGGCGCACGGTGAGGGCGATGACCACCACCACGACGAGAACCGCAACGTACCCACGCAGGCTGGTGAACGACAGGGCAATCACACAGAAGCACGTGGTGAGGAAGTAGATCGAGAGCACCGCGCCTCGCTGGGTGCCCTGGAACTGGAGCAGCCGGTGGTGCATGTGGGCGCGGTCCGGGTCGAAGATGTGGCTGCGACGACGGACCCGGCGCAGGATCGACAGCACCGTGTCGAGGAGGGGCACCGCCAGCGCCAGGAGCGGGACCAGGAAGGTGAGCAGCGAGAGCTGCCGGTAGCCCTCGAGCGCCAGGAGCGACAGACCGTAGCCGATGAAGAGCGCCCCGGTGTCCCCGAGGAAGATCCGAGCCGGCGAGAAGTTGTAGGGGAGGAAGCCCAGCATCCCGCCTACCAGGGCGGCGCCCATGAAGACACCCAGCCAGTGCCCGCCCTGCCAGCACACGAAGGTGAGGGTGATTCCGATGATCGCGCCCACGCCCGCGCACAGCCCGTCCAGGCCGTCGATGAGGTTCATCGCATTGGTGATGCCGACGATCCACAGGGTCGTGGTGATCACCATGATCCAGCCGGGCAGGATCCAGTGGGTCTGGGTGATGGGATCGGTGAAGTGGGCGATCCGGAAGCCGAACCAGATGGCGATGCCCGCCGCGACGAGCTGCATCACCAGCTTGGTGCGAGCCCGGATGGCGACACGGTCGTCCACGGCACCCGTCCCCAGCACCACGACGCCGCCCACGATGAGAGCCTCGATGTGGTCGCCGAACTCGACCCCGCCTCCGTCCACCAGCACGGCCACCGCCAGCCCCACGAAGCAGCCGAGCGCGACCGCGAGGCCTCCGAGAAGCGGGATGCCCTCGCGCAGGTTCACCGCGCGGTCGCCAGGCCGGTCGACGACCTGCAGCATGCGCGCCAGCCACGACACGATGGGCGTCGCTCCGGCGGAGACGACCGCCGCCGCCGCGAACGCGATCAGCACCGCCCGCATGTCCAGCATCTCGCTCATCGAGCTTCGGCTCTCGACCCGCTCGCGCCACCGCCCACGGCCAGCTTCCTCCTAGTACGGGTAGTAGGAGTAGCGGCCCTGGGGCGCCCGGACTCCGTTCAGGATCAGTCCCAGGACGCGGCGGCGGTCCAGGAAGTCGAGGGTCTCCTCGAGATCCTCCTGGGCCGTCGAATCGGCGCGCACCACGACGACGACGCCGTCGCAGAGCTCGCTCACGATCTTCGCGTCGGGCAGCTGCAGCGCGGCGGGCGTATCGATGACCACGCGGTCGAAGCGCCCGGCCAGCTCGGCCACCAGGTCGCGCATGCGGCCCGTCGCGAGGAGTTCGGAGGGGTTGCTGGGCGTGCCGCGTACCGCGAGGACCTTCAGGTCGAGCCCCTCCACTGGAAGCAGCGCCTCGTCCAGGGTGGCCTCGCCGGTCAGCACCTCCGCGACTCCCGCCTGGGGCTGCAGGCCGAGCGAGCGATGGATCTTGGGCTTGCGCAGGTCGCAGTCCACCAGGCAGACGCTCGAGTCGAGCTGCATCGACGTGACCACCGAGAGGTTGATCGCCGCAGTGCTCTTGCCCTCGCCGGGCAGCGCGCTCGCGATGGCCAGGGTCTTCACGGGACGCTCGGCGGAGAGCGAGTCGATGCGTGCGCGCAGCGTCCGGAACTGCTCCGCCACGTAGGAGTCGGGCTGGAGCAGGGCGATGCGGCGCTTGTTGATCTCCGCGGCGCCGTCTTCCATCGGCTGGCCGGGGAGCAGGCCCTTCATCCGGCCGAGCAGCGACTGGCGGCGCGGGACCCCGTCCGGCGCGGGAGTCCGCGCCGGCGGCTCCCAGGCCAGCGGCGCGGTGACCTCGGGCTCGCTCTGCCCGGCCCGCTCCCGACGGGTCTCCTCGGCGCGCCGGAGGGCGTCGTAAACCTTGGCCATTCCTAACTCCCGACCCTTCCTCTGAGTCTCCTGAAGAGTCCGCGCCTCGGGCGGGGCCCGAGAGGATCACCCGTCGGCGCTGCCTGTGCACCCTCGTCCGAGGGCACCAGGTCGAGGTCGGCGGCGACCTCGCGAATCTCGTTCCGGTCCAGGACATCCCTGTCCCGGCCGAAGCCCAGCAGCAGCGCTCCGTCGCATACGACGTTCACGAGACGGGGCACGCCACCCGTCACCCGGAAGACCTCGTCGAGGGCTCCCTTCTTGAAGATCCCCTTGCCGGTGTACCCGGCCAGGCGCAGCCGCTCCTGGACGTAGGCCTCGCACTCGGCGGCGTCGAAGGGCCGCAGGTGGTGGCGCAGCACGATCCGCTGGCGCAGCTGGCGAAGGTCCGGGCGCTGGAGCATCGCCTTGAGCTCCGGCTGCCCGACCAGCATGATCTGGATCAGCTTCGAGGTCGGCGTCTCGAGGTTCGAGAGCAGCCGGATCTCCTCGAGCAGCTCGGGCGACAGGTTCTGCGCCTCGTCGACGATGAGCAGCGTCGGCTGATCTCGCTCGAGGCGCTCGATCAGGAACCGGTTCAGCGTCATCAGGTAGTCGGCCTTGGTCTTGCACTCGTGCTCGATCCCGTACTCGTCGAGGAGCAGGCGGAAGAAGTCGAGGGGCTCCAGACGGGGATTGAAGATGAAGGCCGACGCGGTGCTGGCATCGAGCTGCGAGAGAAGCGCGTGGAGGAGCGTGGTCTTGCCGGTACCCACCTCGCCGGTGAGCAGCAGGAAGCCCTTGCGGGCACGCACCCCGTAGACGAGGGTCGCCAGCCCCTCCCGGTGGGTCTCGCCCAGATACAGGAAGGAGGGGTCCGGCGTCATCTCGAACGGGCTGCGCGCGAGCCCGTAGTGCTCGAGGTACATGCCCTACTGCTCCTCCGTCGGCGCCGTCGGGACGTCGGCCGTCTCGGCCGGACCGCCGGTCAGCAGGTGGGGGCGGTTCACGGCGACGTAGCCGGCGGCGGCGCCGATCAGGACCACTCCGACCACGGCGGCGCTGGCCATGGCGGTGACCGCGCGGCGGCGGCGCTCGGCCACCCGGTCCGATTCGAGCGTGATGCCCGGAATCTGGGCGAGGACCGGGAGCTTGATGGCGCTCTGCAGCGATCTCGCGCCGTGGAACGAGTCGTCGGCGGTCTCCAGCAGCACGGCCATCCCGCCGCCCAGCGCCATGCCGAAGATCATGCCCAGCGCCATGATGAGCAGGCGGTTCGGCGAGCTGGGCTCGGTGGGCGCCACCGCGGACTCGAGGATGCGCAGCTTCTCTCCCTTCTGGCGCCGCTCCGCGTTGGCCGCCACCGCAGCCTCCAGCCGCTTGTTGCTGTACTCCTGGAAGCTCGCGAACAGGTGCTCGTAGTCCCGGTCGAGCGCGGCCAGCCGCTCGGCGACGCGGGGTGTCTCGGCCAGGCGCTGCTGAACCTCGTCGGCCAGGCCCTCGAGACGGGCGATCTCCTCGCGGGCGGACTCCACCCGCAGGCTGGCCCGCCGGCGCTCGGCCTCGGCCCCCTGCTGCTGCGCCGAGATCGGCCGGCTCGTATCCTCGGCGCTCTCGTCGCGCGCGATCTTCTCGCGCAGCTCCTCGATCTCGAAGCGCTTGGCGACGATGTCCGGGTGCTTCTCCGTGTAGCCCCTGGAGAACATCTCGTTCAGCTGGAGCTCCATCAGCTCGAGCCGGCGCTTGGGATCGGCGGGATCGAGGCGACCCAGGTCGGGACTGATCAGCGCCTGCTGGCGGAAGAAGGCCTCGTCGCTCTGGGCCTCGGCGAGGTTGCGCTGTGCGATCCGCAGACTGTCGACGGTCCGCTCGTACAGGCGCTGGTTCGAGAGCAGGTCCTCGGGCAGCTTGCCCGGGTTCTCGGCCTTGACCTGCGCGATGCGCGCCTCCACGTCCTGGATCTGGACCGCCAGCCGCGACAGCTCGGCCTCGATGAACTCGGAGGTGTCGGTGGACATCTGCACTCGATCGCGGATGTGCTCTTCGATGAAGTCGTTGGAGAGCCGGTTGGTCACGGCGGCCGCGATGCGGGGCTTGGGGTGCCGGAAGTAGAGCCGGAAGGTGTTGATCTGGATGTCGCGGCGTGGACTCAGGAGCTCCTCCTCCAGCTCCGGAAGGACGGGCTCGACGCTGATCTGGTCGCGCATCATCTCGATGACCTCCTCGCGGGTCATCTCCTCGGACTCCTCTTCGTAGAGACCGAGGTCGTCGATGATGCGCGAGAGGCGCGGCCGGCTCAGGATCTGCATGGTCATCAGGTGGAGGCGCTCGTTGAGGTCGGTGCCCGCCACCTGGGCCTCGACCAGCTCGGCGGAGATGGTCTGGGGCTCGACCAGGATCGTGGTGTAGGTCTCGTACTGGTCCGGCAGCACGGCGGCCACGACGATCGACGCCAGGAACACGATCCCCGCCACCAGGGCCGCGACCTGCCAGCGACGCGCGAACATGCCGCGCAGGTCGCCGAGCTGGAGTCCTTCGTCCAAGTTCATCCTCGCGATTCCTCGTCTACCAGGGCCGCTTCCAGTCCATCAGCCAACGCACGCCGAACGCCACCCGGTAGTCGTCGAAGTCGCGCTGGGACGTCTCGCCGTCGAAGTCCTGACGGAGGTAGCGGAACTGCACCCAGCCCTGGGACCAGCGCCCGAACCTCCGGGCGACGCGCAGGCCCGTCGTCCACGTCTGGACGTCGATGATGTCGTCGCTCTGCACACGCACCAGGCTGACCGCAGGGGACCCGGCCGCCAGCGTCGTGCTGGGCGGCGGGAAGGCGATCGCCTCCGGCGGCCCGAGGCCGACGGAGTTGCCGGTCTGGTTCGTAGCGGACTGACGGTTCGTCCAGCCCAGGTCGAACCGGCTCTCCCAGCGGTCGTCGGGAGTCCAGATCAGGAATGCGCTCACGAAGTCGAGGATGGTGGCCTGGCCCACGCCCGATGCGGTGCTGTCGCTTCGCTGATAGCGCAACGAAGCGCGCCACTGCCGCCACATCTTGGTGAGATCGGCGGTTGCGAAGATGGTGGTCCGGATGTCGGGGTCGCCCGCGTCGCTCCCCTGGAAGACCTGGGTGCTGGTCCCGCGCACGAAGGCCGCATCGGCCCCGCTCAGCTCCGCTCCGAGCAGACCGCAGGTGTCGGCCACGTAGGGAACGTCGTCGTCGTTGGTCGGGCAGCTGGCCGAGTCGATCGTACGCACTCCGCCGGCGGTGGTCGCCCGGCTCGGGTAGGCGGGAACGATCGCCGAGGTCGGTGCACCTCCGCGCGTGCTCTGGTCGATGAAGGTCGGACCGGCGTTGACCGTGAACGTGAACGTCGGATCGAACTGGTGGACCCAGCTCGCGAAGAGCCGATAGAAGAGCGTCTCGGAGCCGGGCTGGAGCGTCGTGTCCTCGAAGCGCTGCCAGGTGAAGCCCGCCCCGCCCCCGATGCGGTCCGTCGGCCGGAGGACGTAGAGGCTTCGCGCCGTGACGCCGGCGGTCTGGGAGTCGAAGCGATCGTCGCGGTCCGTGATGAAGAGGTCGTGCCGGAGATCCAGGATGCCCTCGAGCCGCTCCGTGAACTGATGCTCGGCGGAGAACGCAGCCAGGTTCCGGGTGATGCGCTGGCGCGCCACCTCGATGTCGGGCGTGGGACCCACGTCGGGCTGGGTCGGGTCCGAGATGAACGAGGAGCGGTTGAGACTGCGCGTGATCAGGAACCGGTTGGAAGCGCGCAGGGTCGTGCGAGGGGAGATCTGCCACTGAGCGTTCAGGAAGGCGTTGTGGTCCCAGACGTCGTCTGCGGACTGGTCGATGAAGTACTCCCAGCGCGGGGCGTAGCGGATCTGGTAGGTGAAGCTCCCCTGCGAGCGCCGCAAGGCCAGGAGAGGCCCGACGCGGATGGCGGTGTCGTCGATCTCCAGCTCCGATTCAGGGGCGTTGAAGAGGTTCGAGTCGTACTCGATCGAACCGACCACACCCAGCCGAACCTCCTCGGCATCGACCGGGAGCGAACCGAAGAGAACGAGAGCGAGGGCGGCCGCGATGAGGGCACGCATGGCTAGTCCGGCACCACCACGGTGTCGCCCGGGTGCAGCAGCATGTTCGAGTGCGGCGGGATCTTGCCCTTGAGATAATCGTCGTAGTCGAACCCGTACTCCACGATCTCCCCTCCCGAGCGGCGCAGGATCCGGATACCGCCCTTGTCGGCGAATGGCGCGAAGCCGCCCGCCACCGAGATGGCGTCCAGCACCCGCATGTCCGAGGTCAGCGGGATGGGCCCACTGCGAACCACCCCGCCCAGGACGTAGACTCGCTTCGAGTTCACCTGGATCACCACGACGGTGACGTCGGGGTTCGCTACGTACTCGGCGAGCTGCTTGGTGAGGAGCTCCTTCAGCTCCTCGGGGGTGAGACCGGCGGCCTGCACGTCGTTCAACAGGGGCACCGAGATCTTCCCGTCCGGCCGCACCGGGACGTCGGCCGAGAGCTCCGGGTTCTTCCAGACCGTGATGCGCAGGAGGTCCGCATTGCCGATCACGTAGACGTCGCGTGCCATGACGTCGGGCTCGGGAGGCGGCGGCGCGGGCGGGCGTCCCGCGCACGCCGCGAGCAGGGTCACGCCGAGAAGGGTGGCCAGGCATCGGGTCGAACGGGTCTGCATCGGGTCTCAGTCTCCTTGGGGGGAGGACTGCTAGCGGCCTTCCGAGAGGCCGTTCTCCTTCATCTTGTAGAGCAGCGCCTTGTAGCTGATCTGTAACCGCTCGGCGGCTTCCTTCCGGTTCCAGCGGGTCTGCCCCAGGACCTTCTCGATCACGCGCTTCTCGGCGACCTGCGCCGCCCTCTTGGCGATCGCCTTGAGATCGATGCCGTTGCCTTCCGCCAGGTCCGCGTCCAGGGCGGCGAGGTCCGGCAGCGCGGGCTCCTCCGCGGAGGCCGCCCGCGCCTCGCGCAGGTTGATGTCGGCGAGCACGGCGCTCTCGTTCTCCAGCACGACCATCCGCTTCACCATGTTCTCCAGCTCTCGGACGTTGCCGGGCCAGTGATACTTCATGAAGACGTCCAGGGTCTCGGGCGAGAGCTGCTTCACCTCCTTCTTGTACTGCTCGTTGTACTTCTTGAGGAAGTGATCCACGAGCAGCGGAATCCCGTCGGTGCGCTCGCGCAGGGGCGGCATGGCCACGGTCACGACGTTCAGCCGGTAGTAGAGGTCCTCCCGGAAGGTCCCGTCCGCTACGGCCTCCTCGAGGTTCCGGTTGGTCGCAGCGATGATCCGCGTGTCCACCCGCACGTCGCTCTCGCCGCCCAGGCGCGAGAACTCGCCGTCCTGAAGCACCTGCAGCAGCTTGGCCTGCAGGTTGGGGTGCATCTCGCTGATCTCGTCGAGGAAGATCGTCCCGTGGTTGGCGTACTCGAACTTGCCGAGCTTGCGCTTCTGTGCACCGGTGAAGGCGCCCTTCTCGAAGCCGAAGAGCTCGCTCTCGAGGAGCTCCGAGGGCAGTGCCGCGCAGTTGACCTTGACGAAGGGCTTGTCGCGTCGGCCCGAGAGCTGGAAGATCGTGCGCGCCACCAGCTCCTTGCCGGTACCGCTCTCGCCGCGCACCAGGACCGTGATGTCGGTGTCGGCCACCTGCTCGATGATCTCGCGGACCTCGCGCATCTTCTGGTTGTCGCCGCCGAGGATCATCAGGTCCGACTCCGCGCGGGCGCGCCCGCGCAGCTGCTCGACCTCGGCCTTGAGAGCGCGTTTCTCGAGCGCCTTCTGGAAGGCCAGCTCGAGCTCCTCCACTTCGAACGGCTTGCGCAGGAAGTCGGTGGCGCCGAGCTTCATCGCCTCGACGATGGTCGCGGCCTGTCCGTGACCGGAGAGCATGATCACCGGGAGCTCGGGGAGGCGCTGCTTGAGCTCCTTGAGCGTCTCGAGACCGTCCATGCCGGGCAGGACCACGTCGAGGGTCACCAGGTCGGGGCGCGACTCGTCGAGCGTACGGAGCGCCTCCTCTCCACCGGCGACAGCGAAGACCTCGTAGCCCTGGCGCGAGACCAGCGCTTCCAGGTAGTCGCGGACACCCGGGTCGTCATCGATCACCAGTACGCGGAACGGCGAGGCCACCTGTGACTCTTCTCTCCATGCTGCCGACACACCCGGCGAGGCGTCGCAGCCAAGCGGGATGTGCTAGTTCCGTGCCACGCAAGGGCATTGGACGGCGTCAGCGGGCGGATCCGGTGGGGGTTGGTGTGTAATCTCCTTCCACTGTTGGGAAGGTACCCGACCATGGGAACGGATTTTCCGTCCGAGTCGGGGTCCGATCAAGCCCCTCTACCTTTTTCGTATGCGCAACTCCATACTTTAGACTTTCGTGCGGGGTGGGAAAGCCTTTTCATCTTGCGGCGTCAGGGCGCGTCTAGCACGTTGCCGGATCCCCGCTGATCGTGTCGCCGAATGCGCCGCGCCGCATCGATCCGAGCGCTGGCCCCCGGGGGAGGAACGCTGATCCGATGTCGAGCCGAGCCAGCCGCGCGATTCGCATCCTGGCCGTCGCGGGGGCGCGCCCGAACTTCATGAAGATCGCCCCCCTGCTGCACGAGATGCGCGAGCGGGACGGCTTCGAGGCCACCCTCGTCCACACCGGCCAGCACTACGACGCGGCCATGAGCGACTCGTTCTTCCGCGATCTGGGCATCCCCGAGCCGGACCTGAACCTGGGGGTCGGGTCGGGCCGCCACGGGGCCCAGACGGCCCAGGTCCTCGACAAGATGGAGGAGGTGCTGCTGGAGCGGCGGCCCGACGCGGTGCTGGTCGTGGGCGACGTCAACTCCACCCTGGCGGCGACCCTGGCCGCCGTGAAGCTCGGGATTCCGGTGGGCCACGTGGAGGCGGGGCTGCGCTCCTTCGACCGTGCGATGCCCGAGGAGATCAACCGGCTGATGACCGACGTCGTGTCCGACTGGCTCTTCGTGACGGAGCCCTCGGGCGTCGAGAACCTCACCCGGGAAGGCGTGGCCCGGGACAAGATCCACCTGGTGGGCAACGTCATGATCGACACCCTCAAGGCCCACCTGGCGCGGGCACGCGAGCTGGACACGCCGGCGCGCCTCGGGCTGGAGGCTGGCGCCTACGCCGTCCTGACCCTGCACCGTCCGAGCAACGTGGACGATCCGGAGCAGCTGCGCGGCCTCTTCGGGGTGCTCGAGGAGATCCACGCGCGCGTGCCGGTGGTGTTCCCGGTGCACCCGCGCACCCGGGCCTCGATCGCCAACCTCCTGGAGGGCGAGGCTCCGCGCCTCCACCTGGTCGACCCGCTCGGCTACCTCGAGTTCCTGCGCCTCATGGCCGACGCCCGCTTCGTGCTCACCGACTCGGGCGGCATCCAGGAGGAGACCACCGTGCTCGGAATCCCCTGCCTCACCCTCCGCCAGAACACCGAGCGCCCGGTGACCGTGACCGAAGGCACCAACGTGATCGTCGGGACCGACCCGGCCACGATCCGGGCCGAGGTGGACAAGATCCTCAGCGGCAAGGCGCGCCCCGGAAGCGTGCCGCAGGGCTGGGACGGCGCCGCCGCGGCGCGCATCGTCGACGTCCTGGAGCGCAGCCTGGGGTCGCGCCCGTGAGCGCGCGCGAGCCGCTCTGGCGCCGCCTCCTCAACGGCTGGCTCCTGATCGTGGCGCGCTTCGGAGAGGTGCAGACCCTCGTGATCCTCGGGATCTTCTACGCGCTCCTGATCGGGCCGGCCTCCCTCGGCGCCCGGGTGGGCCGGGCGGACATGCTGCAGAAGAAGCCGCTCGAGGCGGGCAGCGCCTGGGGCGAGGCGGACACCGCGGGCGCCGATCTCGAGCGCAGCAAGCTCCAGAGCTGACGGACCCACCATGAAGATCCTGGGCATCTCGGGCTTCTATCACGACTCGGCGGCGGCCCTCCTCGTGGACGGCCGCATGGTCGCGGGGGCGCACGAGGAGCGCTTCAGCCGCCTGCGCCACGACCCCGGCTTCCCGCGACGCGCCGCCGAGTACTGCCTCGACGAGGCCGGCATCCGCGCCGACGACCTCGACTACGTCGTCTTCTACGACAAGCCCATGGTGAAGTTCGAGCGGATCCTGTCGACCTACATCGCCACCTTCCCCCGGTCCCTGCCCTCGTTCACCCGCTCGATCCCGGTCTGGCTGAAGGAGAAGCTCTGGGTCCCGAACGTCGTGCAGCGCGAGCTCGGCTACCAGGGCGAGGTGCTCTTCGCGGAGCACCACCAGTCCCACGCCGCCGCGGCCTTCCTGCCCTCCCCGTTCGAGGAGGCGGCCATCCTCACCCTCGACGGAGTGGGCGAGTGGGCCACCGCCACCATGGGCATCGGCAAGGGAAACCGCTTCGACCTGGTCCACGAGATCCGCTTCCCCCACTCGCTGGGGCTCCTCTACAGCGCGTTCACCTACTACCTGGGCTTCAAGGTGAACAGCGCGGAGTACAAGGTGATGGGCGCCGCGCCCTACGGGAAGCCCGTCTACAAGGACGAGATCCTGGACAAGCTCGTCGATCTGCGCGAGGACGGCTCGTTCCGGCTCGACATGCAGTACTTCGCGTACGACTACGGGCTGACCATGACCAACGACCGCTTCGCGGATCTGTTCGGGCGGCCGCGGCGCGAGCCCGAGTCGGAGATGGAGCCGTTCCACTGGGACATGGCGGCCAGCGTGCAGGCGGTGACCGAGGAGGTGGTGCTGCGCATGGCCCGCGACCTGCACAACCGCACGGGCCTGCCCAACCTGTGCATGGCGGGCGGCGTCGCGCTCAACTGCGTCGCGAACGGCCGGGTGATCCGCGAGACCCCCTTCGAGAACCTCTGGGTCCAGCCCGCCGCCGGCGATGCGGGAAGCGCCCTGGGCTGCGCGCTCTTCGTGCACAACGCGGTCCTCGGGAATCCCCGCGCGTTCCGCATGGACCACGCCTACTGGGGCCCCTCCTACGGCGACGAGGAGATCCGCGCCTTCCTCGAGCGCGCGAAGGCGCCCTACAAGACCCTCCCGCGAGACGAGATGATCTCGGAGACCGCCCGGCTGCTCGATGCCGAGCAGAAGGTCGTCGGCTGGTTCCAAGGCCGTCTCGAGTGGGGCCCCCGCTCCCTCGGCAGCCGCAGCATCCTGGCCGACGCGCGCAACGAGGAGAACTGGTCGCGGGTCAACCTCAAGATCAAGTTCCGAGAGAGCTTTCGGCCCTTCGCGCCCGCCTGCCTCGCGGAGAAGGCAGGCGAGTGGTTCGAGATCGATCGCGAGAGCCCGTACATGCTCCTGGTCTGCCAGGTGAAGGAGGGGCGCGACATCCCGGCGGTCACCCACGTAGACGGCTCGGCGCGCCTCCAGACGGTCACCCGGGACACCCACGCCGAGTTCTACGACCTGCTCCACGCCTTCGACGAGCGAACCGGCTGTCCGGTCGTGATCAACACCTCGTTCAACGTGCGCGGCGAGCCCATCGTCACGACGCCGGAGGACGCGTACCTCTGCTTCATGCGCACCGACATGGACGTGCTGGTGCTGGGCAACCAGATCCTGTACAAGGAAGACCAGCCGGAGCTCCACGAGGACGTGGACTGGCGCGAGCTCTACGAGCTCGACTGAGTCCGGCCCAGACGGAGGCCGTCGATGGCCAAGGCAAGCGGAAGCCGCCTCTCGATCTTCAGCGAACTGTGGTCCTTCATGAAGGTCCGCAAGAAGTGGTGGCTCGGCCCGATCGTGGTCGTGATGCTGCTCCTCTCGGTCCTCATCGTGTTCACCGAGGGCTCGGCCGTCGCTCCCTTCATCTACGCCCTCTTCTGACCCGTGCGGCAGCTGGTCCAGTCCTATCGCACCGGTGAGATGAACGTCGAGGACGTTCCGCCCCCGGCGCTGCGGCCGGACGGCGTGCTCGTACGAACGGTCCGTTCCCTCGTCTCGGCCGGAACCGAGAAGATGCTCGTGGACCTCGCCCGCAAGTCCCTGGTCGGCAAGGCGCGGGCGCGCCCGGACCTGGTCAGGAAGGTGCTGACGACCGCGCGCAAGCAGGGCGTGATGAACACGCTCCAGAAGGTGCGCACCAAGCTCGACACCCCCATTCCCCTCGGCTACTCGAGCGCAGGAGTGGTCGTGGAGGTCGGGGCGCACGTGCCCGAGCTGCGCGTGGGGGACCGGGTGGCGTGCGCCGGAGCGGGCTACGCCAACCATGCGGACTACGCCTACGTGCCCCGCAACCTGTGCGCCCGGGTCCCGGACGGCGTCACGCTCGAGGCGGCCGCGTTCACCACGGTCGGCGCCATCGCGCTGCAGGGGGTCCGGCAGGCCGCCCCCACCCTGGGTGAGCGGGTCGCGGTGCTGGGCCTGGGCCTGATCGGGCAGCTCACCGTCCAGCTGCTGCGCGCGAACGGCTGCCGCGTGCTCGGCTTCGACCCCAACCCGGCGCGTGCCAAGCTGGCGGAGGCGCTCGGCGCCCATCGGGCCGTGAGCGAGGAGCTCGAGACGGCGGCTGAGCGCTTCTCCGAGCGCGAGGGGATGGACGCGGTGATCGTGGCCGCCTCCACCCCCGGCGCCGGCCCGCTCGAGCAGGCCGGGGAGATTTCGCGGCTGCGCGGACGCGTCGTCGTGGTGGGACTCGTCGGGATGCAGATCCCGCGCTCGGTGTACTACCAGAAGGAGCTCGACGTCCGCATGTCCATGTCGTACGGACCCGGCCGCTACGACCCGGACTACGAGGAACGGGGCTTCGACTACCCGCCGGGTCACGTGCGCTGGACCGAGCAGCGCAATCTCGAGGCCTTCCTCGACCTGCTCGCGGACGGACGAATCGACGTGGCTGCCCTCACCACGCACCGCTTCCCGATCGACTCCGCCCTCGACGCCTATTCACTGATCTCGGAGGGTCGCGATCCCTATCTCGGCGTACTGCTCGAGTACGGCGCGGACGACGAGGCGGTCGTCGCGCCGGAGCCCTCGGTCCGCCTCGACGCTGCCCCGCGCGACCGGGAGCGCCTCGGCGTGGGCCTGATCGGCGCCGGCAGCTTCGGGCGCTCGGTGCTGCTGCCGGCTCTGAGGGCGGCCGGCGGCACCGATCCGGTCGTGATCGCGTCCGCCGGCGGCATGACGGCGCGCCAGATCGGGGAGCAGTACGACTTCCGGCGGGCCACCGCAGACGCCCAGGACGCGATCCAGGACCCGGACGTGGACGCCGTCTTCGTGCTCACCCGCCACAACCTCCACGCGCCTCTCGTGATCTCGGCGCTCGAGGCCGGCCGGCACGTCTTCTGCGAGAAGCCGCTGTGTCTGGATCGCGAGGAGCTGGACGCCATCGCGCGCGCCCGCGAAGGCACGCAGGGCGACGTGATGGTGGGCTTCAACCGGCGCTTCGCGCCGCTCGTCGAGGAGCTCGTCGCGCACTTCGCCGACCGCAGCCACCCGCTCGTGATGCAGTACCGCATCAACGCCGGCTTCATTCCGGCCGACCACTGGGTGCACGACCCGGTCGAGGGCGGGGGACGGATCATCGGCGAGGTCTGCCACTTCGTGGACCTGCTCCAGTTCCTCGCCGGAGCGCCGCCGGAGCAGGTGCAGGCCGCCTGCATCGCGGGCGACACACGCTATCGGGGCGACGACAACGTGGTCGTGTCCCTCCGATTCGCCGATGGATCGGTGGGGACCGTGACCTACACGGCGCTCGGAGACCCCGGCTATCCCAAGGAGCGGCTCGAGGTGTTCGGCGAGTCGCGGGTGGCCGCGCTCGACGACTTCCGGAGCCTGGAGCTGGCCCGCGGCGGCCGCATCTCGCGCAGCCGCTCCTCGAACCAGGACAAGGGATTCGAGAAGGAGCTGCGCCTCTTCGTCGAGGCGGCCCGGACGGGCGGCCCGATGCCGATCCCCTTCGAGCAGGCCGCGGCGACGACACGGGCTACGCTGGCGATCTTGGATTCGCTCCGCACGGGCGCGCCCAGCAGCGTCTGATCCCAGGGGCGACGGCGGGAGACGACCAGGATGCGCCGCGAGTTAGGCCTGCTGCTGCGCCAGCTGACGGCGCACGACGCCTTCGTGATGCGCCAGACCGTTCGCGAGCTGACCGCGCTGGCGCTGGCCCGCGTCGGCCGGCGAGTCCCGGCGAGTGCCCGGGCCGCGCTGCGTCTGCACCCTGGATCCCAGGAGGCGCACGACGCCCTCGCCTGCCACGCGGAGGCGCGCGGCGATGCGGTCGCCTCCGCCCGCCATCGAGTCGCCAGCGAGAAGCTGGCGCACAACTCCCTCGAGATCTCCGTACTCGACGCACTCAACACCACGTTCGCGTGGCGTCGCACCGAGCGGCCGCGAGATTCCGGTGCATCCGACCTCGACGCGCTGGTCGA
This sequence comes from Myxococcota bacterium, assembly GCA_028278065.1. Lineage (GTDB taxonomy): Bacteria > Myxococcota_A > UBA9160 > UBA9160 > JAFDET01 > JAFDET01. The sequence goes on from JANQFA010000193.1 coordinate 73,833, forward strand.
CGCTGGGCACTACCAGAAGGCCCTGGCCCTCCTGGACTCCTCCCCCTCGACCCCCGGCTCGCGACTCGACGCCCTGCTCCGGATCTGCGAGGCGGCCCAAGCGGCAGGCGAAGAGACGCTGGCCGGGGATGCCCTGGAGGAAGCGCTCGAGAGGGATCCCGGTCGTGCCGACGCCTGGCTGCTGGCGGGACGTCGCGCCGCCCGCAGCGGCGCGACCGAGAACGCGCGCAGCGCGCTGGAGCGGTCGCTGGCGATCGACCCGAGCAACGCGGCGGGCTGGATCGCCCTGGGCGACCTCCTCGGGAGCACCGATCCCGCCGCATCGCGCGAC
>JANQFA010000224.1 GCA_028278065.1 Myxococcota bacterium
GGAGCCCTACGCCTGGAGCGAAGGGAGCTGGGACGGGGTGGAAGGCGAGCTGCCGCGGCCGACGAAGCCCGCTCCGCCGTTGAAGCTCGTCGCCTACGACTTCGGCGTGAAGCGCAACATCCTGCGCCTCCTGGTCGAGCAGGGCTTCGACGTGACCGTCGTGCCGGCGACCCATCCGGCGGAGGCCACACGTGCGCTCGAGCCCGACGCGGTCTTCCTCTCCAACGGGCCGGGCGATCCGGAGGGGGTGGCCGGGGTGCGGCCGATCGTGCGCGACCTGGCCGACGGCAGTCTGCCGATCTTCGGGATCTGCCTGGGCCACCAGATCCTGGGCCTGGCCCTGGGGGGGCGCACGCGCAAGCTCCGCTTCGGCCACCACGGTGGGAACCAGCCGGGCCAGGACCTCGCGACCGGCAAGGTGGCGATCTGCGCAGAGAACCACGGCTACGCGGTCGAGGCGGACTCGCTCCGGGAGGCGGGCGAACCGGTGGGGGTCACCCACGTCAACCTGAACGACGCCACCGTGGAGGGCCTGGCCCACGAGACGAAGCCGCTCTTCAGCGTGCAGTACCACCCGGAGGCCTCGCCCGGACCGCACGATGCGGCCTACCTCTTCCGGCGCTTCCGCACCCTGGTCGAGGAGCACAAGGCGGGCTCCGGGGTGAGCGGGATCGAGATCGCCCGGAGGGAGTCCTAGTGCCGAGGCGCGACGACATCGAGAGCATCCTGGTGATCGGCTCGGGGCCGATCGTGATCGGACAGGCCTGCGAGTTCGACTACTCGGGGACGCAGGCGTGCAAGGCGCTCGTCGAGGAGGGGTACCGGGTGATCCTGGTCAACTCCAACCCGGCCACGATCATGACCGACCCGAGCACCGCTCACGCCGTCTACGTCGAGCCCATGACGGTGGAGAGCGTCGAGAAGATCATCGAACGCGAGAAGCCGGACGTGCTGCTGCCGACGATCGGCGGCCAGACGGGCCTGAACCTCGCGATCGACCTGGCCGAGGGCGGCGTCCTGGACCGCCACGGGGTGGAGCTCATCGGGGCCAACCTCGATGCGATCATGAAGGCCGAGGACCGCCAGCAGTTCCGCGCGGCCATGGAGAAGCTGGGACTGGCGGTTCCCGCCTCGGGCTACGTGCGGACCCTGGACGAGGCCCGGGCCCTCCTCCCTACCCTCGGTCTTCCCGCCATCATCCGCCCCAGCTTCACCCTGGGCGGCGCCGGCGGCGGCGTGGCCGGAGACGAGGTCCAGTTCGATCGGATGGTGGAGTGGGCGCTGCAGCAGTCGCCGCGCACCGAGGCGCTGATCGAGCAGAGCGTGCTGGGCTGGAAGGAGTACGAGCTGGAAGTCATGCGCGACGTCGCGGACAACGTCGTGATCATCTGCTCCATCGAGAACTTCGACGCGATGGGCGTGCACACGGGCGACTCGATCACCGTGGCACCAGCCCAGACCCTGACCGACAAGGAATACCAGGTGATGCGCGACGCCGCGGTCGCGATCATCCGCGAGATCGGAGTCGACACGGGGGGCTCGAACATCCAGTTCGGCGTGCACCCGGAGAACGGCACCCTGGTCGTCATCGAGATGAACCCCAGGGTCTCGCGCTCCTCGGCCCTGGCCTCCAAGGCCACCGGCTTCCCGATCGCGAAGATGGCCGCCAAGCTGGCGGTCGGCTACACGCTCGACGAGATCCGCAACGACATCACCCGGGAGACGCCCGCCAGCTTCGAGCCGACCATCGACTACGTGGTGACCAAGTTCCCGCGCTTCACCTTCGAGAAATTCCCGAGCGCGGACAGCCGGCTCACCACCCAGATGAAGTCGGTGGGCGAGGCGATGGCGATCGGACGCACCTTCAAGGAGAGCCTCCAGAAGTCGCTGCGCTCGCTCGAGATCGGCCACGCGGGGCTCGAACGCCCGGACGTGCCCGAGGGTGAGGCCGGCAGCGAGGAGCTCTGGCGTCGGCTCGAGGTGCCGCGGGCCGACCGCATCTGGGCGGTGGCCGAGGCGTTCCGGCGCGGCGCGAGCGTGGAGGAAGTCCACGCGCGCTCGGCGATCGACCCCTGGTTCCTCGCCAACCTCGAAGAGCTCGTCGCGATGGAGAAAGCTCTCGCCGCGGCGGCCGAGGACGAGCGCGCCGCGTGGCTGCGACCCGCCAAGCAGGCCGGCTTCTCGGATCGCCGTCTGGCGGAGCTCTGGAACACGGACGAGGCGACCGTGCGCGGCCTGCGCGAGGCGCACGGCGTGCATCCGGTGTACAAGCGGGTCGACACGTGCGGTGCCGAGTTCGTCGCCCACACGCCGTATCTCTACTCGACCTACGAGGACGAGTGCGAGGCCGAGCCGGATGACCGCAAGAAGATCATGATCCTGGGCGGCGGCCCGAACCGCATCGGCCAGGGGATCGAGTTCGACTACTGCTGCGTCCACGCGGCCTTCGCGCTGTCGGACGCCGGCTTCGAGACCATCATGGTCAACTGCAACCCGGAGACCGTCTCCACCGACTACGACACCAGCGACCGGCTCTACTTCGAGCCGCTCACCTTCGAGGACGTGCTCGAGATCGTGCGGGTGGAGCAGCCGGACGGCGTCATCGTCCAGTTCGGGGGCCAGACGCCGCTCAAGCTGGCCGTCCCCCTGGAAGCCGCTGGGGTGCCGATCCTCGGAACGCCGCCGGACGCGATCGACCGCGCCGAGGACCGCGAGCGCTTCGACCAGCTCCTCGAGAAGCTGGCTCTGAAGCGGCCCGCCAGCGGCGTGGCCCGCAGCCTGGAGGAGGCCGAGGCCGTTGCCGCCCGCATCGGGTACCCGGTCCTGGTGCGACCGTCCTACGTCCTGGGTGGACGGGCCATGGAGATCGTGCGCGACCTGGAGTCCCTGCAGGGCTACATGCGCTTCGCCGTGAAGGCCTCGCCCGAGCATCCGGTCCTGGTCGACCGCTTCCTCGCGGACGCCACGGAGGTGGACGTGGACGCGCTCTGCGACGGACGCCGCGTGGTGGTCGGCGGCGTGATGGAGCACATCGAGGAGGCCGGCGTGCACTCGGGCGACAGCGCCTGCTCGCTCCCGCCGTACTCCCTCTCGCCGGAGGTGGTTCAGGAGATCGTGGAGTCCACCCGGAAGCTGGCGCTCGAGCTCGGCGTGCGCGGGCTCATGAACGTCCAGTACGCGGTCAAGGCCGGCGAGGTCTTCGTGATCGAGGTGAACCCGCGCGCCTCGCGCACCGTACCCTTCGTGTCGAAGGCGATCGGGAAGCCGCTCGCGAAGCTGGCGGCCCTGGTGATGTCCGGCCGCAGCCTGGAGGAGCTCGGCTTCACCGAGGAGGTCTGGCCGGACCACTTCTCGGTCAAGGAGGCCGTCTTCCCCTTCGTGAAGTTCCCCGGCGTGGACACCCTGCTGGGTCCCGAGATGCGCAGCACGGGCGAGGTGATGGGCATCGATTCCGACTTCGGCCGCGCCTACGCCAAGGCGCAGATCCAGGCGGGGAACTCGCTTCCCGCCAGCGGCACCGTGCTGGTCTCGATGCGCACCGAGGACCACGAGGGAGCCTGCGAGCCCGTCGCCGCGCTCGTGGCCCAGGGCTTCCGCGTGATCGCCACCGAGGGCACGGCGGCCACCCTCGCCGCCCACGGCATCGAAGCCGAGGTGGTGAACAAGGTGAAGGACGGCTCGCCCCACGTGGTGGACCGCATCGAGGCGGGCGACGTGGATCTGGTGATCAACACCGTGGGTCCGGATCCGGAGGCGGTGAAGGACTCCTTCTCGATCCGCCGCGCCACCCTGCTGCGCGGGACCCCCTACTTCACGACCCTGGCCGCCGCGCGCGCCGCCGCGGGCGGTATCGTCGCGACCGGCCAGGGGACCATCGGCGTGCGCTCGCTCCAGGAGATCCACCCCGGGTACGGCGACTAGGAGGGTGGGGGCGAGTCCCTTCGCGAAGGCGCTGGAGGCGGCTCTCTCGCCGCTCCGCTTCGCGGCCCGGGACGACTTCGCCGCCCTCGAGCGGGTGAAGGCCCTCGAGTCCAGCGTCTCGCGCGGACTGCTCCGGGCGGCTGCCTGCGCGGTGCCGCGGGACGTCCGGGCGCGACTCGAGCGGCTCGCGGCGGGGCTGGACGCGCCGCTCGAGGGAGCGGAGCGCCGCGCGGCGGTGATCGGCGCGCTCGAGGTCCTCGAGCCGATGGCCGGAATCGCCTTCGCGGAGGATCTCCTGGCGCGGCCGACCAGTGCGTTGCCGGGGATCGGCCCGCGGCGCGCGGACGCGCTGGCGCGGCGCGGCCTGGCCAGCGTCGCCGACGTGCTCTTCCATCTTCCCGCCCGCTACGACGACCGCCGCGCGCTGGTGCGGGTGGACGACCTCGAGGTGGGTCATCGCGCCACCTTCGTCGCCACCGTGCTGGTCTCCGACTTCGTGAACACACGCGGCCGGGGCGGCCGGTTCCGGCGCATGCTCCAGGCCGTCGTGGGCGACGACGGCGCCACCGTCAACCTGAAGTGGTTCCGCGGCGGAGAGGCGCTGCAGAACGTCGTGAAGAAGGGCAATCGCCTCCTCGTGACCGGCGAGGTGCGTCGCTACCGCTTCCAGAAGGAGCTCCTGCATCCGGAGGTGGACGTGCTTCCCGAGGACGGGGACGGAACGGCAGGAGGGCCGGACCTGGAACGCGTCGTGGCCGACTACCCGGCACTCGAGGGAGTGAACCCGCGTGCCCTGCGCCGGCTGATCGCCTCCGCACTCACGGAGTACGTCGACCTGGTGCCCGGCCACCTCCCCGAGTCCGTCGTCGACGGGCGGCGTCTGCCCGACGCGGCCGAGGCCCTGCGCACGGTTCATCTCCCCCCTCCCGAGGCCGAGGTCGAAGCGTTGCGACGCCGCACGTCGCCCGCGCACGAGCGTCTCGTCCTCGAGGAGCTGTTCGTGCTCGAGATGGGACTCGCGCTGCGCCGTGCCAGCGTCTCGGCCCAGCCCGGGAACCCCATCCCCGGCGACGGGCCACGCACCCGCGCGGCACCGGGCGCGCTGCCGTTCCGTCTGACCCGCGCCCAGGCGCGCACCTGGGCCGAGATCCGCGCCGATCTGGCGCGGCCGCACCCGATGCACCGCCTGCTGCAGGGGGACGTCGGCAGCGGCAAGACGGCGGTCGCGTTCCTGGCCGCCGTCGCCGCCGCCGAGGCCGGCTACCAGACCGCGCTCATGGCGCCCACCGAGCTCCTGGCCGAGCAGCACCTGCGCACGCTGACACGGCTCTCGGAGGGCGGCGGCGCGGCGACGGCCCTGCGCATCGCGCTCCTGACCTCGTCCCTCCCGCGTGGCGAGTCGGATGCGGTACGGGCTGCGCTGGCGCAAGGCGACGTGGACCTGCTGGTGGGCACCCACGCGCTGGTGCAGAGAGGGGTCCGCTTCGCGCGCCTGGGCCTGGCGGTCGTCGACGAGCAGCACCGCTTCGGGGTCCTGCAGCGCGCGGCCCTCGCCGCGGCCGGAGGCGGCGTGGCGCCCGACGTCCTGGTGATGACGGCGACCCCGATTCCGCGCACGTTGGCCCTGACCCTCTACGGCGACCTGGACGTCTCGGTCCTCGACGAGCTCCCGCCGGGCCGCACGCCGGTCACCACCCATCTCCTGCGCGAGGGCGAGGGACAGCGGGCCGTCGACCTCATCCGCGAGACGACGGCGCGCGGCGAGCAGGTGTACGTCGTGTACCCGCTCGTGGAGGAGTCCGAGAAGAGCGACCTGCGGGCCGCGGTCGACTCGGCGGCCCGCATCGCGGCCGCCTTTCCCGAGCTCGAAGTCGACCTGGTGCACGGGCGCCTGGACGCCGGGGCCCGCGCCGAGGCGATGGCGCGCTTCGAGCGCGGCGAGACGCAGATCCTGGTCTCGACGAGCGTGATCGAGGTCGGCGTCGACGTGCCCAACGCCACCCTGATGCTCGTCGAGCATGCCGAGCGCTTCGGGCTGGCCCAGCTCCACCAGCTGCGCGGGCGGGTGGGCCGCGGCGAGCGCCCGGGCGTCTGTCTCCTGATGGCACGGGGCGGGGGCGAGGACAGTGAGGCGCGCATCGACGCGATGCTGCGGACCCGGGACGGCTTCGAGATCGCGGACGCGGACCTGCGGATTCGCGGCCCGGGCGAGTTCCTCGGAACGCGCCAGCACGGAAGGCTCCCGGACCTGCGCATCGCCGACCTGGTGCGTGACGCGCGCCTGGTCTCGGTGGCGCGCGAGGCCGCCCTCGAGACGGTGCGGCGCGATCCCGGACTGCGCGGGCAGCCCGAGCTGCTCCACGCCGTGCGCGCCCGCTGGGGCGAGCGGCTGGCGCTGGCGGATGTGGGGTAGGAGAGGACCCGGTCGCCTGTGGCGGGTGTGCGCGTGAAGCCGTCCGGACCGGTCCGGTCAGAGCACGGCTTCGATGACCGTCCGGACCGGTCCGGTCAGAGCACGGCTTCGATGACCGTCCGGACCGGTCGCTCAGAGCACGGCTTCGATGAGGTGGGGGCCCGGCTCGGCGAGGGCGCGCTCCAGGGCGCCGCAGAGCGCGTCGGCCTGGTCGACGCGCTCGCCGGGTACGCCGAAGCCGCGGGCGAGCGACACCCAGTCGATGTCGGGATGGGAGAGGTCGGTGAGGCTCGCCGCCTTGGGTCCGGGCTCGGCGACGCCCGCGCGGGCCAGCTCGAACTGCAGGATCCGGTAGCTGCGGTTCGAGCAGATCACGTTGGTGACGTCGAGTCCCTCGCGCGCCTGGGTCCATAGACTCTGCACGGTGTAGAGCCCGCCGCCGTCGGCCTGGAAGGCGATCACCGGCCGGTCCGGGCAGGCGAGCGCCGCACCGGTGGCGACGGCCAGGCCCTGGCCGATCGCGCCGCCCGTGAGCCCCAGGTAGGTGTGGCGCGGGGCGCCGGCCGCCAGGGGGAACCAGGGGCCGCCGCTCGTGGCCGCCTCCTCCATCACGATCGCGCCCTCGGGCTGGACGGCAGCCAGCGCGGCGCCGAGCGAGGGAGGGTCGAGGGCTCCCGAGGGCCTGCCGGGAGGCGCCACACTCGGCAGGGGAGGCTCCGCCGGCGCACCGAGTGCGTCGGCCAGCGCCTCGAGCGCGCCGGCCGCGTCCTCGCGCGGCCCCGCCAGGACGTGGCCGGTGCAGCCGTCGGGGACCAGCCGGCTCGGGAGTCCGGGATAGGCGAAGAACGCGACCGGTTCCGCCGCTCCGGCCAGCACCAGGTGTCGCGCGCTCTCGAGGGACTGCAGGACGTGCTCCGGGAAGTAGGGCAGGCGTTCGACGACCGGCAGGTCCCCGCCCCGCTCGAGGCGGCCGGGGAAGGTCTCGGCGACGAGGCGCGCCCCGCTCGCAGCCGCGACGCGCGCGGCGGCGTGCAGGGCGGGCTCGGTCATGCCGAGGGCGCCGAGCAGGATCACCGCGGAGCCGCCGTCGCGCAGCGCCTCGGCCACCGCGTCGACGCGCGCCGCGTCCACCTCCGGTGTCGGCGCGGGCGTGCGCGGCGCCGCCGGGCCGGCCACCGGCTCGGCGGAGAGGTCGCTCGCCACGATCAGGGTGGCCACGCGGCCGGGCTGCTCACCGGCGGTCGCGAGCGCCTCGGCCATCCCGGGAGCCAGCTCCTTGGCCGCACCGGGCCGTCGCACCCAGTCGGATGCCGGAGAGGCGAGCGACACGATGTCCGAGGTCAGGGGCGCGTCGAAGGGGAGGTGACGGTCCGGATGGTCTCCGACCAGGTTCACGACCGGGCTGCGCGCCCGCCAGGCGTTGTGGAGGTTGGCGATCCCGTTGGCGAAGCCGGGACCGTGGTGAAGAAGGGTCAGGGCAGGGCGCCCCGCCATGCGGCCGAATCCGTCGGCGGCTCCCGTGCACACCCCTTCGAAGGTCGCCAGGACGGCTCTCATTCCCTCGACCCGGTCCAGGGCAGCCACGAGGTGCATCTCCGAGGTGCCCGGGTTGGCGAAGCAGACGTCGGCTCCGGCCGCGGTCGCGGTGCGCAGGAGGGCTTCGGCTGCGGTGATCTCGCTCATGGCCGGGAGGCTACCACCGCGGGCCCGATCCCCGCAGGGAAGGCGGCTGAAAAGACTGGAAGAACGCGGCTCGGACGCCTAGTTTCCGGCCGCGTTCCGGCGGGGGGCGAGCGCTCCCCCGGGGTTCAGCCCCGCCTTCCGCCCCCCTTCCCGAAGTCGTCCTGAACCTGCCTGCGGAGAAGCGTCTCTCATGGATATCACCCTTGTCGCCCTCGTCGCCTCGGTGCTGTGCATCGCCGTCGGGGTATTCCTGTACCGCCGGGTCCTGGCGGCCCCGACCTCCACCGAGCGCGCCAACGAGATCGCCGCGGCGATCGCTTCGGGCGCCCAGGCATTCCTGAGCCGCCAGTACCGCACGGTCGCCATGGTGGGCGTGCCCATCCTGGCCGTGCTCTGGGTCGCCCTCGGAACCTGGTACGCAGTCGGCTTCGTGCTCGGTGCGGTGGCCAGCGCGGCGGCCGGCTTCATCGGCATGAACGTGTCGGTGCGCGCCAACCTGCGCGTCGCCCAGGCCGCCAAGGACGGCTTCGGAGGCGCCTTCAACCTGGCCTTCCAGGGCGGCGCGGTGACCGGCCTCATGGTGGTCGGCTTCGGTCTGCTCAGCCTGGTGGGCATCGTGATGGCGATGGCGGCTGCCGGCTACGACAAGCCGGACGCGCTCATCGGCCTGGCCTTCGGCGGCTCGCTGATCTCGGTGTTCGCCCGTCTCGGAGGCGGCATCTTCACCAAGGGGGCGGACGTCGGCGCCGACCTGGTCGGCAAGGTCGAAGCCAACATCCCCGAGGACGACCCGCGCAATCCGGCGGTGATCGCGGACAACGTGGGCGACAACGTGGGCGACTGCGCCGGGATGGCCGCCGACCTCTTCGAGACCTACGGGGTCACGGCCGCCGCGGTGATGCTCATCGCGCACATCCTCTACCCCGAGAACCACGATATGTTCCTGTATCCGCTCATGGTGGGCGCGGCCGGGATCGTCGGCGCGCTGGTCTCGCTTCCCTTCGTCCGGATCGGCGAGCCCGCCCCCGGTCAGCAGCCGGCGGTGATGCGGGCCATGTACATCGGTCTGGGAATCGCCACCGTGGTCATGCTGGGCCTGCTGGTGGTCGGCAACGGCTACGTGGAGTTCGCCGACGGCCTGCGTGCGCCCAACATCTGGATCTGCGCCGTGGCGGGCGCGGTCGTTACCGCGGTGATGCTCTGGATCACCGACGTCTACACCGGAGACGGCTCACGCTTCGTCGACAAGATCGCCCAGGCGAGCCAGGGCGGGCACGGCACCAACGTGATCAGTGGCCTCGCCGTCGGCATGCAGGCGACCGTCATCCCCGTGGTGGTGATCGTGGGCGCGATCGTCGCCTGCTATGAGCTGGGAGGCCTGTTCGGCGTGGGCGTGGCGGCGATGAGCATGCTCTCGCTCGCCGGCATCGTGGTCGGCATCGACGCCTACGGTCCCATCACCGACAACGCCGGTGGCATCGCGGAGATGGCCGAGCTGGGCGACGAAGTGCGCGACGTCACCGATCCCCTGGACGCCTTCGGGAACACCACCAAGGCGGTGACGAAGGGCTACGCGATCGCTTCGGCCGGGCTCGCCGCCGTGGTGCTGTTCGCCACCTTCATCGAGGACCTGAAGCTGATCGGTGGGATCGAGGTGGCCTTCGACCTGACGAACACGGCGGTTCTGGCCGGGCTCTTCATCGGCGCCATGATCCCGTTCATCTTCGCGTCCTTTGCGATGGACGCGGTCAGCGTCGCCGGCTCGCGGGTGGTGGACGAGGTGCGCCGCCAGTTCCGCGAGATTCCGGGGATCATGGAAGGCACCGGCAAGCCGGACTACCGGACCTGTGTCGACATCGTGACCCAGGCCGCGCTGCGCCAGATGATCCTCCCGGCCCTGATTCCGGCCGCGGTGCCGATCGTCGTGGGTCTCACCCCCGGCCTCGGCGCCCCGGCCCTGGGCGGCGTGCTGATCGGCTCGATCGTCTCGGGGATCTGCGTCGCGCTCTCGATGACCACCGGGGGCGCCGCCTGGGACAACGCCAAGAAGTTCATCGAGATGGGCAAGTACGGCGGCAAGGGCAGCGACGCCCACAAGGCGGCCGTCACCGGCGATACCGTCGGCGATCCCTACAAGGACACGGCAGGCCCGGCGATCAACCCCATGCTCAAGCTCATCAACATCGTCGCCCTGCTGATCATCCCGTTCCTGTAGGACGGGAGGGTCGGGGCCCGCGTTGGAAACCGACCGACATCCCAAGGACCAGCTGAAGCCGGTCCTCTCCCTGCCCGACGCGGTTCTCCTCATCGTGTCGTCGGTCGTGGGGTCGGGGATCTTCCTGACGCCGGGGCGCATCGCCGATCTCCTGCCCCATCCCGGGCTGATCTTCGCGGCCTGGCTCGCCGGGGGCGCCCTCTCCCTGGCGGGAGCGCTCGCCAACGCGGAGCTCGGCGCCATGTTCCCCCACGCCGGCGGGGACTACGTCTACCTCCGCGAGGCCTTCCACCGCGTGGCCGGGTTCCTGATCGGCTGGCTGACCTTCGTGATCATCTTCGTCGGGACCATCGCCACCCTGGCGGCGGGCTTCGCGGCGGGGCTGGCGCCCTGGCTCGGCTACGGACCGGACGGGATCCTGCCCGTCGCCATCGGCGTGACCCTGCTGGTCTCGGCGATCAACTACGTGGGGGTGCGCTGGGGCGCGCTGGCCAACAACGTCACGGCGGGGGGCAAGATCCTCGCGCTGTTCGCGTTCGGCATGATCGGTCCCTTCGTCGGGGACGGCGACTCCGCCAATCTGCGGCCCATCCTGGCCGGCGCCACGGACGTGGCTCCCCTGGCCGCCTTCGGGATGGCGCTCTCCCCGGTCCTGTTCAGCTACCTGGGCTGGAACTCGACGATCTACGTCGCGAGCGAGATCAAGGACGCTTCCCGCAACGTGCCGCGTTCGCTCTTCCTGGGCCTGGCGCTGTGCACGGCCATCTACGTCGTGATGAACGCGGTCTATCTCTACGCCATGCCCATCGAGGAGCTCCGCACCGTGGACAACGCCGGCGAGGCCGCCGCCCGCGCCCTCTTCGGGCCCGTGGGCGGTCGCGTCCTGGCGGGCTTCGTGCTGGCCTCGATCCTCGGCACGCTGAACGCCACGGTCCTGGTCGGTCCGCGCATCGCCTACGCCATGGCGATCGACGGCCTCTTCTTCAAAGGTGTGGATGCCGCCCACGTGCGCTTCAACACGCCTCACGTGGCGATCGTGCTGCAGGCCGGAGTGACCGTCGCGCTGCTCGTCGTCCTGGAGCGCTTCCCCAGCTCGCTCTTCGTGTCCGCGCTCGACTACACGACCTTCGCGATCCTGCTGGCGATGATGGCGGGGCTGGCGGCGCTCTACCGCCTGCGCCGCACGCAGCCCGACCGCCCGCGTCCCTACAAGGCCTGGGGCTACCCCGTGGTGCCGATCGTGTACTTCATCGCCTGCGGCGCCATCGCCAGCGCCCTCATGGTGGGGCAGCCCCGCGAGAGCGGGGTGGTCCTGCTCGGGGTGCTGGCCGGGCTGCCCTGCTACCGGAGCTTCACGAAACAGCGACGAAACGGGTAAGTGCCCGCTGCTGAAGGGCGATCCGCGTTGGACCCCCCGCGCAACCCGGCTGTGGAGCGCATGCATGAGCTCGAGCCGGAGCTGGCTCACGACCTGTCCGAGGACGTGAGCGTCGAGGCGCGCCAGCGCCGGGTCTCGACCGGGCGGCCGGGATGACCTTCGCCCACGAGTCGTTCGGAACGCTGGATCCCGATCATGTCGCTCTGGTCCTCCTGCGACGTGGGCGACTGCGTTCGCGTGCCGCGCTTCTCGAATCCCTCGATCGAGTGGGGCTGGCGGGCGAGGACGCGCGCGGGGGCCGGCCGCCGTCCCGGCGGACGCGCGAGCCCCACCCGCTTGCCGGCATGCGATTTCTCCAATAATCTTGCGGACTTGAGCGTCCTCGCGGAGATCCCGGAGACATGTCCGCGTTTCGTCATCACTTCAACAAGCTGACCCGTCTGCCGCCCTACGTCTTTGCGGAGGTGAACGCCCTCAAGGATGCGGCGCGCCGCAACGGGGAGGACGTCATCGACCTGGGCATGGGCAATCCGGATCTGGCGACGCCTGCCCACGTCGTCGACAAGATCTGCGAGTCCGCGCGCAATCCGCGCAACCACCGCTACTCGGCGTCCCGCGGTCTTCCCAACCTGCGCATGGGCATGTCCGAGTGGTACGAGCGAAACCACGGCGTGTCGGTCGATCCGGACGGAGAGATCATCTCGGTCATCGGGGCCAAGGAGGGGCTCGCCCATTTCGTGCTGATGACCATCGGCCCGGGCGACGTGGTGCTGTGTCCAGACCCGACCTATCCCATCCACCAGTACTCGGTGATCATCGCCGGCGGCGATCTGCGCAACGTTCCGTTGAACCCCGACTCGGACTTCTTCGCCAACCTCGAAGAAGCCATCTCGCGCACCTGGCCCCAGCCGAAGATGCTGATCCTCTCGTTCCCCCACAATCCCACCACCACGGTCGTGGACCGCGCGTTCTTCGAGGGGATCGTCGACTTCGCCAAGGCCCACGACCTGATGGTCCTGCACGACTTCGCCTACGCCGAGGTCTGCTTCGACGGCTACAAGCCGCCGAGCATCCTGGAGGTGCCGGGCGCGCGCGACGTGGCGATCGAGCTCACGTCGCTGTCCAAGTCCCACAGCATGGCCGGCTGGCGCGTGGGCTTCGCGGCGGGCAACCGGGAGATGATCGCCGCGCTGACCCGCATCAAGAGCTATCTCGACTACGGGATTCCCACTCCGATCCAGGTGGGCGCGATCGTGGCCCTGCGCGGGCCGCAGGACTGCGTCGCCGACGCGGCGCAGGCCTACCGCGAGCGCCGCGACGTGCTGATCGATGCCCTCGGTGCACCCGGGGAGGGCTCCTGGAAGATCGAGAAGCCGCTCGGGACGATGTTCGTGTGGGCCCCCATTCCGGAGCCCTTCCGCGCCATGGGCTCGCTCGAGTTCTCCAAGCGGCTCTGCGCCGAGGCGAAGGTCGCGGTGTCGCCCGGCGTCGGCTTCGGCATGAACGGGGAGGGCTTCGTGCGCTTCGCGCTGGTCGAGAACCAGCACCGCATTCGTCAGGCCGTGCGCGGGATCCGCCGCTTCCTGAGAGAGGCACGAGTCTGATGGGCGAGGGGAGCGTCGGAATCGGCCTCGTGGGCCTGGGCAACATCGGCACGGGTGTCGTGAAGGTCCTGCAGCGGAACGCCGAGGTCATCTCCGAGAGGCTGGGCTTCGACCTGCGCCTCGTTCGCGTCTCGGACCTGGATCTGGAGACCGACCGGGGTGTCGACCTCGCCGCAGTGCGCTTCGATTCGGATACGGACGGGCTCCTGGCCGATCCGCAGGTCGACATCGTGGTGGAGCTGATCGGCGGCTACGACGTCGCGCGCCGCGTGACGCTTCAGGCGATCGAGAACGGCAAGCACGTGGTCACCGCGAACAAGGCCCTGCTGGCCCTGCACGGCGCGGAGATCTTCGACGCGGCGGACCGTGCGGGTGTGGACGTGGCGTTCGAGGCGAGCGTGGGCGGGGGGATCCCGATCCTGCGCTCCATGCGCGAGGGACTCTCGGCCAACGAGATCACGAGCCTCCACGGCATCATGAACGGCACCACGAACTACGTCCTCACCGAGATGGAGGCGACGGGCGAGGACTTCGAAGTGGTGCTCAAGCGCGCCCAGGACCTGGGCTACGCCGAGGCCGATCCCACCTTCGACGTGGACGGGATCGATGCGGCCCACAAGCTCACGCTGCTGGTGGCGATGGCCTTCGGTGCCCGGCTCACCTTCAAGGACATCCCCACCGAGGGGATCCGCGGCCTCGCTCCCGTCGACTTCGAGGCCGCCGAGCGCTTCGGATTCAAGATCAAGCTGCTGGGCATCGCCAAGCAGCACGAGGACGGCCGCATCGAGGCGCGGGTCCATCCCACCCTGATTCCGGCGACCAGTCTGCTCTCCCACGTCGACGGGGCGATGAACGCCATCGCGGTGCACGGAAACGCCGTCGGGCCGACGCTGTTCTACGGCGCCGGAGCGGGCGAGCTGCCGACCGCGAGCGCGGTGGTGGCCGACCTGATGGAGATCGCGCGCGAGCTGCGCCGCGGCACGGCAGGTCGCGTGGCCCCGCTCTCCTACATGCCTCACGCCCTGCGCGTGCGGGCGACGATGCCCGCGGGAGAGATCCTCGGCCGGGCCTACCTCCGCTTCACCGCGGTGGACCGGCCCGGTGTGCTCTCCCACATCGCGGGTGCCCTCGGCGAGCGCGGTGTGGGGATCGAGGCGGTCATCCAGCAGTCGCGCGGCGAGCAGGCCGAGTCGGTTCCGGTGGTCATCCTGACCCATCCCGCCCGGGAGGCGGCGGTGCGCGATGCGCTGCAGGAGATCGATCGATTGCCCGACGTCACCGCGCCGACCCTGTTCGTGCGCATCGAGGACGAGACGTGAGCGATCCCAAGCCCCGCTACCGCGCCCGCTTCGAGAGCCTCCGCGATCCGGAGGACCACTATGGGCTCGACCAGGTGGTCTATACCGACTCGCGCGGCGGGCTCCTGCAGGTGGTGCACGACAAGGACGAGCTGCGCAAGACGTCCGCCGCGGAGTGGAAGAAGCTCTTCGAGGACCGCGCGCACAAGAGCGAGTGGCCCTACGGTTCGGGCGTCTGGGGCAAGAAGGAGTGGGTCTGCCCGGAGGTCGACAACGACAACGTGGTCTCCATGTACGAAGGCCACACCAACCTCTTCTGGGCGGAGCGCTACGGCGCCCAGCTGGGCCTCGAGGATCTCTGGATCAAGCTCTGCGGCAACTCCCACACCGGGTCGTTCAAGGACCTGGGCATGACCGTGCTGGTGTCGATGGTCAAGGAGATGATCGCGCGCGGGAAGGAGATCCGCGCCGTGGCGTGCGCTTCCACCGGCGACACCTCGGCGGCGCTCTCCGCCTACGCGGCGGCGGCGGGGATCCCGGCGATCGTGTTCCTGCCCCGCGGCAAGATCTCGCTCGCCCAGCTCATCCAGCCCGTCGCCAACGGTGCGATCGTGTTCGCCCTCGATACGGACTTCGACGGCTGCATGGAGATCGTGAAGCAGGTGGCCGAGCGCGACGGGATCTACCTGGCCAACTCGATGAACAGCCTGCGGGTGGAGGGGCAGAAGACGGTCGGCATCGAGATCGTCCAGCAGTTCGAGTGGGCGGTGCCGGACTGGATCGTGATCCCCGGCGGAAACCTGGGCAACGTCTCCGCGCTGGCCAAGGGCTTCGACCTGATGCTCGACCTGGGCCTCATCGACCGCAAGCCGCGCATCGTGCTGGCCCAGGCCGAGAACGCCAACCCGCTCTACCTCTCCTACAGGCGCGGCTTCGAGGTGTTCGAGCCCATCGCGGCGCGACCCACCCTGGCCTCGGCCATCCAGATCGGCAATCCGGTCTCGCGAGACAAGGCCATCGACGCCCTGCAGCGCTACGACGGCATCGTCGAGCAGGCCAGCGAGGCCGAGCTGGTGGAGGCGGCCATGCAGGCGGACCGCACCGGCCTGTTCAACTGCCCGCACACCGGAGTGGCCCTGGCGGCGATGCAGAAGCTCGTGGCCAACGGGACCATCGAGACCGACGAGAAGGTGGTGGTGATCTCCACCGCCCACGGCCTCAAGTTCACCGACTACAAGCTCCGCTACCACGAGATGGAGCTCGAGGGCATCGTCTCCGAGAT
>JANQFA010000009.1 GCA_028278065.1 Myxococcota bacterium
GCGGCCTCGAGGACGGAGGCGTCGTGGTCGAAGGCGCCCACGTCGATCGCCCGGGCGTCCGCGCCGCGCTCGGCCCAGCGGCGCGCCTGGCGCCTCGCCTCCTCGGGCGAGACGTCCACGTCGAGGCTGCCGTAGTAGAGGCGGACGGGCGCTCGAGGGGTGAACGCCGTGAGGTCGTTCTCGCGCAGCCGCTCGCCGAGCCAGGTGCGCTCTCCGGCGGCGTGCGCGGCCAGGAAGTCGGTGCGGAACATCTCGCGCGGATCCTGCGGCAGGGCCTCGGTGATCGCGACGCCGTCGTGGGTGCCGTCGAAGAGTGGCGGCACCGTCTCGACCCACGGCTCCTGCAGCACCGACGAGAGCGGCTCGGCGTAGGCGCGGGCGTAGGAGTCCACCAGGTATGCCAGGTAGAGACTCGAGCTCCGCGCCTCGCCTTCCAGCGCCCGCGGAAAGCTCAGGCCCGAGAGGTCGTAGGGTCCCGCGATGGGCGCCGCCGCGGTGGCGCGCAGCCCGTCGACCGGCCGCGTCTCGAGCTCGCGCAGGGTCGCGACGGTCGCGTGGCCGCCCTGGGAGAAGCCGGTCAGGAAGAGGCCCTCCGGCCATGCGAATCCCCGCTCCGTCGCCACCTCGCGCGACGCGCGCAGCAGGTCCACGATGTTCGCGACCACGACGTTCGTCACGTAGTAGGGATGGCGTGCGGACGAGAGCCCGAAGCCCACGTAGTCGGGAGCGGCCAGGAGATAGCCACGCCCCGCGAAGGCGATCGCGGCCACGACGCCTTCGTCGGGCGTCGGGGTGGAGGGGGCGGCGTCCCGGCGCGTGGCGGTTCCGTGCTGCCAGCTCACCACGCCGCGCAGCGATTCGGTGCGGGGCAGCGCGACCAGTCCCGACGCCAGGCCGAGGTCGCCGCGCTCGCCGAGCGTCCAGTAGCCGACCCGGTACAGCGTGACGCCGTGGTCGACGGGGAGCCGGTCCGAGAGGCCCGCCCACCAGACGAGGAGCTTCGCCACGAGCGACGGATACCCACCCACGCGCTCGACGCTGGCGACCTCCCCGCGCCGCGCCGCGCCGGGGTCGAGCGGGAGGCGCGGCTCACGCGGCCCACTGCACGCGGCGGCGGTCAGGAGAGCGAGGAGGACGAGCACCCCGCTACGCATGGACCGCGACGATCACCTCCGACGGCACCGCGAACGGCGCGACGCACTCGTGATGGCGGATCGTCCAGCGCGACCGGGGCAGGCGCTCCTTCAGCTCGATCGGCCGGCAGCCACCGACGAGCGAGGGGCTGATCCGGTGCACTCCGGACCAGATCCGCGCGAGCGCACGCGAAGCCGGACTCGAACCCGTGGAGAGGCTCGCCAGGCAGAGGAGCCCCCCGGGCACCAGCATGCGATGCGCCTCCTCGAGGACCTCGGCGATGTCCTCCTCGGAGAGCAGGTCGAGGACGTAGGTGGAGACGAAGCGGTCGCAGCAGTCGTCGGGCTCGCCGAGCGGGAACGAGCCGTGGGTGAGGTGCACCAGCGCGCGCCCGGCGAACGGCGCGAGGCGCTCCTCGCTCAGGCCGATCATGGTGCGACTGAGGTCGATGCCCCGATAGAGGGCGTCCTCGGGCAGCTCGTCGCTGAGGAGGCGCAGCGCCAGCCGCCCCGTTCCGCAGCCCAGCTCGAACACCTGCTTCGCCTCGCCGAACTGTCCGTGCTCCACGAGGATGTCCAGCGCCCGGTCCTCGTAGAACCCCTGGCTGTCCTGTCGCCTCCCGATGCGATCGTAGACGCGTCGCGCCTGCTCGTGGGTGAGGGTCTTCATTCCGCCGCTCCGCCCTGCTCCCTCCCGATGAAGGAGAGAAGGCGCACGAACATGATCGTAGACGCGACTAGCAGGGCCAGGAGGCCGGCGAGGTAGGGTCCGAACTCGCGCTCGTATCCCACGCCGATCAGGTTCAAGGTGAGCAACACGGTCGTCGCGATCATGATGGCCCCGACGATCTGCCCGAGAAGGGGACTGAACGCGGGATCGTCGCGGACTTCAGGGGTCCTCGAGAATCGGACGTCCCGCACCGCGTTGCCCACCAGGAAGAGGAGGAGCAGGGCGCTCGACGTAGCCCACGTGGTGGACTCCGTCAGGCCGAGGTGGTGGAGCGCCATGGGAAGGAGGGAGAAGAGCAGGGCTCCCAGGCTGGTGCCCAGCATCATCTTGAAGCGCAGGACGTCGAGGGCCGTCCAGCCGCGGCCACCGCGGCTCCCGAAGGCGGCCACCACGCCCGTGAATCCGGCCAGCGCGACGGAGACCTCGGCCACGATCTCGAGCGCCGATTGTCCTTCCATGGATCAGTCCTCACCGGCTCCGATCCGGAGCAGAAGGAGGCCCTGCATCAGTCGTCGTGGCCCTTGCGGGGGTGCCACATCAGGTCCGCGATGGCCTCGGGGTCGCGCAGCTCGATCAGGTTGTCGCGACGCGCCAGCCAGCCCTCGTTCTCCCAGCGTCGGATCTCGCGGTTCACCTCCTCGCGGGTGGCGTAGACGATGCGCGCCAGCAGCGACTGGGAGATCGGCTCGTTGATCAGGATGCAGCCGTCCTTCTCCGTTCCGATCTCCTCGCCGAGGGAGAGCAGGGTCTTGGCGAGCCGCGCACGCATGGTGAGGAAGTACGAGTCCTCGAGGGCGTCGGTGGTCAGGCGCAGGCGGTCCGCGAACACCGCGAGGAGGCGGAGCGCCATCTGCGGCCGCTCCTGGAGGAGCTGGCGGAGGTCGCGCGCATCCACCGAGGCGACGACGGTGTGGCCGGTCGCCAACACGGTGGCGGTGCGACGCGTCTCGGCGAAGAGGGCGATCTCGCCGAAGACCTCACCCGGGCCGAACTGGCGGATCACCAGCTCGCGGCCGGCCGGCGACGTGACCACCACCCGGACCTGGCCCTTCTCCACCCAGTAGAGCCGCGCGGCTTCGTCGCCGCGCCGGAAGATCTCCTCGCCGGGCTTCACCCGCTCCTGGATGGAAGCGGCGCGCAGCGCATCCGCATCCTCCCTGGCGAACTGTGCGAAGAAACCGGTGGAGCCGTCCAACCCGATCTTTCCCTTTCGCCTCGCGGCTTTGGGACGCAGCGAGATGCTACCACGCGCCCCGCGGAGAGCCCTTGGCCCCGTGGGGAAGAGGATCCTGGCCGGGCGGCGGTGCCCGGAGAAAAAGGGGCAGCTCGGTGCGAAGTCGCACAGGGCAAGGCGGGCTGGCAGCGCCATGCTCCATTCGTTGAAGGGCTCGGGTGGTCCGCGCGTCAGCGCGGCCGCCCGGCGCGGGCGGTGACGAAGGAGGTAGAGACCGTGGCCGGCACAGGGAGGGGCCCGAACCCCTGTGGGAAGCGGAGTCTGCGCATACGGATCCTGATTGCACTTCTGGCAGGGTTCGTTCCGCTTTCGGCTGCGGCTCGCGAGGAATCCTCCTCCGTCCCGCCCGCGTCATCGGGCCCCGCGCTCGGCACCGAGGTGGCGGCGTTGCCGCCTCCCGACGTGCGCGGGCGCGAGCTCGTGGGGCGCTTCGCGCTTCCCGATGCCAGCGTGCGCGGCAGCTTCCAGCTCTTCCGTGTGCCCAGCGAGTCCGCGGAGAAGATCCCCGCCGCCCGGGTGGGGCGCATCGAGGCGCTCGGCGTGAGCACCGCCATCGCGGCGTGGATGCACTCGGGCGAGCTGCGCATCTTCCGCACCGCCGAAGGCCGCAGCAACGCCTTCACCTGCAGCTGCGCCGTGCCGCTCTCCAGCCCCCCCAGCGCCGCGCGGGTGGTGACCGAGGCGCTGGCCTGCATGGACCTGACGGTGGGTACCCAGGGCCTGAAGCTCAACATCACCCGGGACCGGGAGCTGAGCTCGCCCGGCCCGATCCACCGCGCCACGCGGGGAATGGACGGCGCCGAAGCCTGGAGCTGCGCCGACCCGGCCAGCTAGGGGTCGTCGCTCCTCGCCGGCCCGGCGTCGCCGAACACGAGGGGCGCCAGCGCGCGCCCTGTGTGGGAGAGCGGGTTCTGCGCCACCTCTTCCGGGGTGCCCTGGGCGACGATCTCGCCGCCCTTCTCTCCGCCTTCCGGGCCGAGATCGATCACGTGGTCCGCCGTCTTGACCACGTCGAGCTGGTGCTCGATCACCACGACCGTATTGCCCAGATCGACGAGCCGGTTCAGCACATCGAGCAGGCGCTCCACGTCCGCGAAGTGCAGGCCGGTCGTGGGCTCGTCGAGCAGATACAGGGTCGTGCCGGTCGACTTCCGCGAGAGCTCGCGCGCCAGCTTGATGCGCTGGGCTTCACCCCCGGAGAGGGTGGTGGCGGGCTGGCCGAGGTGGAGATAGTCGAGGCCGACGTCGTGCAGGGTCTGCAGGGGCCGGCGCACGGCGGGCACGTTCTCCATGAAGGAGAGCGCCTCTTCGACGGTCATGTCGAGGACGTCGGCGATCGTGCGCCCCTTGTAGCGTACCTCGAGGGTCTCGCGGTTGTAGCGTCGGCCGCCGCACACTTCGCAGGTCACGAAGAGATCCGGCAGGAAGTGCATCTCGATCCGCAGGAGGCCATCGCCCTGGCAGGCCTCGCAGCGGCCGCCCTTCACGTTGAAGGAGAAGCGTCCGGGCGCGTAGCCGCGTGCGCGCGCGTCGGGCACCTGGCTGAAGAGACGGCGGATCCCGTCGAAGATCCCGACGTAGGTGGCCGGGTTGCTGCGCGGGGTGCGCCCGATCGGGGCCTGGGAGACGTCGACCACCTTGTCGACGAACTCGAGCCCCTTGAGCCGCTCGAAGGCTCCGGGTGGATCGTGCGCGCCGTGCAGCCGGCGCGCGAGCTCGCGGTGGAGGGTGTCGTTGATCAGGGTGGACTTGCCGGAGCCGGAGACGCCGGTCACTGCGACCAGCAGCCCGAGCGGGAGGCGCAGGGTGAGATCGCGCAGATTGTGCTCGCGACAGCCCGTGAGCACGAGGGCCTTGTCTCGCGCCGGGCGACGACGCTCGGGCACCGGGATGCGGCGGCTTCCGGAGAGGTAGGCCCCGGTCAGCGAGTCCGGGTGCCTCGCGATGGCTTCCGGCGGACCCTCGGCAACGACGGCGCCGCCGTGGATCCCCGCGCCCGGCCCCATGTCGACGATCCAGTCCGCCGCGCGCATGGTGGCCTCGTCGTGCTCCACCACGACCACGCTGTTGCCGAGGTCGCGCAATCTCAGGAGCGTATCGAGAAGCCGCGCGTGATCGCGTGCGTGGAGGCCGATGGACGGCTCGTCCAGGATGTAGAGCACGCCCATCAGGCTCGCGCCCACCTGCGTGGCCAGCCGGATGCGTTGGGCCTCGCCCCCCGAGAGGGTGGCCGCCGGGCGCTCGAGGGTGAGGTACGGGAGGCCGACGTCGACGAGGAAGCGCAAGCGCTCGCGGATCTCGCGCAGGACGCGCTCGGCGATCTCGGCTTCGGCGCCGCGCGGGGCGAGGCCATCCAGGAAGCGCGCCACCTCGGCGATCGAGAGCCGCGAGACGGCATCGATCGAGCGCCCACCCAGGCGGATGCTGCGCGCCTCGATGCGCAGCCGCGAGCCCTCGCAGGCGTCGCAGGGCCGCGGCGCCATGAAGCGCTCCAGGCCTTCGACGCCCTCCTCCCGACGGCGTCGTTCCACCTCGCCCGCCACGCCATCCCAACGGCGGCGCACCGTGCGCGAGCGGCGCCTTCCGTCGCCCGGGATCGGGAACCGGACCTCGTCCCGGGTGCCCTCCAGGATCCCGCGCCGCACGCGCGCCGGCAGCGAGTCCCAGGGGGTCTCCGGGTCGGCATCGAAGTGCTCCGCCAGCGCCCTGGCGAGGCGTCGGTAGTAGCGCGACATGCGGCGCCCGCCCCACGGCTCGATGGCGCCGCCCAGCATGCTGCGGCTGCCGTCGACGACGAGCCGCGTGGGCTCGACCTCCCAGCGCGTGCCCAGGCCGGCGCAGGTCGGGCAGGCGCCGGCCGGGCTGTTGAAGGAGAAGAGGCGCGGCGCGATCTCCGGGAACGAGGTTCCACAGTCCACGCACGCGGAGCTCTGGGAGAGCATCCACTCCTCCGTACCGGGCCCCACGTCGAAGATGGCGAGGCCGCCGGAGAGACCGAGCGCGGTCTCGATGGACTCGGACAGGCGGGCGCGCGCAGCCTCCCGGACGGTCACCCGATCGACCACCACCTCGATGTCGTGCGCCGCGGCGCGTGCCAGGCGGATCTCCTCCGAGAGATCGCGCAGCTCGCCGTCGACGCGCGCGCGCACGAAGCCCTGGCGCCGGAAGCCCTCCAGCTCCTTCCTGTGCTCGCCCTTGCGGCCGCGGATCACCGGCGCCAGGACCTGCACCCGAGCGCCCTCGCCGACGGACAGCACGCGATCGGTCATCTGCTGCACGGTCTGTGCGGCGATCGGCTTCGCGCAGCGCCAGCAGTGCGGCTCGCCGATCCGGGCCCAGAGCAGACGCAGGTGGTCGTGGATCTCGGTGATCGTCCCCACCGTCGAGCGCGGGCTCCGGCCCGCGGTCTTCTGCTCGATGGCGATCGCCGGCGAGAGCCCCTCGATCGACTCCACATCGGGCTTCTGGAGCTGGTCGAGGAACTGGCGCGCGTAGGCGGAGAGCGACTCGACATAGCGGCGCTGGCCCTCGGCGTAGAGCGTGTCGAAGGCGAGCGACGACTTCCCCGAGCCGGAGAGCCCGGTGATCACCACCAGGCGGTCGCGCGGCAGGTCCAGGTCGACATCGCGCAGATTGTGCTCGCGCGCGCCTCGGATCTGGATGGTGTCGAGGTCGTCGCCCGGCGCCATGCCGGCGTCAGTTGCTGCGTGAGGGATCGGAGAGGATCGGCGCGGTGTCGGCGTAGACGCCCTTCCGCTCGATGTAGGTCTGCTCGCGCAGCTTGTCGACGAACACCTGGTACTCGTCCGCCATGCGCTCGTCGAAGATCTCGGCGCGCAGCTGGGGCTCCGCCTGCTCGTAGGTCTTGCGCTCGAACGGGCGGCGTTGCACCAGGTAGAGGACGTTGCACCCGAAAGGCGTCTGGATGACGTCGGTCATCTGTCCGTCCTGGAGGCCGGCGACGGGCGCGCTCATCCATGACGCCATCTTGGAGGTGTGCACCCAGCCGACGTCGCCGCCGAAGTCCGGATTCACCGCCGAGAGCTCCTGGCAGACGGTCGCGAAATCGGATCCCGCCTCGACGCGCGCACGCGCGGTGCGCGCCTTGGCGCAGGCGGCCTCGGTCGAGGATCTCGTCGAGTCCTCGACCGGGATCAGGAGGTGGCGCAGGCGCACCTCGTCGCCTCCCTCCGGCTGATCGGCGTAGCGCTCTTCGTAGAGCTTGCGGACCTCCGCATCCTCCACCTTCACCTGGGAGCGGACGGCTCCCCCCACGAGCTTCTGGCGCTGGATCTCGCCGCGGATCTGCTCGCGATAGGCCTCGTAGGTCATGCCCTTGGCGACCACGGTCTGCTCGAGCTGCTCGGGCGTGAGTCCGTTCTCGTCGGCGATCGCCGCGATGGCTCCGTCGATCTCGGCTTCGCTGGCGTCGATCTCCACCCGGCGCACCGCCTGCTCGATCAGGCGACGCTCGATCATGCGATCGAGGATCTCGGCGCGCATGCGCGCGATCTCGGCCTGCCCGGCACCCGCATCCTCCATCCTGCGCTCGATGGGCTGGGCGAAGCGGTCGACCTCCGAGGCCAGCACGATGTCGCTGCCCACCTGGGCGGCGATGCCGTCGACGAACTCCCCCTCGGCGGCGGCGGCGCCTGCGACGAGCAGGGCGAGGAGGCAGAGAAGCGGGCTGGACTTGCGCACCGGCGCGGATCTTAGCGATTCCAGCCCGGCGCCGGAGCAGCCGATGAGGGGCTTGAACTGGGCCCGCCCCCTGACGGACAATCGCCGGCTCGGCCCGGAGGCCCTCGGGGGAGTCTCCACTCGGGATGATCGGATGGACCCGCTGGACTTGACGGTGGTGGTGCCGGCCTTCGACGAGGCCGGGCGCATCCGGCTGCCGCTGCAGCGGATCGCAGAGCACCTGCTCGCCCGCGGCCACGCGGCGGAGATCGTGGTGGTGGACGATGGCAGCCGAGACGCCACCCGGGAAACGGTGCGCGCGACGGCGGACGGCCTGGCGGTTCCCGTCCGGCTGCTCGGCTACGACGAGAACCGCGGCAAGGGTCACGCGCTCTCCGTGGGCTTCGCGGCCGCGCGGGGGCGCCGGATCCTCTTCACCGACGCCGATCTCTCCACGCCGATCGAGGAGCTCGAGCGGCTCCTGGCCTGCCTCGACGCCGGCGCGGACGTGGCGATCGGCTCCCGCAAGCACGGCGAGGCCCGCGTCCTGCACCATCAGCCCTGGCTGCGTGAGACGCTCGGCAAGGGCTTCACCCTGCTGGTCAACCTCACCCTCACACGGGTCTCGGACGTGACCTGCGGCTTCAAGCTCTTCCGGGCCGAGGTCGGCCAGGACCTCTTCTCGCGCATCCGCATCCCCGATTGGGGATTCGATGCCGAGATCCTGTTCCTGGCGGCGCGGCGCGGGGCGCGGGTGGACGAAGTCGGTGTGCGCTGGGAGGACCGCGAGGGCACCAAGGTGCGTCTCCTGCGCGACGTGGCGGGCTCGCTCCTCGGGCTCGCGCGCATCCGCTGGTACGCGCTGCGCGGCGTCTACGCCCGCCCCGCGCGGCCCCCGGCGGCGCTCGAGGTCTACGTCAACCCGGCGGCCGGGCCGGTGCGCCCGGCCGTGGGGATCGGCGCCGCCGGCTAGCGGCCGGCGAGGAGTGCGTCCTGCGAATGGAGGCCCGTCGATGAGCCGCGTGCTGGCGCTCGCCGGCCTCCTGGCCGCGGTCGCGGTCGCTCTGCTCCTGCGGGCCGTCGGCTGGGAGCTGGTCTTCGTCGACCCGGAGCGCGTCGTCTTCACCATGGGAGACGCCTGGTACCACCTGCACCGCGGGCTGCACAGCTTGCATGCGTTCCCGGGCATCCTCTGGTTCGACTCGTGCCTGAACCACCCCGACGGAGCGGTGGTTCCCTGGGCGCCGCTCTGGCCCTGGCTGCTGGCGGGCGCGGCCCGTCTCACGGGTGCAGGCGTACACCACTACGAGGTGACCGCCGCCTGGCTGCCGGTCCTCTTCGGCGCGGCGACGCTCCTCCCGATCTACCTGCTCGCGGTGCGCCTGCGCAGCGGGGCGGCCGGTGTGGGCGCTGCCGCGATCTACGCCAGCCTGCCGATCGCGGTCGAGTACGGGCGGGTGGGAAACGCCGACTACCACGCAGCCATCGCCTTCGTCGGGGCCGGCTGCATCCTGCTCTACGCGCTGGCGCTCGATCCGCGCCGCCGCGGGGCCTCGGTGGCGGCGGGCTTCGCCGCACTCGCCGTGCTGCGCTTCGTGCTGGTCTTCCTGTGGTTCGGCAGCCCGGTCTACCTGGCGCCCGGCGAGCTGGCCGTCGTGCTGACCGCGGCCCTGCTCGGCCGCCGCGATCTCCTGCTGCTGCACGCGGCGAGCGCGCTGGGAACGGCCGCCCTGCTGCTGCCGCTGGTGGCCCTCTCGCCCGAGCCGACCGGGGGCCCCTGGTCCTCGACCGAGACCTCCTGGTTCCACGTGGCGGCCTTCGCGGCGGCCGCGGGAGTGTCGGGGGTCGCGGGCCTCTGGGAGGGGCGCCGCCCCGCCGGCTCGCCGCTGCGCGCGCTGACACGGCTCTGCGTCGTGGGTCTGGCGCTGTGCGCTGCCCTGCTCCTGCTGCCCGGCTTCCTCGACGGGCTGCAGCGCTCGGCCGCGTTCGTGGGCCGCAGCGACGACTACGTCAGCCGGGTGCTCGAGAACTTCCCGCTCCTGCACGAACAGGGGCGACTGGCGCTCGTCGTCGGCGAGAAGCGACTGGGCGGCTTCCTCTACCTCTTTCCCCTGGCGCCGCTCGGCTTCCTGCTCGGAGGCCGCCCCGGCGAGCCCTGGCCGCAGCGTCTCTATCTGGCGGGCTGGACGGCCCTGCTCTGCGTGCTGACCTTTCAGCAGCTCCGCTACGCGAACGAGCTGGGGCCGACGGCAGCGGTCGGCGCGACACTGCTCCTGGCTCGCGCGGGCGACGCGCTGGTCCGGCTGCGTCTCCCGCGACCCATCGCCGTCGGCAGCGCGCTGCTCGTGGGTACGCTGGCGGTGGCGCTGGCGGGGATCCGCTACCACGCCCCGCAGCTCCGCAACGTGCGCACGGTGCTGGGCGAGGCGCGCACCCCCGAGCAGCGCCTGCTCCGCACCATCGGCGGAAGCCAGCTCCGCTTCCTCGAAGAGGTCGCAGCGCTGACTCCCCGGGCGGGCGACTGCGAGGTGTCGGCGGAGCCCGTCGCCGAGGGCGTTCTGGCCCACGCGTCGCTCGGTCCGGGGCTCCACTACGTGGCGCGGCGGGCAGCGCCTCTCTCGGCGTTCGGGCCCTACGCCGGGCGCGAGAACTACACCCTCGGGATGGACTTCTTCCGCACCGAGAGCGAGGAGCAGGCCCTCGAGGCGACCCGGCGCCTGCGCACGCCCTACGTCCTGACGGCGGAGGAGGGCTCCCGCGAGGAGGTGAGCCGGCGCGTCGCGGTGCGCCTGCACCGGAGCGACGGGAGCGCGGGGGAAGGGATGCCGCACCTGGAGCGCTTCCGGCTGCTCGGCGAGGGGCCGCAAGGGGGCGTTCCGATCGGAGCCTACTTCGGCAGCATCGAGCGCGGCGTGGCCCCGTACAAGCTCTTCGAGGTCGTCGCGGGCGCCGTCCTGGAGGTGCCCGCCGAGCCGGGCGGTCCGGTGGAGGCGCGCGTGCGTCTGCGCTCTCCGGCGGGTCGCGCCTTCGACTGGGTGGCGCGCGGCCGCGGCGGGCCCGACGGCCTCGCGCGCATCCGGGTTCCCTACGCGACCCGCGCGGCGACGCCCCAGGGCGGGCTGGTGCAGCGCGGCCGCTCCGCGCGGCGCGTCGACACGCGCGGACCCTGGACCGTCACGAGCGGGAGCCGGCGCTGGCGGATCCACGTGCCGGAGGCCGCGGTCAGTCGAGGACTTCCCGTGCCGGTGGCAGGGGCGCGGACGACGGAGCCTCCTCCGAGCTGATCGTCTCCAGCTCGCGCCGGTGTGTGTCCGGCAGGAAGAGCAGGAAGACCGCTCCGGCTACGCAGGCCAGCGCGACGAGCGTGAGCGAGAGCCCCTGGTTTCCGTTGCTCGCCACCAGCGTGGCGAATCCGAACAGACCGATCGCTGCGCCGACGGTCTCGACGAGGAGCACGAAGCCTCCCGCCGAGCTGCGCATCGAAGTCGGGAAGAGCTCGGTGGAGAACGTCCGCTGGATCATCCCCGAGGCCATCGAGGCGAAGACCATCGCCACCCAGGGAACGCCGATCCACGCGGCCGGTCCGAGGAAGAAGAAGGCCGCGATGATCGGGAAGGGGGCGAGCATCAGCGCGCCGATCAGGCGTCGGCCGTAGCGATCGCCGAGCCGCCCGGCCAGGGGCGCGCCCAGGATGCCGACCGCTCCCAGCACGATCGTCATGGTGGCGTACTCCCCGGGCGTCCAGCCGTGGGTGCCCTGCAGGAAGTCGGATACGAAGCGGAAGGCGGGCCGATGGCCGGCCGTGGCCAGCAGCGCGGCCGCGCCCAGGACGAGGGCGCGTCCCGGGTAGAGGCGCACCAGGGAGGCCACCGGCTCGATGGCGCCGGCCAGGCCGCCGCGCCCGCTGCGCGCGGTGGCCCCGGCCTCGAAGCGGCGCGTCTCCTTGATGCGGTCCCGGAAGAAGGGGAGCAGGAAGATGGCGAGGCCGCCGATGGCGTAGATGGAGCGCCAGCCGAACGGCAGCCAGTTCACCTGGGCGTAGACCAGTGCGCCCATTCCGAAACCCACCGAGCCGACGGCGCCCAGGACGCCGATCCCCCAGCCGCGGTGATCGGCCGGGAACTCCTCCGCGACGATCACGAACGAGATCACCGCGGCGGCGCTGGCGAAGCTCCGCGTCACCACCTGGCATACGCCCAGCCACGCGGGGCCGGGTGCGAAGGCGGTGAAGAAGGAGCCCAGGCTCATTCCGACCACGCAGGCCAGCAGGAGCTTGCGCCGGCCGAGGCGGTCGGCCAGCGGGACGATCATGAACGCCGCCAGGGTGCCCATCTCGATCGCGCCCATCAGGCTGCCCTTCTCGATGTCGTCGAGATCGAAGTCGGCAGCGATCTGGGGCAGCGCAGAGCCGATCAGCCCCAGGTCGTAGTTCTCGAAGAGCAGCGCGAACGCGATGAAGCCGAGCAGCCTGATGTGCTCCGCGCCGACGCCGGCCGGGACCGGGAAGATGAGCCACCAGGGCCGCTTGGGAGGAGGGGGGTGGGCTTCGCTCATCGGCGGGGCGAGCTTAGCCGATCAGGGCAGATGCTCGGGCCGCAGCTCTCCGTCGGAGATCACCCGGCGCAGGAACTCGGCTGCACGCCTGGGTGTGCGCTCCCCGGTCGTCGGGTCGAAGCCGATGAGTCCGAAGCGCGCGTCCGAGTAGCCGTGCTTCCACTCGTAGTTGTCGACGGCGGTCCAGTGGAACCAGCCGCCGACCGGTGCGCCCGCGCGGCGCGCCCGCTCGAGCGCCCAGAGATGGGCGGCGATGTAGCGGATGCGGAAGTCCTCGTCCGTCGTGGGGCAGCCGTTCTCGGTCACCAGGAGCGGGACACCGGGAAGCGCATCGGCCACCCGCAGCAGGCCCTGCTCGAGACCGGCGGGGTGGACCGCGCGACCCATCGCGTCGATGGGCGGATCGGGCTGGTCGCTCCAGTGGCCGATCCCGGATGGACCGACCCGGGTCGCGTTGTAGTAGTTGAGGCCGTAGACGTCGAGCGCGCCCTGCAAGCCCGGGATCTCGACCGGGTCGCGCCCGGGCAGCGGCAGCACGCCGCTCCCCAGACCTTCGAGCAGCGTTGCGTTGTACCAGCGATCCAGGCTCGCCACGCCTTCGACGTTCTCGGGATCGTCCGGGTCCTCCGCGTGGTAGTCGATGTACACCTCGATGGTCGCGACCGTATTGCGCGAGTCGGCCGCCTTCACGATCCCGTAGGTCCCGGCGTGCAGGCGTGCGACGGTCTCGGTCATCGCGGCGGCCGCGTCGCCGTCGGCGATCTCCGGGGGGAACTCCCCGGTCAGGTAGCCGAGCAGCACGTAGACCATCGACTCGTTCTGCGAGTGCCAGTGGGTCGCGTGGGGTGCCAGCGCCGAGACGGTGTGCTCGGCGTAGCGCAGGAAGTCTCCCTGGCCCGAAGCGGCCAGGAGTCCGCCGCGCGCCACGAGCCAGCGCGGGTGGGTGAAGTGGAAGAGATTCACCCAGGGGGTGAGTCCTGCCTCGTTGGCTGCGTCACAGACCGAGCGGTAGTGGTCGAGGGCTTTCGGGTCGAAGCGGCCCCGCTCGGGCTCGACGCGGCTCCACTCGACGGACAGGCGATAGTGCCGAAAGCCGAGCTGCGCGAGCAGCCGGAAGTCCTCGGCGTAGCGCTCGAAGAAGCCGTTGCCCGGGTTCGGCGGCACCTCGCCGCGCCGCGCCTGGTCCACCCAGTCGTTGGGGACGTCGCCTCCCTCGGCCTGGAACGCCGAGGACGCCACCCCCCAGACGAAGTCGGGCGCGAACGGGATCGGCTCGTCGGGCAGGAGGGATTCCCACATGCCACCGGCGATCCTAGCCGAAGGGCGCGCCACACCTTCCAGCGAGGGGCACCGCAGACCGTGCCGGGGAGTTCCTAGCAGTGAGGGTGCCAGCATGTCACACTCGCGGCCCGGGGGGAGGAGCGCCGGAGGCGACAGTGAAGCTGGGCATCAACGGGGTCGGGTTCGGCCCGCGGGTGAAGATCGACATCGAGTGGATCCGCCGCGCCGAGTCCCTGGGCTACGACTCGGTCTGGACGGCGGAGGCCTACGGCAACGATGCGGTCACCACGGCCACCTGGATCGCTGCCCACACCGAGAAGATCAAGATCGGGACGGCCATCATGCAGATGCCCGCGCGCACGCCCGCGATGACGGCGATGACCGCAGCGACCCTCGATCAGCTCTCCGGCGGACGCTTCATCCTGGGGCTGGGCCCCTCCGGGCCGCAGGTGGTGGAGGGCTGGCACGGCGTTCCCTACGGAAAGCCCCTGACGCGCACACGCGAGTACATCACCATCATCCGACAGATCCTCGAGCGGGAGAGACCCCTCGAGTTCCACGGCGTGCACTACGAGATCCCGTGCCGGGACGAAGGCGTCACCGGCCACGGCAAGGCCCTGAAGAGCATCATCCACGGCAACCCCGGCATCCGGATCTACACGGCCTCGATCAGCCCGGCCGGCCTGCGCTGCGCAGCCGAGGTGGCCGACGGTGTCTTCCCGATGATGATGAGTCCGGCCCGCTTCGACGAGCTCCAGAAGCCGCACCTGGACGAGGGCTTCGCCAAGGCGGGCGGCGGCAAGGGTCTCGACGACTTCGCGGTGTGCCCGGGGGTGTCCGTGATCGTCACCGACGACTTCGAGAAGGCGAGCATGCCCGTCAAGATGGGCCTGGCCCTCTACGTCGGCGGCATGGGGGCGCGCGACAAGAACTTCTATAACGACTACGTGAAGCGCATGGGCTACGAGGAGGCGGCGGTGCGGATCCAGGATCTCTACCTCGACGGGAAGAAGCGCGAGGCCGTGGCCGCCGTGCCCGACGAGCTGGTAGACGAGGTCCACCTCATCGGCACTCGGGACGCCATCCGCGACAAGCTCGCGGCCTGGCGCGAGGCGGGCAAGAAGCGACACGTCGATACCATGACCATCGGTGCCAACCAGCCCGAGGCCCTCGAGCTGGTGGCTGAGGAGCTCCTCTAGGCGTGGCTGAAGCGATCGTCGACGGCCGGGTCCGGCGCGGGGCGGAGAACCGCGAGCGGATCGTGACGGCATTGATGGACCTGGTCCGTGAGGGAACGCTGCGCCCCACGGCCGAGCAGGTGGCGGAGCGCGCGGGCGTGGGAACGCGCACGGTCTTCCGCCACTTCGAGGACATGGAGCAGCTGCATGCGGAGACGAGCGCGCGCGTGCTCGAAGAGGTGGCGCCGCTGCTCGCCCTGCCCCCTCCTTCTGGCCCGCTCGCGGCGCGGGTCGCGGAGCTGGTGGCCCGTCGCGCCCAGCTCTACGAGGCCATCGGCCCGCTGCGGCGCGCGGCCGCCACCCTGCGCTGGCGCTCGAAGTTCCTCCAGGCGCATCACGTGGGAACGGCCCGCGGCCTGCGCGCGGATCTGGAGCGGGCCCTGCCGGAGATGGCCCGGCTGCCCGAACCCGCCAGCGCGGCCCTCGAGCAGGTCACCTCCTTCGAGGCGTGGGATCGCCTGCGCACGGACCAGCGCCTGGGCGTCGAGCGGGCGCGCGCCGCCATGGAGACGGCCGCGCGGGCGCTCCTCGGTGCCTGAGCGAGGGGGCGATGGCCGAGCGCCCCGGACGCGTCCACGTCTACCAGAACCACCACCTGGACAGCACCCGCTGGGACGGCTTCGAGTACCGGCCGGACGACGTGATCATCTCGACGTCGTACAAGGCCGGGACGACCTGGATGCAGACGATCGTGGCCAACCTGATCTTCTGGGACCGGGAGATGCCGGCCGCGGTCAGCCCGATGTCACCGTGGCTCGACATGCGCATCCGCCCGCTCGACCAGATCGAGGAGATGCTGTCCGCCCAGCAGCACCGCCGCTTCATCAAGACCCATCTGCCCCTCGACGGACTCGAGTACCGCGACGAGGTGAAGTACATCGTCGTCGGACGCGACGCGCGGGACGTCTTCATGTCGCTCTACAACCACTGGTCGAGCCACACCGAGACCCTGCAGACGCTCCTCAACGAGACCCCCGGACGTGTGGGACCTCCCCTGCCGCGCTGTCCCGAGGACATCAACTGGCTCTGGCGCCAGTGGATCCAGTACGGCTGGTTCGAGTGGGAGAGCGACGGCTGGCCCTACTGGTCGCACCTCCACCACTGCAGGACCTGGTGGGAGTGGCGCCACCTGCCCAACGTGCTCCTCGTCCACTACAACGACCTGAAGAGCGACCTCGAGGGAGAGATGCGCCGCATCGCGGAGTACCTGGCCATCGACGTGGCCGAGGACGCCTGGCCCCGGCTGGTCGACGCAGCCACCTTCGAGACCATGAAGAGGAACGCCGACGCGATCATCCCCGGCATGGACTTCGGGTTCCGCGACGGCGCCGAGTCGTTCCTCTACAAGGGCACCAACCGCCGCTGGCAGGGCGTCCTCACGGAAGAGGAGCTGGACCTCTACCCCGAGGCCGTCGCCCG